>JBDLKA010000096.1:0-12472 GCA_039714075.1 Candidatus Krumholzibacteriota bacterium | reverse complement strand
AGGATCCGGAAATCGGGCTGCCGCCGCATGCGCGCCGCCAGGATCCGGGCCAGTTCGATGTCCTTTTCCACCCAGGCGGCGAACTGCCGGCGGCCGACCGAACGGAATGACAGCCACAGCTTCAGGGCGTTCATGCGCCGGCTGCCCTGGATGCCGTACTGGAAGAAGTTGACCTTGTCCCCCTGGTGGAAGCTGCGTTCATCGGGGATCACCCGGTGTCCCTGGCCATTGTTCCGCGACTCGGCGGCCGTGTCCTTCATGACCTTTTCCATGTAGTACTCGGGATGCACCAGGAAGCTGCGCCGCAGGAAATCTCCGTCGCGCACCAGGATGCCCCCGGCGGAAAAAGGCATGTAGAACCATTTGTGCGGATCGACGGTGATCGAGTCCGCCAGTTCGATGCCCCGCAGCATGGTGCCGTACATTTCCGACAGGATGACCGCGCCCCCGTAGGCCGCGTCCACGTGGAACCAGCAGCCGTACCTGTGTGCGATCTCCGCCATCCTGTCCAGCTTGTCGATGCTGCCGGTGTTGGTGGTACCGGCCACGCCGATGACGCAGGCGGGCTTCAGCCCGTTGTCGATATCCTTCTTGATGGCCGCTTCCAGCGCGTCGAGATCGATCCGGTAGATGTCGTCGTGGGGAATCTTGCGCAGCTGGCCCCGGCCGAGCCCCAGCAGGTCGACCGCCTTGTCGAAGCTGTAGTGGGCCTGCCCCGAAACGTAGAAGGTGAGCTGGGCGATTTCCGAGCCGGGACCGTCAATGTTGTCCACCTGGGACAGATCGCGGCCGAGCGCCCGGTTGACGGCCAGCTTGAGCCCGGTGATGTTGGCCAGCGAACCCCCGTCGGTCATGGTGCCGAAGCTGCCTTCGGGCAGATGGAACATGTCGCACAGCCAGCGGATCACCCTTTTTTCGATGGCCGTACCGGAAGGGGCGTGGCGCCAGGAGGCGGTGTTCTGGTTCATGGCCGAACACAAGGCCTCGCTGAACACCGCCACGGGTAGGGGCGCCGGGTTCATCATCCCGAAATACCGGCGGCTGCCGATGGCCATGGTGTTGGGAAAGACGCGGGTGCGGCAGTCCTGGATCAGATCCAGAAAGGGCGTCCCCTCCTCGGGCAGCGACTCCTCGAACATGTCGTCCATGCCTGCCGGGGACAGCGGTCCGTAGACCCTTCGGCCCTCCAGGCCCCTGAGGTATTCCACGATCAGGTCGACCATGGCGTAGCCCATTTCGCGCAGGCCGGGATCATCCAGGGAATGGTCCCCGGCGGACCAGTCCCTTGGTTCCCCCGCCGGTTCCTCTACGGGTGGAGATCCGGCCGGCCGCACCGGATTGGATTTTTCTTCATCCCATTTCGTACTCACGCTGGCACCTTTCACCGTACTTATTGCCGTTTCAACCCATCCCGGGAAGCAGGTCTCCCCCGGCGATTCGTTCCAGGATCTCCGCGGCTCCACCCTTGCCCACCGGCCCGGTCACCAGATCGGCCCGGGCCTTCACTTCGTCGGGACTGCCGGCCATGGCCACACTGAAGCCCGCGGCGGCAAACATGTCCAGATCGTTGTAGTTGTCGCCGATGGCCACCGACCGGGCGACGGGTATCCCGCATTCGGCGGCCAGGACCTTCAGGCCCCGGCCCTTGTCGGTGTCCGCGTGGAAGGCCTCGGCCCAATAATAATGTCCCCCGCCCAGCAGGGACCTGGTGTTGATGACCTTGACCTGACCGGCCAATTGCTCGGCGATTGCCGCCGACAGCGCCCGCACCTTCCCTTCCAGATCGATGGTTCCCACTTCGAGGGCCTGCTCCCAGGGCAGGTCGGTCAGGTCCTCGACCGTGTGGATGGCCCCCACGGTCTGCCGCCGGTTGCCGATGTACCGGCCCAGGATGTCGTTGATCGGACGGGACTCGTGGTGCAGGACTCCCCCGTCGTCGTCGGTGCCGTAAACCATCGGCACGGTGCCGTGTTCCCGGAACAGGCGCACCAGTTCCAGGATCTGTCTCCGGTCCAGGATGTTGCAGGCCAGCTTGCGGCGCGGGCGGCCGCCCCAGACGACGGCCCCGTTGAGCAGCACCATGGGCAGATCCACGGGATCCCAGCTGGACTGTTCCATCAGCCCGCGGATGGAGTTGAGATTGCGCCCGGTGCAAAGGGCCAGCACGTGGCCCGCGGCGCGCACCGCGTCCATGGCCTCGATCTCGCGGGGCCGCAGCACGTCCTCGAACTCGGTGTCGAGCAGGGTGCCGTCGACGTCGACGGCCACCAGCAGGGATTGTTTTCCGGTTGTGCTCATGGACCTTTCACCCGGATATCAGGAAATCGTCGAACTTGCCCGCGGCTTCGCTCCAGAAAACCTCCTGGTGGTCGACCCGGGCGTGATCGGGGCCCCGCTTGGCCCAATTGCAAAAAATCTCGAGATCCCGGCGGCTGCCTTCGGCCACCATCTGAACCGATCCGTCGGGCCGGTTCCGGACCCAACCGGTCAACCCCAGGGACAGGGCCTGCTTCTGGGTGTACCAGCGGAAGGCGACCCCCTGGACGCGGCCCCGCACCGTGATTTCCACGCGTTCCATGATCGGTTCGGCCCCTTGAAACAACGCGGCGCCGGGAAACGCCGCTCCTGGGAAAATATAGTCATTTTTCGGGTTTCTACCGAAAATTAGGCGTCAGTTTTCAATCCAGGGTTCCGGCAGATTGCCGTCTTCGACATTCAGCCAGCGGCGGCTGGCCCGGCTCAAGGCGGACATGGGCCGCCGGCCGTGGACCATCACCTTGTCCTGCGTGAAATCGAATTCCCCGTAAATCCGGCGGCCTTCGCGCCCCAGGGACACGCCCAGGCCGATCAGTTTCCCCTTCTCGCGACCGATGACGAAACCCAGGGTCCAGGCATCGTCCAGGGCCGACCCCAGGATAGCGTCCAGAAAGCCGTCCGCATCCAGCAGGACATAACCCTTTTCCAGGGGAAAAATCCGCACCTCGGTCATCCGGCGCGTGATCCGCTCGTCGTCCTTCATGAAGGCGACATCGATGTCC
The DNA here is from genome assembly GCA_039714075.1 of Candidatus Krumholzibacteriota bacterium. Taxonomy (GTDB): domain Bacteria; phylum Krumholzibacteriota; class Krumholzibacteriia; order LZORAL124-64-63; family LZORAL124-64-63; genus JAGLCY01. The sequence continues at coordinate 9,434 of JBDLKA010000096.1, read as the reverse complement.
GAAGGCGCCAGTTCACTGAGGACCAGCACTCCGCCGATCCGCAGGCTGCCCGGATGGTATCCGAGAATACTGTAGGGCATGGGACGGTCCTGGCTGCCTTTCAGCACCAGGGTCCAGACCGCGCGCACCCTGGTGCCCATGTATTTCCGCTCCCCCATCGAATCGGGGCGGGAGCGCGCGAGGGAGACGACTTCTTCCAGGGGAAACCGGGATTCGCGACCCAACGCCGCGGCGTGAGCCCGCAGTTGCTGTCCGGTCCAGGCCCCCAGGGAATCACTTTCGGCCATGCCGAGCAGGAATTCGAAGAAGGGTTCCCGGATTTCCGGGCCCGTGGGTTCCGCCGCCTTTTCCTCCGCACCGAATTCCGACCAGGCGCGGCAGGGTGTCACGACGGCCAAAAGGAGAAACGCGACGAGGGCCGCCCGGGCGGCCCTCGTACCATCAATGGGTAAAATTCGACTTCTCAAGGATACGTCCGTTTACTGGGCGATGGTGAAATTTACGCTCTTGCCCCAGCAATTGTCGTCGTTCGAATCCACGGCCCTGATGTTGAAGGCGGAAAACGAGGGACCCGGATGTCCGAAATCCGTCACCGTCCAATCGTAGACCAGGGTTCCGAGGTCCGTGTTGAAACCATTTATGATGAGCCCGCTGTCCACCGGCACGTTTCCGGAATACAACCTCAGGTCCACTAAACCGCTGGAGTTTGTCAAGGTGAACGAAATGGAAAGGTCCGTGCCCTGGTCATAGGTTGCACCATCGGAGATTCCGCCCACCCCGATGATGCAGATTTCATCATCGACGATTGTGAACTGGACCGAGGAATCTGTGCACAGGGGGGCGTTCAAATCGGTGATCTTGAAGAAAAATCCGATGTTAGTCCCCAGATTATAGGAATCGACCACCCAATCGAAGGACCCGGTGTCGTCCAGATTCTGGCCGATATCCTCGACCTTGAAAGCATCATCCTGGTACGGTTTCCGCCACAGTTCGAGGTCCACGAAACCCGAGGTGTTCTGGCTTGTCCAGGTTATCTCGAAGGTTGTTCCCGCAGTCTGTCTGGGGATATCGCCGACTTCCTGCCAGGGGAACTGGATGGAGCAGTTGGAAACGTCGTTCAACCTGAAGTTCCTGGTCTGGTCGGTGCATTCCGCATCATCGTGGTGGGTCACCCGGACCGCATAGTCGTCCCCGGACGCCTGGCCGAAAGTGGTCGCTGCGATCCAGGGATAGAACCCGTTGTTCTCCGTCTCGGCAATGATCACTCCGACCGGATTGCCCCCCTTGAGCAGGTGGATGCCGACATTGCCCCCGGTCGTCCGGTCCCAGCGGATCTTGATCTCCTCGCCCGTGAAAAAATTTTCACCACCCGTGGGTGTGGTCATGGTGATCGAACACGTGGGAGGCGGGATCACCGGATCTTCATCCTTGCTGCAGCCGACCTGGACAACAAGCAGTCCCATCAGAATCAGGAGAGCCGAAATGGGTATCGCCTTACGCATTGTCGAGTCCTTTGCTGGGGGCGGCGCCCCGGAAATATGCCCCAATTTTATTTCCCGAAGGAATAATACGGATTTTTCACCCGGTTTGATACACGCAAATCCGGGCCGGGACCGGTTCAACCCGGTATCAGCTCCAGAAAAAACCGGTGGATCCGCTGGTCCGCGGTCAATTCGGGATGAAAAGCCATGGCCAGCAGATGGCCCTGCCGGATGATCACCGGTTCATCCCGGTAACTCGCCAGAACCTCCACTTCGGGTCCGACGGAAGTAATGCGCGGCGCCCTGATGAAGACGGCCGGAAAGGGTTCCTGGATTCCATTCAAACGGTCGAGGGAAAGCGGCGCGGTAAAAGAATCGATCTGGCGGCCGTAACCGTTGCGCATCACCGTGCAGTCCAGCAGCCCCAGGGGTTTCACTCCGTAATCCGGGCGCTCTTCACCGGTCAACTCCGCGGCCAGCATGATCAGTCCCGCGCAGGTCCCCATGACCGGCTTCTCGGCGGCGAAGGCGCCCAGAGGCTCCCGCAAACCGGCACGGTCCACCAGGCGGGTCAGGGTGGTCGATTCTCCCCCCGGAATGACCAGACAGGAAACCTCGGCCAGTTCCGCGGGACGGCGCACGTCGAAGGTTTCCCGTCCCAGGGCATGAAAAGCCTGACGGTGTTTGTCGTAGTCCCCCTGAAGGGTCAGCAGCCCGACGGGTTTGCTCATGGCCGTTACCAGCCCCGTCCCGCCATTTTCTCGTTCTCGGCCATCTCGTTCACGGCGCGGCCCTTCATGGCCTCGCCCAGCTTCATGCTGATCTCCATCAGCTTGGCCGGATCGTCGTGGTAGGTCACGGCGTCGACGATGGCTTTGGCGCGCGGCGCGGGATCCTCGCTGGCGAAGATGCCGCTGCCCACGAACACCGTCTCGGCGCCCAGCTGCATCATCAGCGCGGCGTCGGCGGGCGTGGCGATACCGCCAGCGGCGAAGTTGGGTACGGGCAGCTTGCCGAGTTCGGCGGTCTGGACCAGGATTTCATAGGGCGCGCCCAGCTTCTTGGCCTCGGCCATCAGTTCGTCGGCCCGCATCAGCTGCAGACGGCGGATGCCCTCGGTGACCTCGCGCATGTGGGTGACGGCTTCGACGATGTCGCCGCTGCCGGCCTCGCCCTTGGTGCGGATCATCGCGGCGCCTTCACCGATGCGGCGCAGGGCCTCGCCCAGGTTGCGGCAACCGCAAACGAACGGCACCTTGAAATCGTGCTTGTAGACGTGGTTCTCGTTGTCGGCGGGGGTCAGCACCTCGGACTCGTCGATGAAGTCCACGCCCAACGCCTCGAGGATCTGGGCTTCGGCGAAGTGGCCGATGCGGACCTTGGCCATCACCGGAATGGAGACCATGTCCTGGATCTGCCGGATCATGCCCGGCTGGGACATGCGCGCGATGCCGCCCATCTTGCGGATGTCGGAGGGGATGCGCTCCAGGGCCATGACGGCCACCGCGCCGGCCTCTTCGGCGATCTTGGCCTGCTCGGCGTTGGTGACGTCCATGATGACGCCGCCCTTGAGCATCTCGGCCAGACCCACCTTGTGGCGGAACAGCTCCTGGATTTCCTGGTTGTTGCGGGGAGTCTCCATGACTCGGCCTCCTCGAATGGACATATCGATACCAAAGGCGGGGTTCCCGGCCCCCCGCACGCTCCTTGTTTCTTCGGGGACAAGATAATACCTGGCCTCGACCGGCGAAAGCCCGGGCTACCCGGGCGATGAGGCGTTTCCGATTGCATCCGGCATTCTAATTGTGATATTCTATTATTAAATAATATCCCTAAACAAATTTAGGAGGTTATATGCATGGCTCGTGTATCTGCCTTACGCTTTTCATGCCGCCTGCTGGTATTGCTTTACTGCCTCTGCATGGCATCCGGCTCGCCGCTGGCGCAGGATTGTCTCGACTACTCAGCCTTCCCCCACGTCCTTTCCGCCGTGGAAACGGATGACGGAAGTAACAGAATCATCCTCGATGAGACCCTTGCTTACGTCGGGACCGGCGACATTATCGAGATCTTTGATGTGTCGGAGCCGGACAATCCGGTCGAGTTGGGCTCCCAGTTTGTTTTTCCCGCCACTGATTTTGCCGTGTCCGGCGATCATCTCTACGTGGCCTCCCAGGTGTTCGGTGACGCTATATTCTTCCGGGTCTACGATGTTTCCGACCCCGCGAATCCCCAGATGACATCCAATCTGTATTCGTTGGAATCCGCACCCGCCTACGCCGTCGCCGCCGCGGGCGGCTATGCGTATCTGGGCCGCTACATCACGACCGAAGGGCTGAACGAATATACCATCGATGTCGTGGATGTATCCGACCCCGCCACCCCGCACATCGTCGCTTCCATGATTCTTGGAGAAATGACCAGAATGATGATGGTCTACGGGGACTTGCTGTACGTGACCTCGGAATTAGGCGGCCTCCAGATTGTCGACGTGTCCAATCCCCTGGCTCCGGCCATCATCGGCCAACATGTCTGTCCGGCCAGAACCGTGGAAGTGGTCGGAAATCTGGCCTTTGTTGCCGTTGGCGAATTCGGGATGGATATCGTGGATGTATTGGACCCCACCAACCCGACCTTCATCAGCCGGACCAGCACACCTGGAACCTGCTTGAATCTGAGTGTTTTCGGCGATCGTGTCTATACGGCTGATTCAGACCAGGGAGTCGCCGTCATCGACATTACCATTCCGTCCTACCCCGGCGTTTTGTATTCCGCCGACCTGGGTACCATCAGTGATGTCTCCTCAGCCGGCAGCCATATTTTTGCAGTTGCAGGGCGGTCGCTCCAGGTCCTGGCGTTGCCGAGCCTCGATTCTCCGGTCAACGTGGGTTCGCTGGGGACTCTCACGGATGTGATCCAGATGGACATCACGGGAAACCTGATCTGCCTGGGAGAAGACACAGGCACCATCTTCAATCACGATTACAAGCTGCGGTCAATCGACGTGTCGAATCCGGCAAGGCCGAGGATCATCGGTACACTGGACATGGTCGAGAGCATCAACGAAGTATGCCTGGAAGGCAACGTCGCCTACATCGCCAGTTCGACCGGTGGTCTCATCACGATCGACCTGTCCAATCCCTCCAAACCCCAGATCCTCGGCCAGGTCGACCCCCTGGGAGGGGAATTCGCGGTTTCGGTCGCCGGGCCGGTCGCCTATATCGGTGGAAATATCGGCGACCTTTATACGATCGACGTGTCGGATCCATTGAATCCGCAGGTACTCGGATCGGTCAGCGTGGGATCGACCGAACTGTTTGCCATAGACGTCTCGGGGGATCATGCCTACATCGCCGACGTCCACACGGGTGTGCGGGCGGTGGATGTTTCCGATCCGCTGAATCCCCAACTTGTCGGGACCATCGCGCTTTCGGGAAACACCACCGAGGTGTGCGTCGCGGATCAGAATCTCTTCGTGGGCAATACCCATCATGGTCTGTTGGTCTATGATCTCGCCACACCTGCGGCACCCGCGATCCTGGGATCCCTGCCGACCGGTGAAGAAATCAAAAACCTTCGCGTCGCGGACGGTTTCGCCTATCTGGCCAACGCCTGGACCGGTCTGCAGATCGTGGACGTCGGCAATCCCGCTTCACCGCGGCCGGTGGGCCTGTATGGTTCGATCGAATATGGCACCTGCGTCGCCTTCAACAGCAGCAACATCTTCCTGGCGTCGGAAACCGAATTCCAGGTGCTGACCCTGCCCTGCCCGACGGTCTCTCCGGTCCTGCCTGCCGGTGGGCTGTCGGTGCAATTGGCGATCCATCCCAACCCCTTCAATCCCGCGACGACCATCAGCTATGAATTGGCCCAGCCCGGTCATGTATCCCTGGAAATCTTCGATCTGACGGGCCGGCGGGTGCAAACGCTCGTGTCCGGATCGCTGCCGGCGGGGCCGCATCAGGCCATCTGGCAGGGCAGGGACTCCGGCGGACGCAGAATGGCAAGCGGGGTATATTTCTGCAGGCTGGAAACGGCACACCAACGACAGATCGAAAGGATGACTCTGCTCAAGTGATGTGGAATCGCCCTGGTTTCCGGTTGAGCTGGGTCCTGTCTTTGAAATCGTGTCCGCTGGTTCGAAGGTCAAAACACCAAAATGAGGGTCCCCGGTGGACCCTCATTTTTCCGTGAACACGACTTCGAAGTTCCGACCGAATCAATACGACTGCGAGAACAGCACCCGCCCGATGGATTCTTTCCCGCAGTGCACGCACTCGCCCTTCGTCTCGTCCCGGTCGAACGGGATGTTGCGGACCGTAACCTTGGTCTTGTCCTGGATGGTCTGCTCGCATTCGCCGTCGCCGCACCAGTGGCAATAGGCAAACGCGCCGTCGCCCTTGAAGGTCTTGGTGAACTCGTCCCACGTGTCGATGGTGACGGTGGCCTCTTCGCGGCGTTTCAGGGCGCGGTCGAAAAGGTCTTGTTGGATGCGTTCCAGTTCGGCCGGCACGGCGGATGCCAATTCCGTGAAAGGGACGGGTTGCTTGTTGCGGTCGTGGCGCGCCGCCATCATGACCTTTTCGTCGGCCAGGTCGCGAGGTCCCAGTTCCATCCGCAGGGGCACACCCTTGCGCTCCCACTCGCCATATTTCCAGCCGGGACGCATGTTGTCGCGCTTGTCGATATGAATGGGCCCAACGACCGGCCGCAGCTCGGCCGCAATTTTCTCGGCGGCTTCGATCACCTGCGCCATCTCTTCGTCGTTTTTCCAGATCGGCACGATGACCGCCTTGGTGCCGGCGATGCGCGGCGGCAGGATCAGGCCGTCGTCGTCGCTGTGGGTCATGATCAAGGCGCCCATGATGCGTGTGCTCATGCCCCAGCTGGTGGCCCACACGTGCTCGACCTTGCCCTCGGCATCCTGGTATTTCACGTCGAAGGCCTTGGCGAAGTTCTGGCCCAGGTCGTGACTGGTCGCCGCCTGCAGGGCCTTGCGGTCCTGCATCATGGCCTCGATGGAATAGGTCTCCTGCGCGCCGGCGAAGCGTTCGTTGGCTGTCTTGGCGCCGGTGATCACCGGCATGGCCAGGATGTCCTCGGCGAACCAGCGGTACACTTCGAGCATCTGCAGGGTTTCTTCGCGGCCCTCCTCGGCGGTGGCGTGGGCGGTGTGCCCCTCCTGCCACAGGAATTCGGTGGTGCGCAGGAACATCCGCGTGCGCATCTCCCAGCGCATCACGTTGGCCCACTGGTTGATCAAAATGGGCAGGTCGCGGTAGCTCTGGATCCACTTGCGGTACTGGTCCCAGATGACCGTCTCGCTGGTGGGGCGGATGACGTACTCCTCCTCCAGCTTGCTGTCGGGATCGGGAATGACCGTTGTCTTGCCATCAACCGTCACCTGCTTCAAACGGTGATGCGTGACGATGGCGCATTCCTTGGCGAAGCCCTCGACGTGCTCGGCTTCCTTGGCCAGGAAACTCTTCGGGATCAGCAGCGGGAAGTAGGCGTTCACGTGGCCCAGTTCCTTGAACTTGTCGTCCAGGGTGCGCTGGATGTTTTCCCAGATGGCGTACCCGTTGGGGCGGATCACCATGCAGCCGCGGACGGGGCTGTTCTCGGCCAGTTCGGCGGCCTGGATGACGTCCTGGTACCAACGGCTGTAGTCGTCGCTTCGTTTCGTGATCTGGGCCATCGTTTTCCCTTTCCCTAACGCGACCGGGAGGGGCGTACCCTCCCGCTTTGAATGAATCAGGTCCGGCAATAATAAGACTTCGGACGGCCCGGGGAAAGCCTCGCGCCGGTCAGCCGGATTTTCGGGCCAGCCAGTATCTTTCCCGGGGATCGATGCCGTACCTTTTCAAATCGTCCGGCGACATGCTTTCCCGGGCGATGATTTCACTGACGGTCCAGCCGGTCCGTTCGAGCAGAGAGCCGAAATCGGGGGCGAACTGCCAGGCGTGGGCGTGGGCCCGGTGCGGATCGATGTCGATCCGTTGACTGTGCGCCCGGCCCGGCTCGAAGGGAACCTGGATCCAGGCGGCGCCACCGGGCTTGAGAATCCGCAGGATCTCGTCCACGCATATTTCCAGTTCCGGGATGTGTTCGAGCACATGACTGCAGAACACCCAATCCACCGCGCCGTCGGCCAGGGAACTGTGGCGCAGGTCCATGACCAGATCCGGGGCGAACCGCTTGTCGCCGGCGTCGATGTCGCTGCGGAAACAGCGGGCCAGCCCCTCGTGTTCGAGCAGGAAGCGCATGGCCGTGGACAGGGAAAACCCGATCATCACCTTGGGGGCGCCGCCGGGATTGGTCGCCAACTCCTTCCGCACACCCACCACCAGCTGGCGATGCCGGTCAAAGGATCCGCAGCCCGGACAGATGCAGTGGCGAATGACCTCGTCGCCGGAAAGGAAATTGCGAAAACGGTGCCCCCGCCAATCACAAACCGGGCATTCGCGGAAGGCCCCCCGCGCCGTCTTTTCGCCCAGGGGCAGCAGGAAATTCTCCAGCGCGCCCGCAAACACCTTCAGCGCCATCAGCGGGTGTTTCCACAGACAGGCGGGCGAACGCGGGTTGAAAAAGGTGTCGCGGACGAAGGCGATGGCGGACAAGGAACTTCCACTTCCGGATAAGGGTCGGGGTTTCGGTCGCGGAATGATAACAGTCCGTCGCCACGGGGAAAAGGCCGGGTTCAGGCCGTCAGCCGGACGCCCTTTTCATGCCACAGCCGATGGCAGGAGCCGCAGAGCGTCACCAGGTTGTCCGCCTGGTTGGTTCCCCCTTGTTGTCGCGGCACGATGTGGTGCACTTCCAGGAACCGCGTTCGTCCACAACCCGGCGCCTGGCAATGGTGTTTGTCCCGGGCCAGCACCTTGCGGCGCACCCTTGGCGGAATTGTCGTTGTGTTGCGACCGCCGTGTTCGCAGACTGCGGCGTCGCAACGCAACCTTTCGCTTTCGGCCCGGCCCAATTCACGTTCTCCCGTGTCGGTCGGGACCATCATGCGGCCCGTTTCCGCATTTTCGTGGACATGGATCTGCACCGGCGGACGGCTGGCAAAGTGTCCCCGGGGACACTTTTGGCCTTTTAACTCTTTTGTTTCCAACAGAGCGGCCAAAGCTTCCAAAACCAGTTCGGCCCGGTCATTCGGCACGCCTCCAACCTTGTGGAGCCTTTCGACCAGGGCGGCACGGCGGGCTTCCTGCTCCGGGGTCAGGTCCATCTGGAAGCGTACCGGAAGTTCTCGCGGCGCCACCACCGGCGGCGAGGAAGGCAACAGCGAACCCTGACCCGGATCAACCTTGGCCGCACGTTTGGCCTTCTTTACTTCACGAATCAATTCCTTCCGCGATCCCTTGGCGGCCTCAAGCCACCCGTCCTGCGTTTCAGGAGTGGCCACCGAGACGATTTCCCGCGCCTTGGTATACCCGAGCTCCCCATTAGCCACCGCATCGCGCACCGCGGGCAGGTTGTCCAGTTGCCGCGCAAGGCGAATGAACTGGTCGGTCCGCGATTTGGAAAAACCCAGTTCCTGAATGGCGTACTGATTAATGGAAGAGTGACCCAGGTCACGAAAAAGACGGCGCCGCATGATCTCACCGAACCACAGCACGGCGCACTTGTGGGCCTCATCCATGGCGGCCAATGAGTGCTTCAAAGAAACGTGGACCTTGGCGGCGGGTTGACCGGGAACATAAGAAATCCTGGACATGATTTTCCTCCTTGAAAATGACGCATGGGAGGTAAAACCAATATACGAACAAATAGCGAAATCCACAAGTGGCAAAATTAAATAACTATATAATTTTCAGCAAGTTACGTGGTTTTTCACAATTCCTCTGAATGCCCCTCAAGGCCGCCAGATCAGATGCAGGCTGGCAAACCCGATCGCCGAATCATCGGAATTTTCGGTGTGGTTTTCCGGTTCGTAATTGGCCAGGAAAT
>JBDLKA010000095.1:0-12486 GCA_039714075.1 Candidatus Krumholzibacteriota bacterium | reverse complement strand
CTTCGAAGTGGAACTGGTGGAGATCGCCGGCAAGTAGCCCGGCATCATTTCCGGCCATGCGGGTGGTCCGGGAAGAAACTGGTTCTGGAAGAAACTGGTCCGGGAAGAAACTTGCAATAACTGGATCATTTTACTACAATTCCCGCGATTTCGGGCAGACGCCTTCCAGTGGGCGTCTGCTCTTTTGAATCCCGATTCCGGGTCCATTAGAGCGGATTCAATCCCCTTGCAGGAGGACAAAGCGTGATTTATCTCATCCCAGCCGCAGGCGTGCTGGCACTGATTTTTGCCCTTTACAAGGCCCAGTGGGTCAAGGGACAGGACGCCGGTGATGAAAAAATGCAGATCATTGCCGGTCACATTCACGAAGGCGCCATGGCCTTTCTCAGCCGCGAGTACCGCGTGCTTGCCATCTTCGTGGTGGTGGTCGCCGTCCTGCTGGCCGTCGGCAACGCCGGTCTGGCCAGCAGCCACGCGCTGATCGGCCTGAGCTTCGTGCTCGGCGCCCTCGCCTCGGGCGCGGCCGGGTTCTTCGGCATGAAGATCGCCACCCTGGCCAACGTGCGTACGACCAGTGCCGCGCGGACGGGCCTGACCAAGGCCCTCGCGGTCGCCTTCAGCGGCGGCGCGGTCATGGGAATGGTCGTCGTCGGTCTGGGTGTCATCGGCCTGAGCGGGCTTTACCTGCTCTATACGAAGATGTTCGGCGCCGAGTGGCCCATCGAAAGACTTCTGCAGGTGATTTCAGGATTCTCCCTGGGTGCCAGTTCGATCGCCCTGTTCGCCCGCGTGGGCGGCGGCATCTACACCAAGGCGGCCGACGTGGGCGCCGACCTGGTGGGCAAGGTCGAAGCCGGCATCCCCGAGGACGACCCGCGCAACCCCGCCGTGATCGCCGACAACGTGGGCGACAACGTGGGCGACGTGGCCGGCATGGGTGCCGACCTGTTCGAGTCCTACGTCGGCTCGATCGTCGGCTCGATGATCCTGGGTGTGGGCTTCCTGCCTGGAAACATCAACGCGGTCATTCTGCCCCTCGTGCTGGCCGCCGCGGGCATCATCGTCTCCATCGTGGGCACCTTCTTCGTGCGCACCAAGGAAGGTGGCAACCCCCAGACGGCGCTCAATATCGGCACCTTCGGCGCCGGCATCATCATGACCGTCGCCACGGGCCTGATCGCCCGGGCCATGCTTCCGGCCGACGCCTGGCTGGGTGTCTTCATCGCCACGGTCGCCGGTCTGGGCGGCGGCATCGCCATCGGCATCATCACCGAATACTACACGGCCGAGGACAAGAAGCCGGCGCAGGGCATCGCCAAGCAGAGCGAGACCGGCGCCGCGACCAACATCATCGCCGGGCTGGGGCTGGGGATGAGGTCCACCGCCCTGCCGATCATCGTGCTGGGCATCGTGATCCTGGTGGCCCACAAGTTCGCCGGTCTCTACGGCATCGCCATCGCCGCGCTGGGCATGCTCTCGACCACGGGCATCCAGCTGGCGGTCGACGCCTACGGTCCCATCGCCGACAACGCCGGCGGGATCAGCGAGATGGCCGGTCTGGGTAAAGAGGTGCGGGCCCGCACCGACAAACTGGACGCCGTAGGCAACACCACCGCGGCCATCGGCAAGGGCTTCGCCATCGGTTCGGCCGCGCTGACGGCCCTGGCCATGTTCAGCGCCTACCAGCAAATCGTGGGCCTGGAGAAGATCGACCTGCTGGTGCCGGTGGTCCTGGTGGGTCTGTTCCTGGGCGCCATGCTGCCCTTCCTGTTCAGCAGCTTCGCCATGGACGCCGTGGGTCGCGCCGCCTTCTCGATGATCGAAGAGGTGCGCCGCCAGTTCAAGGAGATCCCCGGCCTGATGGAAGGAACCGCCGAGGCCGATTTCCGGCGCTGCGTGGACATCTCCACGGCCGCGGCCATCAAGGAGATGATCGTGCCCGGTCTGATCGCCGTGCTGACGCCGGTGGTCGTCGGTTTCCTGGGCGGCACGGAAATGCTGGGTGGTCTGCTGGCCGGCGTGACGGCTAGCGGTGTGCTGATGGCCCTGTTCCAGTCCAACGCCGGCGGCGCCTGGGACAACGCCAAGAAGCACGTCGAGGTCGGGCATTTCGGCGGCAAGGGCAGCGAGGCCCACAAGGCCGCCGTGGTCGGCGACACCGTGGGCGATCCGTTCAAGGATACCTCAGGTCCCAGCCTGAACATTTTGATCAAGCTGATGTCGGTCATCAGTGTGGTGATTGCGCCCCTTCTGATCAAATAGGGAACATTTCCAGGGTGGTAGTTGTCCTGGAGTTGTCAAAGCCCCCATCCATTTGGATGGGGGTTTTTTGTTAAATATCTGTCAATTATCGAATTAATAAAAGAATATAAAAAAACTCCGGTATTGATTTTCAAAATTATCCGTAGTACATTGATCAAGTGAGATTAATTCTCATTATTAAGTGTGAGCGATTCCTACCATTCACACGGAATTCAGATCGATCTCTTGACACCTTGTTCACTCGTCGCCACAGGTCATCATCATTTTTGGTTGCTCGCTTGATAGCGCGGTTCCGCCTGTTCCGACAGGCGCCTGAATAACGCTTGGTCTGCACGGCAATCGTTCGCCTGACCATGGATTGCCTGCGGACATAATCAATGGAGGAAACAATGAAAAAACGTACAATGTTCGCCTGTATCGCGTTTTCCCTGGTGTTTGCCGTGAGTTCGATCGCCGGGGAACTGCCGCGGATGACCATCGGCAACTCCGTGATTTACGGCGGCAACGCCCATTTCGCCAAGGCCGGTTTTGATACCATCAACCTGATGGCGTCTTCGACCGATCCCACCAACAACTCCGACGCCCGTGACGGCGGCCTCGAGCCTTTCTATGATGGGGACTTCGAAGATGCCGGTGGAAATCCCAACTGGAACGGGTGGACCCACTGGGACATCACCCAACCCACGGAGACCCACTTCCAGGTCAGCAACTACAATCAGGCCGACCCGCTGAATCACGCCGCCTGGTGCGGCGACATCGCCTTCGTCGCCTGCGACACCAGTGATGCCGTGGGGGGGTACGGAAACAGCTGGAACGATCTGATCGAGTTCCGTTCGACCATGCCCAACACCGGTCTGAACACTGCCGTAACCGTTTCGGCCACGGTGCAGTACGACACCGAGCCCGGGTATGACTACGCTTACCTCAGCTATCGTTTCGGGGACCAGCCTTTCGCCGACCTGTGGGTTCAGGACGGTGCGGGCACCCTGTCCGGCGTCGTCGGTTCGGTCACCTACACCCCGGCGGATTACATGGACGGCACGGACATCGCCATGTACTTCCGCTTCAAGTCCGACGGCGGCTGGTCCGATGAGGACTGCTCCTGGCTCACGGCCGGTGCCGTGCAGATCGACGACATCAATGTTCACGTTGAAAACGGCGCCTACATCGCCGATTTCAGTGAAGACTTCGAGGGTGCCGGAGCCCTGCCCATGACCCCGACCAACGATGTCTGGAGCATCGGGTTCCCCGGCGGTGTCGGTGATTTTGCCCGTATCTGGCTCGGTCTGACGGACATCGACCCCTGCATTTCCAACTTTACCGCGCAGGTCGCCTTCATAGACGACGGCATCGTCGTCCCCGGCACCGGCGGTAGTGACTGCATCAACTGGTGCTATGGTCCCGGCGGCTATATCGTGAACACCACCGGTGGTCTCGCCGGTCCAAACGAACACATGCACAACGCAATCGAGTCTCCCGTCATGGCCTGGCCCAGTCCGAAGAATCCTCCCGGAGGAGCGGAATATGACGGGATCGACTTTACCTTCGGGGTTTATCGCCACGAGGATCTGACGGCTGATGCTCCGGGAATGTTCTTCACCTGGGGGGTTCGTTCGGCTGATACCGATGGTTCCGCCGGAAACGGTGTCCAGGTGATCACCGAGCAGGGTTGGCGGGACCGCAACTTCGTCTACTACGGTCCTCCGAATTACCTGCGCTTCGGCAGCGAGGTGACCGACCTGATGAACCAGGGCCGCGACGAAGTCCAGGTGCAGCTGGCGGTTTACGAGCTGGGTTGGATCTGGTACTGGACCGGTAACGATGGTTACCCGGCACCCTACTTCGACAACGTGACCGTCAAGGTCTTCCCCTACCACGGTCCCGGTATATTCGCGCGTGAACTGGATATAGCCCAGGATAACTTCCCCGATCGCGCTTCCCTGGATTGGGGCGACCTCGGCTCCCACAGCGTGCGTTTCGACGCCGCCAGAAACATTGCCCTGGCCGCGCACCTGCGCAACGACCCGGGTGACAGTATAGTTGTCGGCATCAGTCCGGTGCGCGCGGGAGCCGACTTCGACGGCGATCCGATTATGCACTACACGTTGGATCGCAATCCGGTCTTCGATCCGTATCGTGGTCCCCTGCCCGCGGTCGGCACCACCGTGGGTGTGCAACAGTTCAATCCTCCCGGCGGTTATTATGGGCCTGTCGATAACGGGTGGGCCTTTGATCTGCCGGATACGGGCTTCCTGTTCCCGGGTGATGTGCTTCACTATTACATTTCGGCGACGGATGCCATCGGTGGGGTCGGTGGTTCCGATCCCCAGACATCCACCATACCTGCTGATCTCACCGGTTACGGAGTGTTCGGTGATCCCCTGGCCTACAACTCGAGTTTCGTGGTCCGGGCCCTGCCGACGATGAACGCCGGTGCCGGGGACCAGCCCGGCATCCTGTTCATCAACGACTTCGCGAACCGCGGCGGCGAGAATGAATGGTATTCCGCCCTGAACGGCATCGGTCTGGTGGTCGGTGAGGACTACGACGTGTACTACGTCAACGCTCCGAGTTCGGGTGTCGGCAACGGCATCGGTGGTCGTGGCAGCGCCGTGCTCATCGACGGCTACGACGACATCCTCTACACCAGCGGTAACCTGGGTGTGAACACCATCGCCAACGGCGACTTCAACAACGACGCCGGGGACGACGTCGGTACCCTGACCGGCTGGTTGGATGCCGGTGGCCACGACATCTTCCTGACCGGTGACGACCTCGTGTCCGACCTCATGCAGACCGGTGCCAGTACCGGGGCCCTGGCTGAGAACTATCTGGGTGTCAATGTCTCTTCGGACGACATCCGTTCTCTCATCGGTAACCAGTCCACTCCGCTGGTCGCCGCCATCGGCGGTAACTCGGTGTTCAGCACGGTGAACAGCTGGGCTGCCTTCGGAGGCTGTGCCGGTATCAACACCTTCGATGCCACCGACGTCAGGGCCGGGACCGAGCGTCTCGCCGAGTTCCGTGATCCTTCCGGCGCCACCGGTGTGTATGGCTACTCGGCCGCGTCGCTGAACCCCACTGCCGGGACCGCGGGCACCAGCCGCGTCGTTTCGATGCCCTACGATCTGATGTACGTCTACACGGATCCGACTGCTGCCGGGGATCCCCTCCCCGCGCGGGCTCGCGTGCTGCGTGACGTCCTGTTCTACTTCGGTGTTGCGGGTACTCCTGGTAATGTGAGCCCGGTTGTGCCCGGTATCGATTTCGCGATCGACAACTATCCGAACCCCTTCAACCCGAGCACGACCATCAAGTTTACCGTCCCCAGGAGGGATCAGTTCAGCTTGAAGGTCTTCAACGTGCGCGGTCAGTTGGTCAAGACCCTTGTCGAGGGCATGATGGAAGCTACGGATTCGGGTTCCATCGTCTGGGACGGCACCAACAACCAGGGTTCCAGCGTTTCCTCCGGCGTGTACTTCTACGAAGCGCGCACCGGCGGGAAGGTAAAAGTCCGGAAAATGGCTCTGGTGAAGTAGTTCCCTGGGAATTCTTCAGCCGTCGCTGTTCGGGAGCGGCCCTTCTGGGCCGCTCCCTTTTTTGTTGAAATCTCGAGCCCCGGCAAACAGAACCTCTTTGCTACGGAAACTTGACCGGCCGGGATCGAAAAAGTAGAATGCCTCCCTGTTGATGAAACTGAGTGTCACGAGGTAGTTTTTTACAACCGGGGGGTTCTCTCATGAAATCAATGACCGTTCGTAACTTCACCACTTTGGCTGTCTGCCTGGTTCTGGTCGCGGGTGCGTTGGCTGCGGCGGTTCCCGCCCAGGCCCAGGGCGAGCAGTATCTGGAACTGGTCCGCCAGGACCTGAAGACCGTCAAGACCGCCTACATGACCGAAGGCATGAATCTGACCGAGGAACAGGGTGAGGTTTTCTGGCCCATCTACCGGGATTATCAGACAAAGTTGAGCGAGATCGGGGACCATCGGATCGCCAACATCAAGGACTACGCGGAACACTTTGAAAACATGACCGACGACAAGGCCTCCGAAATCATGAAGAACTCCTTCAAGAACCGGAATGACTACGTCGGCCTGCTGGAAAAGACCGCCAAGATCGTGGCCAAGGAAATGGATCCCGTTGCTGCGGCCCGTTTCGTCCAGGTGGAGAACACCCTCAACCTGCTGATCGAACTTCAGCTGGCGGGGGAAATTCCCCTCTTCGAGAAACCGATCGAGGAGTAGGGGAGCGAATGATTGTCGGAAGTGAAATCACGATCCGGACCGGCGGCTTCAGCGACATCCACGACCTGACTTCCGAGGTCGAGGCCGCGGTCATCGAGTCGGGGGTCAGGGAAGGCCTGGTAAACGTGTTCGCCGTGGGGTCGACCGCTTCGATTACCACCATCGAATTCGAACCCGCCCTGGCCGCCGACATGACCGAGGCCCTGGAAAAGTTGTGGCCCCGGGAGATGCCGACCCGTCACGGGACCACCTGGGGGGACGACAACGGATTTTCCCATTTGCGGGCGTCGTTCCTGGGCCCCAACATTACAGTGCCGGTGCACCGGGGAAAACTGGTCCTGGGCACCTGGCAGCAGATCGTGGTCATCGACCACGACAACAATCCCCGCGAAAGGCGCGTCTTCGTGCAGGTCGTCGGGGAGTAGGTCTTCCGACGGGAGTTGCACCATGACCGGCCCCAGCCTTTCCGCCCACTTCGCCGACCGCAGTCCTTCGGTCATCCGCCTGGCCCAGATCGAATTCGCCAAGCGCGGGGACGCCACCGGGGATCTCAACGTCGCCATCGGCAACGTGTCACTGCCCATGCACCCGGCCATGCAGGAGCGGATGCGCGGTTTGGCCGCGGCGGAAAGTCCTTTCGCGGACGGTGTGGTCAAGTACAGCGCGACGGTCGGTCTCGAGGAAACCAACGCCGCGTTCCTGAATATCATCGCGTCCAGTGGCTTCGATACCGCAGGTCTGTTCAGCCAGGTCACGGACGGGGGCAGCCAGGCCATGGAACTGGTGACTTTGGGCTGTTGCGGCCCGGCCGGATCGACGGAAAAACCGCTCCTGCTGATCGACGCCGCCTACACCAACTACAAGGCCTTCGCCGAAAGGCTGGGTCGCCGGACCGTGTCGATCACGCGGACCCTGGCCGAAGACGGCAGTTTCTCCCTGCCGTCGGTCCCTGAAATCGAAAAGACCATCCTGGAAAACGATCCCGGCGCCCTGGTCGTCATTCCCTACGACAACCCCACCGGACAGCTTTACGACCGGGGAACCCTGGTGAACCTGGCCCGCCTGTGCGTGAAGCACGGGCTGTGGCTGATCAGCGACGAGGCCTACCGGGAGCTTTATTACACCGATGACGAAACCGTCAGCGTGTGGGGGTTGACCGAGCAGGACGTGCCCGGCATCACCGGGCGGCGGATCAGCATCGAGACCTCGTCGAAAGTCTGGAACGCCTGCGGTCTGCGCATCGGCGCCCTGGTGACCGACAACCGGGAATTCCACACCCAGTCGGTGGCGGAAAACACGGCCGGTCTCTGCTCGAACGTGATCGGCCAGTACATATTCGGGGGGTTGGCGGGCCAGTCCCACGAGGATCTGCACACCTGGTACTCGGAACAGAGGGAATACTACCGGGCGATGCTGCGGGATTTCACCACCCGCGCCCGGGACCTGCTGCCGGGCCTGATCGTGTCCCGGCCCGACGCGAGCATCTATTCCGTGGTGGACGTCAGGAACATCGCCCCGGACGATTTCGACGCCCTGGATTTCGTCCTGTACTGCGCGCGCACCGGCAGCGTGGACATCGAAGGCCGGCCCCTGACCCTGTTGACCGCCCCGATGGCCGGGTTCTACAGCGTGGATCCGGGAGCCCCCAATCCGGGCCGGACCCAGATGCGGATCGCCTACGTGGAGTCGCCCGAGCGCATGAAGCTGGTGCCGGAACTGCTGGCGGGCCTGCTCAAGCAGTACCTTTCCTAGACCGGAGCGGCAGGGCGATCAGAACGAGTAGCCGAAAATCGCTCCGCCCATGGGCTTGAAGCCGTCCTTGGTGTAGGCGGGAGTGAAGGCCAGCCGGTAGGTGAATCCATAGTCCCCGATGAAGCGGTAACCGATCACGCCGTTGGCGACCACCTGGTCCTCGGTCAGGTCGAAGATGACGTCGTCGGTGCCGTTGTTGTCGAAATCGACCCATGCGCCTCCGCCGCCGATCTCGATCTTGTTCCGGCTGCCGCCCAGCAGGAAACTCACGCCGAAGGGGATCACGTAGCCCTTGCGGAAGGCCACGCCCGTCAGGCCGGCGCCCACCTTGAGGCTCACGTTGCGGCCGACGAACTTCTCGAAGTTCGCGGACAATTCGCCCCCGTTGCCGAAGAGCTCGGCGTACAGGCTGCCTTCCTTCTGGTAGTAGGACTGGGCGTGGGCGGTGCCGGCGCCCAGGATCAAGCAGGCGGTCAATGTCAGCAGGATCGATTTCTTCATTATTCTTCTCCCATGGCCTCGGCGGCCCGCTGGAAATCAGCGGCTGCGGTTTCGGTCATCCCCGACGCGAGCAGCTCAGCGGCCACCCGGACTCCGAATGTGAAAGTATCCAGCCCCAGGGCGGCCAAGTCAACGACCTGTCCGGCGGTGCGCAGGCTGGCGGTCAGAAGCCGGGTTCCCGATCCGGTCCGGGCCAGGATATCGTGCATGGTCAATACCACCTGTTTGCCGTCCCGCCCCGCGTCGTCCAGGCGGCCCAGGTAGGGAGCGGCGTAGGCGGCGCCCAGGCCGGCGGCGGCCATGACCTGGCCCGGCGTGTAGACCGCGGTCATGGTCACCGCGTGTCCGGACTGTCGCAGGGCTCCGGCGGCTGTGAATCCCTCGACCGTCGCGGGGATCTTGATCACCACGGCGAAGGACGGTTCGGCAAATTCCGCCAGCGCCTGCCCGGTGGCGACCAGCTGTTCCACCGAATGTCCCCAGGTCTGCATCTGGATCTCGCGGGCGTCGAGGTCCCGGGCGGTCCGTGCCAGATCCCGGAGGTTTACCAGGGTGCACTTCTGCCCGGCCCGTTCCAGGAGGAGGGGATTGGTGGTCACCCCGTGGAAAAAACCCCGGGGCAGATGGGCGGACCATTCGACCGGATCGGCGGAATCGAGAAACAGCCGCAGGCCGCGGCCGGGTCCTGGGGTGGGTGCTTGCTCTTGCCGGGTGGCACTGTCTTGCATGGACGTTCCTTCAACTGGCGGGCCGGGCCCGTCATTCGAAAAGGTTCATCTGTCCCCGGGGGTCGTCCCAGACCGGGTCCAGGCATTCGGGGTGGTCGAAGTCGGGCCTGTTCACCCTGGGGGTCACCGGGTGCGCCAGCAGGACGTCCGCGGCGCAGGGCTGCAGCAGCTTGGTCAGAGTGGTGGCCTTGTCCGGCGCCAGGTCCAGCCAGACCTTCCAGTCCTTTTCCGGCAGGACCACGGGCATCCGGTGATGGATGGGCCGCATGGTGCTGTTGGCCGCGGTGGTCAGGATGGTGCACGTTTCCAGGGTGCGGTTGCCGGGATATTCCCAATGTTCCCACAGCCCGGCCAGGGCAAATACGGAGTGGTTCCTGCGGCGGAAGACGAAGGGTTGTTTGACCCCGTCCCTTTTCTGCCATTCATAGAAACCGTCCACGGGAATGAGGCAGCGCCGGGAGGTGAACGCATCCCGGAAAGAGGGTTTTTCCAGGACTGTCTCCGCACGGGCGTTGATCATTTTCGCCCCGACTTCGGGCCCCGGACTCCAGGGGGGCACCAGACCCCAGCGGAACATCTTCACCAGCCGGCCGTCCGCACGGGGATTGGGGATGACGGCGGCGATGTCGGTGGTGGGGCTGATGTTGTAGCGGGGCAGCAGATCGGGCATTTTGTCCAGGAAGAATTTCTCCGCCAGGACGTGGGGCGCCGAAGATAGAATGATGCGGCCGCACATGGTGAAGTTCCCATTCGTGAGGGTCGGCGTTCAGCGAATGGGTGATATGATAAGGCACGGGCCCCGGCTTGCCAATCCGGGACCGGATCCGCGCTCAGTTGGAGCCGAGGATGTTGTCGTCGTATTCCTTCTCGAAACGGTCCTTGTGGGCGCCCTCTTCCGCCGCCAGACGCAGGAGCACTTCCTTCACCTCGGGCAGGGTGCACAGGGCGGCCAGGTCGAGATACAGCTTTTCCGCCTTGCTTTCACTCTTCATCGCGGCGATGAGCAGATCCTGCTGGTCGGCTGCGGGGTCGAGCCGGAAGCTGCGCAGGTAGTCGCTGATCTTCAGGTCGGTCACCCTTTCGGTGGCCAGGCCGGAGGGCAGTCCCGCCTTGAGGTTCTCCAGCATTTCCTTGTGCCGGTCCTCTTCCGCGGCCATTTCCAGGCACATGGCCTTGACACCGGCGTGGGTGGCCCGGGCGGCGAATTCCCGGTAGAAATTCGCGGCCTTGATTTCCTGGCCGATCGCGAAATCGACAGCCTCTTCGACCGAGTCGAAATTCACGGCCTTGCTTTCGCCTTCCCGGACCATGGCACTACCTCCGCTATCCGGCCTCGCAGCCGAGATGTTTGATGATGCCGTCGACCGCGGTCAGGCCGTCGGCGATGGCGCTGATGGCGTCGGCGGTGTCGTTGACCAGATCGCCGCCGGCGAAAACGCCGTCGACCGCGGTCATGCCGATCTCGTTGCAGTCGATGCCGCCCCACTTGTTGGTGATGGCCTCGGCCGTTTCGGCGGGGAGCCAGGAGAGCTCCGGCTTCTGGCCGATGGCCACGATCACCCGGTCCACTTCCAGATGGTTCTCGATGCCCTCGATGAGCTGGGGCCGCGGACGTCCGCCGCCCTCGCTGACCATCTCGGCGGGTCCCCAGATGAAATCGAGCCTGCCGTCGACCAGTTTTTCCACCCGCAGGGGAATGTTCTGGGTGATCAGGTGCACGCCCTCGGCCTCGCTGTCCTCGATCTCCTCGTCGTCGGCGGGCATGTCCTCGAGGCGGCGCCGGTAGGCGATAGTCACGTCGGCGCCCAGGCGGCGGCTGATGCGGGCCGCGTCGATGGCCACGTTGCCGCCCCCGACCACGACCACCTTTTCGCCGACTTCCACGGTTTTGCCGACGTGGTGGTCGCGCAGCAGTTCGATGGCGTACATCACACCGGGAAGATCCTCGCCCGGTGCCCGCAGATTCGAAGGTTTCAGCAGTCCGGTGCCGATGAACACGGCGTCGTGATCCCGCTGCAACTGCGCGAACTCCGCGGCGTCGACCGGGTGGTTCGTCTTGATTTCCACACCCGAGTCGGTCAGCAGTTTGACCTGCTTTTCGAGCGAGGGCATGGGGAAGCGGTACTTGGGAATGCCGAAGAAGGTGGCGCCGCCGACCTGGGGCAGGGCCTCCAGGACGGTCACCTTGAAGCCGCGCAGGGCCAGGTAGAAAGCCACCGTCAGGCCGCTCGGTCCGCCGCCGATGACGGCCACGGATTTGCCGGCGCCCAGTTGGGGGACATCCCGTTTGAGCACCGCACCGAAATCGCTGAACTGCTCGGTGGCGAACCGCTTGAGCCAGCGGATGGCCAACGGATCGCCGTTAACGCCGATGGAGCAAACGCTCTCGCACTGCCGGGTGCAGACCTTGCCGCACATCTCCGGCATGGGGTTGTTGTCGTAGATATGGTGCAGGGCGTCTTCGTAACGTCCGTCCCGAATGGAGGCGATGTAGTCGGGAATGTGCATGTGGGCCGGGCAGGCGGCGATGCACAGCCCGCACTCCACGCAGCGGGCGGCTTCGGCCCGGGCCTGTTCCTCGGTGTAGCCGAGCACGACTTCGGCCCAGGACTTCACCCGGTCCTCTTCGGGCATCATCATGGGCATGGGCACGCGGTCCGGATCGATGATGCTCCAGCCGTCGTCCTTGCGCCAGCCCTTGGCGTCGTCGTCCCATTCCTTGGCGTCCACGCCGGGGGTGTAGCGGAACACGTCGGGGTCCTTGTCCACCCAGATGTAGTTGCTGCTCAGGCCGAGCGAGCCGCTGGGGCAGACGTCGACGCACAGGGCGCACCAGCAGCAGCGGCCGTAGTCGATATTGGGACGCAGTCCCGAGTCGCCCTTGTTGATCTCGTCGATCGGCACCATGTCGATGGCCGAGTTCTGGCAGATGTCCGCGCAGGTGCCGCAGCCGATGCAGGCTTCGGTGTCGTTGATGTGCCAGCCGCGGTAGCGGTC
>JBDLKA010000094.1:0-12789 GCA_039714075.1 Candidatus Krumholzibacteriota bacterium | reverse complement strand
GCGGCGGCGCGAGCGATAGCCGGCCTGGACGTTGATGTTTGGATCAAGGTGGATACCGGGTACGGCCGGACCGGGGTTCGGTGGGACGAATCGGACCGCTTGCTGGAAATCCTGGTCACGGTGGATAACCCCGTGGGCCTGCTCACCCACGCCGGGCACAGTTACGCGGTACGCGATGGAGACGGGTTGCCTGAACTGTTCACTGAAACTGCACAAAGATTGACCTCCGCCCGCGACGCCGCCGACCGCCCCGAACTGAAACTGTCCCTGGGCGACACCCCCTGCTGCAGCGCGGTCGCCGACTTCACCGGCGTCGACGAGATCCGCCCCGGAAATTTCGTCTTCTACGACCTCATGCAGTTGCAGATCGGCTCGTGCTCCGAGAACCAAATTGCCGCCGCTGCAGTCTGCCCCGTGGTGGGCATCTATCCCGAGCGGAATCAGGTCGTGGTGCACGGGGGCGTGGTGCATCTATCAAAGGAAAGTCTGGAAATCGACGGCCGGCGGATCTACGGACGTTTGGGCACCCTCGATTTGCCCCCCGGGGGGCATTCCGCAGGGCTGGGCGAGGTTTTTGCAGCCGCCCCCGTTGTCTCGCTCTCCCAGGAGCACGGCATTATCGAGGCGCCCGGTTCCATTTGCCGAGAACTCGCGATCGGCGACCTGGTTGTGGTCTGGCCGGTGCATTCGTGCCTGATGATCAATCTTCACCAGGGCGAAATCGTCCTACTGTAGATTCCCCTCCCGGCACACCATTTGCGTCATCCCTCTAGAATGCCGTTTCGCATTGCATTTTCGGAGGTTTTCGCCATGAATACCCGTTTAGGGAAGAAATATTACGTTTTGCCCATCCTGGGGCTCCTGATCGGCATCCTTTCCGTTGCCGAGGCTAAAGGTGCGGTGGATGTCAACCTGGGCGCCGAAATCCAGATCGATGACGATACCGAGGTTTTCATCGGCGTATCCTCGCGCTACTACGACCGGGACCCCGACCACGTTCGCGGCTGGCACCGGCAGTGCAAAAACCCGGACGACCTGGCCGTGACCATGTTCCTGGCCCGGCACTCCGGGAAATCGCCGGCCTACCTGCTGACACTTCGCAAAGAGGGTGTGTCGTGGTGGGAAATCAGCGTGGGTCTGGGAGTGGAACCCGACGTGTGGTTCCTTCCGGTCAGGATCGAACCCGGCCCTCCCTACGGCAAGGCATACGGCCACTGGAAAAAATCCAAGAAATCCAAACAGCGCTTTGTCCTGAACGATACCGACTGCCGCAATCTGGTGGCGGCCCGGATGCTGCATGAATGCTACGGGGTCTCCGTCGACCGGGCCATGGAGATGCGCGCTTCGGGCAAGAATCTCAAAAAACTGACCGCCCAGGAATACCGCAACAAGCACGGCAAGAATCACAAGAAGGATAAGAAGGTCGCCCAGAACTCCTCGAAAGGCAACAGCAAGGGGAAGGGCAAGGGGAAGGGCAAGGGGAAGAAATAGTCCGCGAAGATTTGTCCAAAGGCTCATGCCAATGGCCTGAGGGAACCGCCCCGGTTGAACGGGGCGGTTTTATGTGTGGTTTGATTCCTTTGCATGGTATGCTTAATCCGGATTTCGTGGTGATATACATTTTCAAGGGGAATTAATTGCGGCGTTTCATACCTGTTTGGTTCCTGCTCATCCTGCCGATCATCCTCCCGGAAACATCCCAAGCCCAGACCCGTTTTTTTCAGCGGGGGGACTCGGGTTTCACGGGTTCCTGGGGCACCTTCTCCGAGAACAACTCCCTCGGTTATCGCGACACGGGTTACAGGGTCGCCTACACGTACAAGGGATGGTTCGATGTCGGGATCGGCTTTGCCATGAGCCCATACGACGATGGATTCGGGGAAGCCATCAAGGGCATGTACGGCAAGGTCGTTCTCTTGCGGGCGAAGGAGGGGGCAGACATCGGGCTGGAGGTCAAAGGGCAATATTCCACGGAATCGACCAAACTATCCTTCCGCGACCCCCGGTTTGTGGAATATGACGACCGCACTTTCGAGACAGGCCTCAGGGGGTTCTTCAATCAGCCATTCGGCCCCAAATTCGAGATGATCATCGGGATTGGCTTCATTCATCGCTTCAACCGGCATAGGATTCTGGACATGAACGATGAAATCACCTTTGGCCACGACTACGGCAAATACGGGTTTGGCTGCGACTTCCATTTCCTGGTCTACCGAATTGTTCACGCCTCCCTCGGCCTGGACTATGAACAGGACAACTTGGGCGACGACTGGAGCGCCGGTGGTTATATAAGCCTCGGGGTATTGATCGGCAGAAGCGCCGAACAGGGAGGGGGCCATAATGAATAACCGACCGCTGGCTTTCCCGT
Source organism: Candidatus Krumholzibacteriota bacterium (assembly GCA_039714075.1). Lineage (GTDB taxonomy): Bacteria > Krumholzibacteriota > Krumholzibacteriia > LZORAL124-64-63 > LZORAL124-64-63 > JAGLCY01. The sequence continues at coordinate 10,421 of JBDLKA010000094.1, read as the reverse complement.
TGGTTTTATTGCTGGCCCTGTCGGTCGGCGGCTGCTCCGAAGAACGCTACGGCATCTTGGACTGCTCCGGCCCCATCGACACCCTGGCCATTTACCCCAGGATGGAATTCCAGCAGATCGCGGTGGTCGGCGACACCACGGCCACTTCGGATCATGACCCCGGGATGGCGGGCATGGAATCCCTGTATCTCGGTTCCGACGGAGGAACCGGTTCCGACATCCTGGTCAACTTCGATTTCAGCGATATCTTCAGTGAAGATTTCCCCGAGACCCAGTTTACCGTCGACAATATCAGATCCGTCAAACTGTCACTCCACCGGCTCAATCCCTATCTCGCAAGGTTCGAATCGTCCTCCATACCCGGGGACATATTTTACCTCGTCAAGACCCTCGACCAACCGTTCGACGCCTCGTCCTACCGGATGTGGCCCGGAAACGCGGCTTCATTGGAAGGTCCGGTCATTAATTCCGATTTTTCGGAATCAAACAACAGTGACGAGCCCCTTTTGAGGCTTTATCCCGAAGACCTGGTCGATTGGGTTCAGAACCGGGATACGGTGGGAATGGTGATCCATGCCGCTGATGGGTCCGATGGCGGATTGGTGGGATTCGCATCCCGAGAACTGACCCACTTTTCCGAAGTCCCCGCTTTGGCTGTTGGAACGATCCTGGCGCCTTCCCTCGTGGTGGAGTTTAATGACTACACCGACTTCAACCGGATCATGATTATTCCGCCCGTGCACGATTCCTCCACTTTCCACTCGATTGCCTCACTGCCGCCGGAATTGGCCCACGCTCAAACCGGGCTGCGATCCTATCCCGTCTTGACCTATGACCTTTCGGAGCTTTCGAACGACACCTGCGTACTGGATATGACGTTTCGCCTTGCGGCCAGTGAACTGGGCGCACTGCACGAGTTCCACCACATGAGCCTACTCCAGGTTTATCCGGATTCCAGTTGGTCGTCATCCGGCCTGATAGGGGAGGAGGACCTGCAGGGCGCGTCACGGCAGTTGAACAGTTTGCGTTATGACTGGTCCGACCCTGGGGATCCCGTGTATTTCACTTCGAGCACTTTCATCAGGTACTTCTATCCGCTCCCGGATTCCATGCACCTGATGTTTGGTTACGAGTCCGTCGATAGATTCAAATCCAGCATCTATTTTGCCCAGTCCACCATTTTCGGACCGAGTGCGGACCCTGAGTATCGCCCTGTCCTATTGCTTCTCACCCGCAAAAAAGTGGAGTGATCATCAACCCAGATCCCACTCCTCCCTGACCTTCTTCGGCAGCGAAGCCACGATCAGCTCATAACTGTGGTCCATCAACTCCTCCACCAGTTCCATGCTCACCGAATCATCCATCCTCACCCCGTTCCAGTGGGTCTTGTTCAGATGATACGCCCCAGTGATCCCCGAATGCTGCTCCCGCAACAGAACCGCGCGCTCGGGATCGCATTTCAGCGAGATGCTGATCGGATTTTCTTCCCAGGGCATGATCCCGAAAATCATGCCGGCCACGCGAAAGACCATCGCCTCGGGGCCGAAAGGAAAGTCGTCCGTGGTGGCGGGTTTGCTCAGCATGTAGTCGCGCAGCACTTCCATGCGGGGGTCCAGGTCGCCGCCCCTGGGTTCCCTAACCATGGCTTTTCTCCTCCCAGCCGTACGAACAGATGGGACACTGCACCACCCGTTTCCGGCTCAGGGGTATGACGGGAATGAAAAACAGGGTGATCCAGTTGGCCACCTCGGTGCGGCGCCACTGGGTGTGGTTGTTGCAGTGTTCGCAGGTGCGATGCTGGTCGATACCCAGGTCCTTGACGCGGGGACCCCAACCGAAAATAAAAAACATCAGTCTTCCTTCACGTGGGCGCCCGCGCGGGCGGCCCAGTACCAGATCGATTCGGCGAACTCGGCCGCCGAATATTCACAAAAAGTGCCGCCGGGTTTTTCGAGCATGTTGCGGGCCATGGTCAGCGGGTCCATGGGTTCGGTTTCGGTCGGACCAGCGATCAGGCAGACCACCTCCCAGTCGAAATCGCCGCTGCGCGTGCCGTCGTTTTCCAGCAGGGTGTCGGCGGAATACATGACCACCGAAGCAAAGCGGGCTTCCTCGCGCGGGCCCTCGGCCGTGACGCGCACGAACCCTTCCTCGTGGGTCTGGCGGCGGTCGAACACCGCGTGCAGGACCGTAGAATCGTCCACCTGGACGGTGCTCGAGACGAATCCCGCGGAATCAACCGGCACGATGACAACCTTGTCCAAACCGGAACGCCCCGCCCCCGGCCTTCGTGACGCCCAGCCCGCGCGGACCAATTCGAGCAACTCTTCGGCCGTGCCTTCGTACCAGGTATGTTTGCCGCCGGGCACATGGCGTCCGCTCGCGAAATCGCTCCAACCCAGCTTCAAAGCGGCGAAATCATCATTTTTCAAGACGAAACCTCTCGATTGTACTATTTTGCAGCGGAATAAATTTCGCCACAGGGTCAGCCCTCAAGGAGCCATTATGGAGTATCCCGTCAACGACACGCAACTGATTCGCGACTGCGAGATCGGTGAAGGCACGAAGATCTGGAACTTCGTCAACATGTACTGCTGCAAGATCGGCCGCGATGCGATGGTCGGCGGCTTCGTCGAGATCCAGGAAGGCGTGACCATCGGCGACCGCACGCGCGTGCAGAGCCACACCTTCATCTGCGACATGGTCACCATCGGCAGCGACGTGTTCGTGGGCCACGGTGTGATGTTCATCAACGACACCATGCCGCCGCAGGTCGAGAAGGACAAGTGGCTGCCGACGACCATCGAGGACGGCGCCAGCCTGGGTTCGAATGCCACCATCATGCCCGTCACCGTCGGCAAAAATGCCGTGGTGGGCGCGGGCGCCGTGGTGACCAAGGACGTGCCCGACGGCGCCATCGTCGCGGGCTGCCCGGCCAAGATCCTGCGTTACAAGGACGGTTACGGCCCGGAGGCGGACGGCTCCTGATGCGCTTGGCCTTCATCCTCATGATCCTGGCCGCCCCGGCGGCCTTCGCCGAAACCGCGGCCATCGACACCACGGTCACCGACCTGGGCGACATGGTGGTCAGCGGCCAGGCCGACGAAGCGCCCTCGCCGGACAAGACCAAGATCGACACCCCGGCAATCAAGGTGCAGGATCCCGGTTCCCTGGCCGACCTGGGCGGTTTGATTCCCTCGGCCCGCGTGGCCACGAATTCCCGCGGTGACAGCCACCTGATGATCCGCGGCGCGCCCGAGCGGCATGTGCAGATCTTCCTGGACGACATCCCCCTGAATCTGCCTTGGGACGAGCGGGTCGATCTGCAGACGATTCCCATCACGGGCGCCGGCCGGATCGAGGGCACACGCGGCATGACCACCCTGCTGGACGGCCCCGGTGTGCTGGCCGGAAGCGCACGGATTCTGCCGCCCGATCCGCACCATCCCCCGCGAAGAACCAGCGCGGGGCTCAGGTTCGGTCAGTACGGTCTGACCGTGGCCGATCTCCAGCATCAGGACCTGCTGGGTTCCTGGGACGTGCTGGCCGCGGCCGGCTGGCAGGACCGGGACGCCTGGCCCCTGCCCGGGGACGCCCAAAGCACAACCGGCGAAAAGCGTCGCGAGAACAGCGACCTGAGCCAATACTCCCTTTTGCTTCGCGGAAGCCGGTCCGTGGCTCGAACCGGAAGATTGAATCTGCTGGCCACCGGTTGGTCGGCGGAAAAAGGCGTGCCCCCCGAACTCCATCTGGGCGATGACGCCCGATTCTGGCGCTATCCCGTGCGCAAGCGCGGCCTGATGGGTGCCTCGCTGGACCTGCCTCTGGGCCGTGAGGGTCTGTGGGATCTGAAAGCCGCCCTTTCGGCCGACTTCTTCGAACAGGAAATCGACCCGCGCGGGCCGGACGGTTGGGACCAACCGCTGGAGGCCGGGCAGGACTACGAAAAGAACTGGGACCGCACCGGCTACGGGAAGGTGCAACTGGACCGCTGGGTGGGAGAAAGCGCCCAGGTGACCGCCCAGGCCGTCGCGCGGTACACCCATCATCGGGAAAGCCTGCTGGTGGGCGGCCCGGTGGAAGCCTACGCCCAGTGGCTGACCTCCCTGGTGGTTCAGGGGGAAGTGCAACCGAGCGACCGCTGGGTTCTGCAGGCCGGCCTCGGCTGGGATCACGCGGCCACCCCCGAGTCGGGCGACAAGGCGGCCAATGATTCCGACAACGCCCCGGCGGTGAACCTGCGCGCGCTGCGACGCCTGGGTGACCAGTCGCGCATCTACGCCGCGGCCTCGCGCCGCAGCCGTTTTCCCTCGCTGCGGGAACTCTATTCGGGCGCCCTGGGCCGGTTCGTGCCCAATCCCGGCCTCAAGCCCGAACAGCAGGACCTCTACGAAATCGGGGCGGCCACCGACCACCCCGCCTGGGGCCTTGAGGCCGCGGTCTTCCTGAACCATCTGCACGACGGCATCGAAAAGGTGAAGTTCGACGGCCCGGACAAGCAGTTCCAGCGGGTCAACCGCTCCGAAATCCGGGTGCCGGGCGTCGAGCTGGTCGGATACTGGAACGCGGCCGGCGATCTGACCGTCAACCTGCAGCATACGGTGATGTCGGCCCGCGTTGAAGAGGACGGCGCCTTCGACAGGCCGGCCGAAGACCGGCCCGACTATCTCTCGCGCCTGGGTTTGAACTGGAGCCGAACCACCGGCCCCGGCGCCCTGGTCGAAGCCGTGGTCACCGGGCCCCGCTGGAGCGCCGATTCCTCCGGAGCCTCGGCCGCCACCGGCGACCTGAAACGCCTGCCCGCCGGAGTCACTTGGAATCTGCGCCTGAGCTGGAGAATCGACGGCTCCCGCAACCGTACGGAGGCCCACCTGAGGCTCGACAATCTGTTTGACCAGTTGGTCGCCTACCAGGTGGGCCTGCCGGGTCCGGGCCGCGTTCTTTCAGGGGGCGTTTCGGTCGACTTCTAAGGTCTCTACCGCAGACCGTCCCACTGATTATTCGAAACGCTGCCGTGTAATTCCTCGAGTTCATCGTCCGGGACTTCAACCGTCTTGGTCGTCTTGCCGATGGCATATCCGAAAATCAGGGAGAATCGGTTGCCGTCGGGCTCGGTGGACATGGCCAGGTTGATGGGAATGCTCACCCCGCCGTAGTTGAGGCTCTTTCCGAAAGCCAGAATCAACGAAGTCCGGGCCTTGGTTGCGTCTTCATCGTTTCTGGTCGCCACGATGTTCGGGCCCATGCCGAATTCCCAACCGCGCGGCATGCGAATGCCCATGGCCAGGGTGGCGCCGGGAACGAACTTGCCGTACTCCACGGCCGCGACCATGGGAACGAACTGGATGACGAACTGGGGTCCGTCGCCTTCGGGAATGACCTGCCGTTCAAAATGCCAGCCGAACTGACTGACGACACGGCCGATGTCCTGGTTTGCGAGCTCCCGGTAGAGTTCCGTATCCCCGGCGACATAGGTCACTCCAAAACGGGGACCGCTCATGTTGCGCCGCTCGAAGGCCACCGGCACCTCGATCTGCTTCGCCACAGCCGGAATGATTCCGGAAATCAGGACCAGCCCGATGATGATGAGCGTAATGCGGGTTTTCATGACTTCCTCCTTCCTTTCACGATTGATGGGTTCACCCCATATCATCAAGGGAAGGGCCAGGAAACGGCGGGCCAGTACGGATCAGTCAAGATGTTGCAAATTAATTACTTGGAAGTTCGACAGGAAAAGTCGGATCCCAAAGGGGGTCCCGGATTTGTCTGTTACCAAGCACTATCAAGTGCCATTGCGAGCACAGGAAGGGCGTCAGGACGAGCGCAGGTCCAGATCCTTGATCATACGGTTCAGATAACTGCGCTGCAGACCCAACCGTTCGGCGGCCTTGGTCTGGTTGCCCCCGCACTGGTCCAGCACCTGGCCGATCAACAGGCGCTTGAAGTCCGCCACCGCATCCCGGTAGGTCTGGTCCGTGGGGATATCCGCGCCGTCCCGCCCGCCGGCGGCGACATCCTGGTTGGCCAGAACCTCGGGCGGCAGCAGGTCGGGCGTCAGCACTTCGTCGACGGCCAGGACGACCATGCGCTCCATGGCGTTTTTCAGCTGGCGCACATTGCCGGGCCAGGCGTATTCCTGCATGATCTGGATGGTGCGCGGACCCAGACGCCGGGGCCCGCACTTCATCTCGGAAGCGAAGCGGGTCAGGAACGACTCGCCCAGCAGTTGCACATCCTCCGGCCGTTCGCGCAACGGCGGCACCCTCAGGTTGATGACGTTCAGGCGGTAGTACAAATCCTCGCGGAACCGGCCGGCGGCCACTTCGGCGGCCAGGTCCTTGTTGGTGGCCGACAGGATCCTGCAGTCCACACTGACGGTCTGGTTGCCGCCCACCCTTTCGAACTCCCCGGCCTCGAGGAAATGCAGCAGCTTGGTCTGCAGATCGGAACTGATGTCGCCGATCTCATCCAAAAACGCGGTCCCTCCCGCCGCGGCCTCCAGGCGGCCCGGTTTCCGGTTCTGGGCCCCGGTGAAGGCGCCGCGTTCGTGGCCGAACAGGGTGGACTCGATCAGATCGTTGGAAATGGCCACGCAGTTGACGTAGACGAAGGGGCCGTCGCTGCGCTTGCTGCGTGAATGGATGTATTCGGCGACGACCTGTTTGCCGCAGCCGCTTTCCCCGCTGATGATGACCGTGGTGTCCGCGGCGGCAACTTTGTCGGCGGTGGCCAGGACGTCCTTCATGGCCGGCGCGGCGGCCAGGACCTGAACGCCGGATCTTTCCTCCAGCGCTTCGAGGGACAGCCGCACCTTCCGCCGCTCGACGGCCTTCTGGACCACCTGTTCCAGGAGATCGAAATCCGCGGGTTTGGTCAGGAAATCGTCGGCGCCGTCCTGCAAAGCCTGGACGACCTTGTCCACCGACCCGTGGGCCGACAGCACGACGATGTCGGCGGGATGCCCGTCGGCCTTGAGTTTCGCCAGGACCTGGAAGCCGTCCATGACGGGCATCGACAGGTCCAGCAGGATCAGATCGAAGGCGCACTGGGCCGCCGCGGCCACCGCTTCGGTACCCTCGGCCGCGGTGGAAACCTGGCAGCCCCAGAACTCGAACCGATCCTTGAGGGCCCGCCGCAACCCCTGGTCGTCGTCGACGATCAACACCTTGGCCTTCAGTTCCATCATGATCGGTCCCCCATGGATTTTTCGATTCGTTCCAGATCGATGGAAAAAACAGCGCCCCCGTCGGGGTGATCTCCGCCGGTGATTTCCCCGCCCATCAACTCTACGTATTCCCTTGCGATCGTCAGGCCCAACCCATAACCGCCCCGGGAACCGTCCGGGCTCGGCTCACCCTGGACGAAGCGGTCGAAGGGATCGGCCAGACCGCCGAGGCCCTGCCCCTGGTCGCGAATGGTAATCCGGGCGGTGTCCTGATCCGGGGATTCGACCTTCAGGGTGACCTCGCCCCCGGATGGTGAGAACCTGACCGCGTTCTCCAGGAGATTAACCAGAACTTCGGTCAATTTGTCTTCATCTACCAGCGCCGTGACCGTTCCGGTGATTGTCGTTTCCAATTTCACACCCTTGGCTTCGGCCAAAGGATCCACCGTGCCGGCCGCCCGCTGGACGGCCCGTTGGAGATCCTGGAGTTCGCAGGCCACTTCCACGCGGGATTTTTCCAGCCGGCTGATTTCCAAAAGATTGGTCACCAGACCCGCCAGGTGGTCCACCGCGTCCCTGATGGAGGAAAGGTATTCCTTCTGCTTTTCGTTCAGTTCGCCCGCCAGCCCGTCGTTCAGATTGCGGATCGACCAGCCCAGGGACGTCACCGGCGTCCTGAGATCGTGGGCCACCCGGGACAGGAAATCGTCCTTCAGACGTGACAGCTCATCCAGCTGGCGTCTTTTCATTCGTTCGCCGGCCGCGGTGCGGGCCAGATGGATCTGATCCAGACGGCGGCCCGCCGCTTCGGCCGCACGCAACAGGAACTCGTGATCGCTGGGGATGAACAGCCGGCCGGTTTTTTTCGGGCCCAGGAATATCGCTCCGAGGACTTTTTCTCCCGCGGTCAACGCATGGACCGCCACGAAGCCGGCTTCGGCCATGGGATCGGGGAGCGAGGCCCGGGGGAAACCCGTCTCGGCCCATATGTCGGTCCGGCCCTGCAGGGACAAATCCGCCGCCCCGTCGGCGGATTCCCGGGCCCACCATTGTGCGGCCGCCTCCAGGTTCCCGTCGCCCACGGCGGTGAATTCGGGGCCGTCGGCAACCACCACGCCGCAGTGGTCGAGATGCAGGAATTCCCTGAGACCGGATTGAAGGCGTTCGGCAAGTTCCCGGGGGTCGTCGGCCCCGTCGAGGCCGGCCTGCAGCGCGCGCGACGCATTTTCCATCTCCCGCTCGATCTTGAAAAACGCCCGGTCCACCCCGCGGCCGATGATCCCGTGCAGGGGTCGGAATAGAATACCCGCCACCAGCCCGCACGATATGACGATGACGCGCCACCACCCGGGCCAGGGATCCGTCCAGTCCGGCCCCAGCAACAGCACCGGCAGCACGACCACGACCACCAGACCCGCCGCCAGGAAGCCGTAGATCAACCCGCGGCGTAGGATGATGTCGATGTTCAGGAAACGATAGCGCACCACCGCGAAAATGAATCCCGTCGGCACCGCCAGTTCCAGGATGCGGTCGAAATAGGCGGGGAACAGCGCGGGCGCGCCGAACAGGTTGGGCAGGGTGCGCAGAAAGACATAGGGCGCAGAGCCCACCACGAAACCGAGGATCAGCCAGCGGACCTGCTGCCGCTGCCGGGCCTCGACCAGCCGGCCGGCCCGCGTGACAAACACCGAAAAACCGGCCACGACCTGCAGGACCATCAAGCCATCGGCCAAAACCTGGGGCGCCTTCAATCCCGACCAGGCCTCCGGACCCGGATGGCGGAAGTAGTCCAGAAAAACCGCCGACTGCCAGACGACCGCAAAGGCCGCCAGCAGATAGGGAACCAACGGCAGCCAGGGCCGCCTGGTCAGCAAGGGGGTGTCCGCGGGGAAGGCCAGGCTCAGATGGAGAAAGGCGGCCGGCAGGAACGCCAGACTGGTCAGCTGCATCAGGGGCCGGAGCAGGGATATCCCCAGGGGCGCGGATTGTCCGTAAACCCCGCCGACCAGAACCCCGGTGCCGTACAGGATCGAGATCCAGAAGAAGAGGGGCACGGCCGGCTGATCGACACGGGGGGCGAACACCATGGCCCCCACCGACCAGAAGAACAGGCCGCTGATCAGGGTGACCAGCAGATAGGGACGGCTGTGGGCGGCCTCCAGCGCAACGGTTCCCGGCCGCGATCCCGGCGCCGACTCCGGAATCTCGAACGTGACTTCCGTGCCGACGGCAAAACCTTCGACCTGGAACCGGGCCTGATCCTCGGACCCCACCTCCACGCCTTCGATCCGGGCGGGCCAGGCTACTTCGGAAAGATCCAGTTCCGGGGAAAGGACGGAAAGCCGGGCCTGGAAGACAAACGCCCACAGTCCCAGGCCAAGGGCCAGGAATGCGACCATGCGATATTGCGTTTGCCTGGAGATACCGATGAGTTCCCCCTCGCCAGGCCATTACAGCAACGAGACCGGTGCTTCTTGTTGCTGGAGTTGAGTCTACACCAACCGGGGGGTGTTGGCCAGACATCTGAAGGGACCCCGCCCGGCCCGGGGCGGGATCCCCGACCGGGTCAATCCAGGTGGCTGTGGAGCATCCACGCATTCTTCTGGTGAACGTCCTGCCGGCGGATGGCCAGGTCCACCGTCACGTCGTCGCCCGCGGAATCTGCCACCTCGCCCAGTTTCCGGGCCGATTCGGCGACCAGCAACTGGTCGGCGGCCAGCTGTTTGATCATCTCCACCGCGGAAGTGTTTTCGACGGCGTCCGCGAGGCTGGACAATTCACCGAATTCCCGGAACGAGCCGGGAGCGTAGGAACCGAGGGTCCGGATGCGCTCGGCCACATCGTCCACGGCCAGGGCCAGCTCCTCGTACTGGGCCTGGAACATGGTGTGCAGTGTGTTGAACATCGGTCCGGTCACGTTCCAGTGATAGTTGTGGGTCTTCAGGTACAAAGCGTAGCTGTCCGCGAGAAGGATCGCGGCGCTCCGGGCGATGTCCCGGTTCCGGTCGTTCTGCATGAAGTGGCTCATGGCGTCTCCTTCGGGTCGGGGTCCGTTGTCGAATCATCGTGTCAACGGGAACAAGATAGAATCGAATGATTAATTGATCTAATCGATTATTATTGCTTTGTTGATAGAATTTCTCTATCATACATCCATGACCCTCCAGGAACTGAAATACCTTGTCGCGGTGGCGGACCACCTCCATTTCGGGCGGGCCGCCGCGGCCTGCCACGTCACGCAGCCGACCCTGAGCGC
>JBDLKA010000093.1:0-12914 GCA_039714075.1 Candidatus Krumholzibacteriota bacterium | reverse complement strand
TCGGCGATCCTGCGGATTCCGTTGGCCGTGGCGGTGGCCACCAGTTCGATCTCCTGGGCGCGGCCTTCGGCCTCGTTGATGCGCTTCATCTTCTCGCCCTCGGAGTTCTTGATGGCCTCCTGCTTGGTGCCTTCGGCTACGTTGATCTTGGCCTGGCGTTCACCCTCGGATTCGGCGATCGTGGCGCGTTTCTCGCGCTCGGCGCGCATCTGTTTCTCCAGAGCGTCACGCACGGTCTGGGGCGGGTGGATGTTCTTGATCTCGTAACGGGTGATCTTCACACCCCAGGGGTCGGAGGCCTTGTCCACCGCCGCGATGATCGAGTGGTTGATGGCATCGCGCTCCTCGAAGGTGCGGTCCAGTTCCAGCTTGCCGATTTCCGAACGCATGGTCGTCTGGGAAAGCTGCGTCGAGGCGAAGAGGAAATTCTCGATGCCGTAGCTCGATTTGACCGGATCGACCACCTGCAGGTACAGCACGCCGTCCACTTCCACGGCGATGTTGTCCCTCGTGATACACATCTGTGGCGGAACATCGACCGCGACTTCCTTCAGCGAATGCTTGTAGGCCACCCGGTCCATGAACGGCGTCAGGATGTGGAACCCGGCATTCAGGGTCCGGGAATACTTGCCCAGCCGTTCGACGATGTAGGCTTTCTTCTGCGGAACGATGCGTGCGGTATTGATCAGGGTAATGATGACCAGAACAACGATTCCCGCGGCAATGATTGGTCCTGCATTCATGGCAATCCTCCTGTTAAATATCGTGCGGACAACTGGGGTCGGGGTTTCTATTGTTCCGGCCGGACCATCAGGGTGATGCCGTCGGCGGACTGGATGACCGCCCGCGCGCCCGCCGGCAGGGCGGTGTCGCACCGCGCGCTCCAGTCGGCGCCCTTGTATTCGACCTTGCCGCCCTGGTCCGGGTCGATGTCCATGGTCACGACCACCACCTGTCCCTTGAACTCGTCCAGGTTGTCCTGGGGGTTCTGGTCGCCGGTCTTATGCCCGAAAAAACGGTCGCGGAACCAGCGCCGCAAAAAGACCAGCATCAGCACGGAACTGACGGCGAAGGTCAGAAGCTGGGAGGTCCAGCCGTCCGTCAGGCCGACCCAGGTGGTCAGGGCGGTGATCCAGGCACCGATGCCGAAAAACACCAGAATGACGCCGGGAACCGTGAATTCGAAAAGCAGCAGGGCCAGCCCGGCCAGGAACCAGATCAGCACGGGATTGAAGGTCATCGGTTTCTCCTAACAGGTATGGCGGAGAATCAACTGTAGACGGGAGTGATACCCGCCGGTCGCTGGATTTATTCAACCAGAATCAAGGCGGCCTGGCGATGAATTCCTGAAGAATGATCTCTGAAGAAAAAGCCCTTCAGGAGGGAAGGGCTCAATTGGAAAACCGGGGGTCTGCCTTCAGGCAGGGATCTGGTCAGCCGACCAGGTTCAGTTTGTGCATCACGTCCTCGAGGAGGAAACCCTCTTCGCCCGGAAGGTTGACGAACTTGAAGCCGCATTTGCTGTAGTCCGGATTGCCGTCCGAATGTTTCCAGATGGCTCGGGCTTCCAGGGTGACATCCGTGCGGTGGTGGACCATGACCGGAAGGATGATCCGGAATTCGTAATGCTTGCCGACCTTGATATCATCCTTGGTGACAAGCATCATGCCGTCGGCGGTGATATCGACAACACGGCCCACCAGGTGCCCGGAATCGGCCATGAGCACTTTTACCTTGTGGGGTGTGTTTTTTCGCGGTCGATGGCGATAGTCTTCCATGTCTGTCCTTTCAGGGTGGCTCTACCCACCATTTATCGACCATGGTCCCACGGACTTGAGCCCGGAATGGGTGTATCCGCACCCCGGAAATCCGGCCCTGAAACGGGGGAGGTTGCCCTTCCCCCCAACTGGGTTTACTCTGGGCAGGCCAAGGAGAAACAAGCTTTTCGAGCGGTTTTCAATGTTGGAGACGAGATGGACGACAAATTCGACATCAGGGTGGAATCGGAGATCGGACGCCTGACCGGAGTGATCCTGCACAGTCCGGGCCCGGAAGTGGCCAACATGACCCCGGAAACTGCCGAAAGGGCGCTTTACAGCGACATCCTGAACCTGTCGGTGGCCAGGGAGGAATACCTCCAGCTTCAGGGTGTCCTGGAAAAACGTTGCCGGGTATTCCAGATCAGGGACCTGCTGGGGGAAATCCTGGGCAACAACCGGGTGCGTGCGGAGTTGGTGCGCCGGATCTGCGAGGCCGAAGACGTGGCCGATATCGCCGACAGCCTGCAGGGCCTGGACGCAAAGGAACTGGCGCGGGTCCTGATCGAAGGCGTGGAACTGGTTAAGGACAACCTGTCCCGTTTCCTGAGCCGGGACCGCTACTCCCTGCCGCCGTTGCACAACTTCTTCTTCACCCGCGACGCGGGGGTCGCGGTCCGGGACAAGGTTCTGATCGCCCGCATGGCCAACAAGGTCCGGGGCCGGGAAGCGCGCATTCTCGAGGCCATTTTCGATTACCATCCCGGCTTCAATGCCAGCACCGTCAACCCCGCCCGTCTGGGGGGCGCCGATCCCGGTTTGACCATCGAGGGCGGGGACGTCCAGGTGGCGGGTCCCGAAGTGCTGGTCATCGGCACCGGGGCGCGCACTTCGCGCAAGGCGGTGGATTTCCTGATCGAACGGTTCAAGGGGTTGAACCGGCGGGTGCACATGGTGGTCCAGGAACTGCCCCGGACTCCGGAGTCGTTCATCCACCTGGACATGGTTTTCACTTTCCTGGACCGCAACCTCTGCATGGTCTACGAGCCGGTGGTCATGCAGACCCACCGCTACGACACGGTGCACATCCACATCGAGGATGGCCGGGTGGTCGAGATCAAGGAAGAGGACAATCTCCTGTCCGCCCTGGGCAAGCTGGGAATGGAATTCGAGCCCCTGTTCTGCGGCGGGCGTTCCGACCGCTGGCTGCAGGAAAGGGAGCAGTGGCACAGCGGAGCCAATTTCTTCGCGCTGGCCCCCGGCCAGGTCATCGGTTACGGGCGGAACGAAAACACCATCGAGGAACTATCCAACGCGGGCTTCGCGGTGGTTCCGGCGCGGGAGGTCATTGCCGGCGAGGCCGACCTCGACCAGGCGGGGCGCTGCGTGGTCACCATCGACGGCTCGGAACTGGCTCGCGGCGGGGGAGGCTGCCGCTGCATGACCATGCCCATCGGCAGGGATCCCGTCGCCGGCTGATCAGTCGTTCCGGCCGGCCGCCAGCTGTTTCTGGCGCCGCCCCAGATAGAATCCCACCGCACCCCAAACCAGGGACAGGGGCACTGTGACCAGCGCGGTGCCCGCCACGCCGATCCCCAGGATTCCCAGCAGCTTGAAGGTCAGGGCGCCCAGGGCGTCGCCGCCCCGGTAGACGAAGGTGTCGATGAAGTTCTTGGCCTTGTAGCGCACGTTGCGGTCGACCAGGGTGAACAGGGTTTCCCGTGCGGGTTTTACGAGCGCGTAGTTGCCGGCCCGGCGGGTGACCTCGAAGACGACCAGCACCGCCAGGGTCGGGTAGGTGGCCAGGAGCGCGGAGCCCGCGGCGATGGCCAGCGGCAGCAGCACCAGGGCGGCCCCGGCCCCGAACCGGCGCAGGAACCGGCCGGTCAGGAAAAGCTGGCCGGCGAGGGTCAGGGTGTTGGTCCAGAAGTAGATGTCCGCGAACATGGCCGTCCGGTCGTCCCGGCCCGGGACGAGGACGTCGACCACCTCTGACCGCAGGAAATACAGCAGGGTCCCGATGAAGGTGTACAGGAAGATGTAGCCGGCGATTCCGCCCAGGAAAGAGGAGCGGAACACCAGCGAGATCCCGGCCAAAGGGCCGCCCCCTTCGGCCTTGGCCACGGGTCGGTCATGGGCCCCCTCGTCGTGGAATCCCGCCTCCCTGAAACGGGGGGACAGGTACTTGACCAGCCAGACCGATCCCTCCAGGAACAGGATGGACAGCAGGACCAGGTTGGCTTCCCCGAGCAGCCCGATGAACAGCCGCGTGACCCCGTTGCCGAGCATGGAGCCGAGCGTGCCCCCGATGGCGATGAGTCCGAAAACGCGCCGGCTCCGCTGGTAACCGAAGCCGTCGGCCATAAAGGCCCAGAACAGCGACAGGACGAACAGGTTGAACACGCTGACCCAGACGTAGAACACGCGGCCGGTCATCAGCAGGGAGTCTTCGCCCGTCATCCGCAGCACCAGGAAGAACACCGCCAGGTTCAGGGCGCAGAACCGGTAGGCGATGGGGATGAATCTTTCCCGGGGGAAGCGCCGCACCAGGAAGCCGATGGCCGGCGCCACCAGGGCCATGGCACCCAGGGTGAACAGGAACAGGTTCTCCAGGTCGCGCACGCCCCCGGCCAGCCCCATGGTGTCACGGATGGGCTTGAGGATGTTGTAGCTGGTCATCAGGGTGTAGAACAGGAGGGCCGACAGAAGGACTGGTCGGACTTCGTCCGCCCGGACCCGGAAAGTGCGCTGGAGAAAGGCTGGAAACTGGGTCATGAATCATCCATGTCGCCGGGGCGGTTGATAATGCTGGCCGGAATCCGGAATCATACGCCAATTGCCGCCAATTGGTTACGTGATGTTCGCCCCGGGCCGGATTTTTCTCCGGCATATGTTTTGCTTTGGATCGTGGAATGTAACACTATTCCCCCGTCACAGGACGGAATCTGTCTGCCTCGGCAGCGAACCGGACCATGAGGAAATGAACCGCCGGCACTTCTGTAAAATATCCAACCTGGCCATTCTGGGCGGAATAATGGGGCTGAACAAGTCGGCGTTCGCCCTGGCCGATGTCCCCGCGGAGCCCTCCCGTTTCCTGTCCCTGACCAGTGTCAGGACCGGAGAAAAGGTGGACCAGGTCTACTGGTCGGCGGGGCAATATCTGCCGGAGGGATTGGACAGGATCAACCACCTTCTGCGTGATTTCCGCACCAACCAGGTCAAGGACATCGATACGCGGCTGCTGGTTCTGCTCAGCGACCTGGCTTCCAGCCTGGGGGCGGCCCCCGAATTCCAGGTGATATCCGGTTTCCGGTCTCCGCGGACCAACTCCATGCTGCGCCGGAAGTCGCCGAATGTCGCCAGGAAGAGCTATCACCTTCTGGGGAAAGCGGTGGACATCAGGATGCCGGCTGTCCCCCTGAAGGACCTCCATGCCGCCGCTCTTCATCTGGGACAGGGCGGGGTGGGATTCTATCCCGGTCCCGATTTCATTCACGTGGATGTAGGTCCGGTCCGGACCTGGTAGGCAGGATCACGGCCTGCCGGTTCGATACCAGGGTCCTTGCGCCTCGGCCATCCAGAAGTTCCATCATTCTGGCATCGTAACCGTAGACGTCGGGCGCGAAATTGACCTCGCCGGAATCGTCGATCCAGACGGTCTGATAAACCAGGAAAATGGGAACCCTCTTTCCCAGCCCGAGGGTCCGGTTTTCCCCTGATTCGACCAGGGCGGCAAGATCCTCTACCTGGAAGAGGGAACGGGCAAGGCTGTCGGGATCTTCCAATCGGACGCACCCTGAGGAAAGAAACCGGGTGTCCCGCCGAAAGCTGTCTCTCTGATTCGTGTCATGGAGGTAGATACTGAACTTGTTGGGAAACAGAAACTTCATGCGTCCCAACGGATTCCGCGGCCCGGGATCCTGTCGGAACCGGAAGGCGATGTCCCAGCTATCGAGACTTGCCCAGTCGATCCGGTCGATCTCGATTTCCTCGGCCCCACTCTCCCAGGTCTCGAAAACGCGAAATTCGCGGTCAGTGAGATAACCGGAATCCTTGAGAATTTTGGGCAGAATATCCCTCCGGACCAGCTTCTGGGGGACGTTCCAGTAGGGGTTGATTTCAAGCCAGACGATCTCGTCGATCATGACGGGAGTAGGGCGGTCCGGACGGCCCACGATGGTCCTCATGGAAAGGACCGAGCGGCCCTGGTCCATCAGGTCCAGGCGACAGGAGGGAATGTTCACCCTGATGAACGGAGTGTCCGGTTCCTCGGGAAGCCACCGGATCCGTTCCATGTTCATGGCGATCCGATCGGCCTTCCGGCCCGCCGTCTCGTTGAGGGCGGCCAGGGTCTTTTCTCCCACCAACCCGTCAACTTGCAAACCGTGTCTGTCCTGGAAGGAACGCACGACCCCGGCCAGGTCGTCGTCGAACGATTCCGATCCGGCTGTTCCGGTCAGGCGGACCCGCAACAGCGGAACACGGGGGCTCAGGTCGCCCAAGCGAAGAATTTCACCCCCTGGTATGGCCGGCCTTTTTCCGGAAAGGGCCTCCTGGCGGTAATGACCCAGGGCGGTCCGCAACCGCTGGTAATCGAAGTGATCGGGTCTTATCCGGTCCAGGGCCGGGTCCGGATCGAACCCCGGATTCTCCCAGCCCGCCGGGGCCGAGATCATCATGTCAGCCAGGATCCTGATGGTGCACGTCAAACTGCTCGAATCGTCCCAGCGGTCGTAAACCAGCTGGGGGTCGATCCGGCCCCGGGCCAGATCGAGGCCGAAGGAAAGAAAGGTGTCGGTCAATCGACGTTCGATGTCCGGGGGGTCGGAATGGTCGGCGAGGCAGTTCAGGATGCCTTCGAGGTAATCGGAGGGCCGCAAACCCTCCCGATCGGCGTTCCGCAGAATGGCAAGGAAAGTCGTGGCGGATGGATTCAATTCACCGCCGGAAACCCAGATGGGTCGGTTTTCACGGTTTTGATAAATGGAATCCAGGGTTTCCGGATGTTCGAACCGGAGTAGTTCCGCCGCTCCCACGTTGGCGAAAAAGAGGGCTCCCATCATGATCATGAGGGCAAGAACGGCAACAGGGGCCCCCTCATTTCGGCGATACTTCTGGAAATTATTAACAATAGCCATCTGAAACGAACCATCCCCAAAAAAACCGGCCATATGTTCATTATTAATTATACCACATATCAATTATGGCCGCCGGGGGCCCTTACCATGATGGGCCGATGCTGATATCCTACCGCTCAGGAAATGGACTTTTGGTGCCGCACTGTCTGGTTGGGGGGCCGACCTGATGCGAACCGGGGCGGAATCGCTTACTGCCGCCCTGAACAGGGATCACGACGGGGGTATCCTGGATGACGTGGAGGGATTCCTGGACACCGACGGCGACGGCGACCTGGACTTGGGGGACCTGGGAAACCTGGCCCGGAAAAGCGGCCTGCTGGGCAAGCTGTTCGGCGGTTGACTCAGTCCTTCACCACGAACGAGATCTTGCCGTTGATGCGGTACTCGGTGATCTGGCCGTCCTCGACCTTGGCGGTCAGGTTCTCCGCGTAGAAGTGCTTGATGTTCTTGACGCTTTTTCCCGCATCTTCCACGGCCTTCTGGGCGGCTCCCGCCCAACCATTCGGGGATGAGGCGATCACTTCGATGACCTTTACGATACTCATGACGATTTTCCCTCCATAAGGTTAGGTCCTGATCCGGGATGGATATTTCCATCGCCGAACCGTGCATGGTCCGGACGTAGTCCAATATATCGTCAATCCTGCGGGGGTGCCGGTCGGGGGTGGTTTTCGCCGGGACCGGATATGATTGGATTGGTTGGGTTGTGCCTTTGAAATTGTGTCCCACACCGGATTGCAGATCATGGTGATGGAATTTGGCGACAACCATAACGAAATGGCAAAAAGAGGTGCCCCCGGGGACACCTCTTTTTGATGTTTTGGCCTTCAATAGGGACAGACACAATTTCGAAGGCACAAATGAATAAATACCCATTAAAAGGGAAAATTGGCTTAAAGGATAAACAAGAGTTATTTTGCCTAAATAAGGGATTGCCCCTCGAGAACAATTGACAATCCGACCAAACCTCGCTACATCGTGTCCTGATTCCATCTTTTTTCAAAGGAGATCTGCATGTCCCAGGGATTGAAGCGCATTCACCACGTCGAAATGGTGGTCGGCAACGCCAAGCAGGCCGCCTTTTTCTATCGCCAGGCCTTCGGTTTCGACCAGGTCGCCTACCGGGGCCCCGAAACGGGCACTCCCGAAACGGTTTCCTATGCCATGAAACAGGGCGATATCTGGATGATCCTGACCACCCCCCTGCGGCACGACGACCCCATGAACACCTGGCTGACCATGCACGGTGACGGCGTCCGGGACATCGCGTTCGAGGTCGAAAATACGGCTTCGGTGTTCGAGCAGGCCACCGCCGCGGGCGCGACCGGCGAAAGCGCGCCTCACGCCTGGGGCGACGATCTGGGCACGGTGCAGACGGCCGCCATCAGGACCTACGGCGAGGTGCTGCATACCTTCATCCAGCGGGACGGCTACAAAGGTTTTCTGCCGGGCTTCGAAATCCGGGAGATCAAGGGGCGCAGCACCGGTCTGCAGTGCATCGACCACATCGTGGGCAACGTTTCGGATCTGCAGATGGACCGGTGGGTCAAGTGGTACGACGAAGTCCTGGGCCTGGGTAAATTCGTCTCCTATGACGACAAGGACATCTGCACCGATTACACCGCCCTGCGCAGCACCGTGGTCGCCTCGGACGACCGCGTGATCAAGTTTCCGATCAACGAACCGGCCGAGGGCCTGAAGAAAAGCCAGATCCAGGAATACATCGACGCCAACCTGACCGCCGGCGTGCAGCACCTGGCGCTGAGCACCGACGACATCCTGGCGACCATCGCCGCCCTGCGCGAAAACGGGGTGGAGTTCCTGGCGGTGCCCGACGGATACTACGACACCGTCTGGGACCGGGTGGGTGAGGTGAGCGAGGACAAGGAGCGCATCAAGGATCTGGGCATCCTCGTCGACCACGATGAAAATGGCTATCTGCTGCAGTTGTTCACGCGGCCGCTGCAGGACCGGCCCACCCTGTTCTTCGAGATCATCCAGCGCCGGGGCAGCGACAGCTTCGGCAAGGGCAACTTCAAGGCGCTGTTCGTGACGATCGAGCAGGAGCAGGCCCTGCGGGGGAACCTCTGATGCCCTACTACCACAAACTGGGCCGGATCCCCGCCAAAAGGCACGTGGCCTTCCGCAAGGACGACGGGTCGATCTACTACGAGCACCTGATGGGAAACCTCGGGTTCACCGGGCTGCAGTCGCTGCTGTACACCCTGCGGCGGCCCACCACGGTCAAGGTCATCGAGGAGGCCTGGTCCGCTCCCTGGGAGGCCGTGTCCGGCGATCCCCTGAAAATGCGCCACATCAAGTCCCACCGTCTGGAGACGGGCGGAGGCAGCGCCGTCAAAAACCGGGCGCACCTGCTGTTCAACGCGGACATCCGGGTGTCCCTGGTCAAGCCGACGGCGGCCGATGACTATTTCTACCGCAACGCGCGGGCCGACGAAGTGATCTACGTGACGCGGGGGGGCGGGGTGCTCGAATCGCAGTTCGGCAACGTCACCTACCGTGAGGGCGATTACCTGGTCATCCCGCGCGGCATCGTCCACCGTCTGGTTCCCGGCGACGGACAGCAGATCCACCTGGTCATGGAGAGCCGGGGCTATATCCGCACGCCCAAGCGGTACCGCGGCCAGCACGGGCAGCTGCTGGAGCACAGTCCGTTCTGCGAGCGCGACATCCGGGCGCCCGAGGAACTGCCCGTCCACGATGAGACCGGGGAATTCGAAGTGATCACCCGGGTGGACGACACCTGCCAGCGCGTGATCATGGACCACCATCCCTTCGACACCGTGGGCTGGGACGGCTGCTACTATCCCTGGGCCTTCAACATCCACGACTTCGAGCCGATCGTGGGCCGCGTCCACCAGCCGCCGCCGGTGCACCAGACCTTCGAGGGCGACGGGTTCGTCATCTGCTCGTTCGTGCCGCGCCTGTACGACTTCCATCCCGAAGCGGTGCCGGCCCCGTACAACCACTCCAACGTGATGACCGACGAGGCGCTCTACTACTGCAACGACGAGTTCATGAGCCGCGCGGACGTCGAGCAGGGGTCGATCACCCTGCATCCCGACGGACTTCCCCACGGGCCCCAGCCGGGCCGGACCGAAGATTCCATCGGGGTGGCCAAGACCGACGAGTTGGCCGTGATGATCGATACCTTCGCGCCCTTGTCGGTGGCCAAGAGCGCCCTGGTGGCCGAAGATCCCGCCTACGGGGATTCCTGGCTGGAAGGGGACGGCGAGTGAGTGCGCGCGAACCTGCCGCCATTCGTTCTTTCATGGGTGGTCTGGTGGACTACGCCGGACTATTTCCCCCCGCTTCCCTCGACATGGCCGCGGCGGTGGCGGAATACGCCGCTCATCTGGAGGAAAAGGAAGCCTGGATGCTGGGGCGGTTCATCGTCCCGGCGGGCCGCCTGGAGGAACTGGGCGACACCTGCGCACCGCATCTGAACCAGGGTCGGGAATGGAGATTTTCGGTTCTCGTCGGAGGCCGTGACGGGGTCGACGAGGCTTTGGCCGCAGCCGAAACCCAGGGCCGGGCCGTGGCGGCTTTTGAAGCGCGCTTCGGGGGCCGGGCCAGGGTCGAGGTCCTGGAAGCGCCCCTGCCGGTGGAGGGTTCCGGGCCCGATACGGCCAATTTCCTGAGCGCGTACGTCGAGGCTTTCGCCGCGGCGGGACTGGACGGGCGCGAACTCTATCTGGAAATCCTGCCGGGGGTCGACGACACCCGGGTGCTCGAGGCGATCAACGCCCTGGCGGCCTTCGAAAAACGGTTTTCCCGTCTCGGCGCCAAACTGCGCTGTGGCGGAGTCGTCCCGGAAGCGTTTCCGGGTTGCGAACGGATCGCCGCCTTCATCGACACCTGCCGCCGTCTGGGGCTGCCCCTGAAATGCACCGCCGGTCTGCACCATCCCGTGCGGCATCAGGCTGTTCAGCCGCCGGTGATGATGCACGGGTTCCTGAACGTGTTCGGAGCAGGTATCCTGGCCCATGCCGCGGCGGTGGACCGGGAAGTCCTGACCGCCTGCGTGGCGGAAACGGATCCGGAAGCATTCACGTTTTCCGCGGAAGGATTCACCTGGCGGGAGCATTTTGTGGCGGTCGCCGACCTGGACCGGGCCCGCGCCGGATTCCTGGCCGGATTCGGCAGCTGCTCCTTCGCCGAGCCCCGCGAAGATCTGCGCACTCTGGGCATTTTGTGATCAGGGGCTTCGGCGCCCTCAACTTTTTTTGAAAGGATGGATCTCCACCATGGATCCCACCGTCGATCCCGCAGCCAAATCCTTCGTGCCGGTCGCTCCGGAATCCCATTTTCCCCTGCAGAATCTGCCTTACGGGGTTTTCTCCCCGACACCGGCGGATGAACCGCGGGTCGGTGTCCGCATCGGGGACCAGGTCCTGGATCTGGCGGTCATCCAGAACAGCGGCCTGCTGGACAGCGCAGGGCTGCCCGAGGGCATCTTCAGCTATCCGGTTTTGAATCCTTTCATGGAACTGGACCGGGAGCAGCACAGGATCACCCGCCTGTTGATCCACGGTCTGCTGCGCGAGGAAGAGCCGACCCTGCGTGACGATCCCGTGCTGCGGGGGCGGGCGTTGCTGCCGGTCGATGCGGTGACGCTGCAGTTTCCGGTCGGCATTCCCGACTACACGGATTTCTACTCCTCGAAGGAGCACGCCACCAACGTGGGCATCATGTTCCGGGGCAAGGACAACGCCCTGATGCCCAACTGGCTGCACCTGCCGGTGGGTTATCACGGACGGGCCAGCTCGGTCATCCTGTCCGGGCAGCCGGTGGTCCGGCCGCACGGCCAGACACTGCCCGCGGAGGGCGCCGCGCCGGTGTTCGGTCCCTGCCGCCTGATGGATTTCGAACTGGAGATGGGTTTTTTCGTGGGCGGCGGCAATCAGCAGGGCAGTCCGGTGGCCGTCAACGATGCCGACGGGCATATCTTTGGGTTGGTCCTGGTCAACGACTGGTCCGCGCGGGACATCCAGAAGTGGGAGTACCAGCCCCTCGGCCCCTTCAACGCCAAGAACTTCGCGACCAGCATTTCGCCCTGGGTGGTCACGCTCGACGCCCTGGCTCCTTTCCGTTGCAAAGCGCCGGTGCAGGATCCCGAGCCGCTGGACTACATGAAGGAGTCGGACCGGGGCACCTATGACATCAATCTGGAGGTCCACATCACGGCCGAAGGACAGGACGATGGCCTGCGCGTCTGCGCCAGCAATTTCAAACACCTCTACTGGACCATGGCGCAGCAACTGGCCCACCACACGAGCACCGGCTGCAACATGAGCACGGGCGACCTGCTGGCCAGCGGCACGATCAGCGGGCCGGACAAGGGCAGTTACGGGTCCATGCTGGAGATCACCTGGCGGGGCACCGAACCGGTCAACCTGCCCGGCGGCGGCGAGCGCAAATTCCTGGCCGACGGCGACACGGTGACCATGACCGGTTGGTGCCAGGGCGACGGGTACCGGGTGGGTTTCGGTGAGGTCAGCGGCATGGTTTTGCCCGCGCGGGAAGCCTGATGGATTCCGGGACGGGCGAAATCCTGTGGACGCCCGCTCCCGGGCGGATCGACGCGGCCCTTGTCACCAGGTTCCGCCGTGACGTCAATCAACGTCTGGGTCTTGATCTTGCCGATTACGCGGCGTTGCATGGATGGTCGGTGGACGACCGCCCCGCCTTCTGGCGCGCGCTGTGGGAATTTGCCGGAGTGGTGGGGGATGGTCCCGGCCGGCCGGCCGTAATCGACGGCGACCGCATGCCGGGGGCCCGCTGGTTTCCCGAAGCCCGTCTCAACTACGCGGAAAATCTTCTGCAGGGTTCCGACGAAGCCGAAGCGATCGTGTTCCTGGGCGAAGAGCGAGGCGAATCGGGGGACACCCGCCGGTTGGACTACGCCGAACTGCGGCGGGCCGTGGCCCGGGTGGCGGACGGTCTGGCCGCCGACGGGGTGGGCCCGGGGGACCGCGTGGCAGGTTTCCTGCCCAAT
>JBDLKA010000092.1:0-13001 GCA_039714075.1 Candidatus Krumholzibacteriota bacterium | reverse complement strand
CAGGTCCAGGTCCGTGACGACGTGGGCCTGACTTTTGCTTCGGCCCTGAAGGCGTTCCTGCGCCAGGATCCGAATATCGTCATGGTTGGTGAGATTCGTGACCTGGAAACCGGTGGCATCGCCACCAAAGCGGCCCTGACGGGCCATCTGGTGTTGTCGACCCTGCATACGAACGATGCCCCGAGCACGATCAACCGGATGATCGACATGGGCATTGAACCGTTTCTGGTCGCTTCATCGACCGTTCTGATCATGGCCCAGCGCCTGGTCAGGCGCGTTTGTAATAGTTGTAAGGAAGAGCTCAAGTTGTCCGAAGAAGCACTCAAGGATCTTGCCCTGAAACCCGGCACCAGTGTCTACAAGGGCAAGGGCTGTGACCAGTGCAACGGTTCCGGGTATTCCGGACGACAGGGTCTTTACGAAGTCATGCCCATCACGCCGGAGATCCGCGAGTTGATCCTGGACCGGGCGCCGACTTCGGAAATCCAGAAACTGGCCATCAAGCAGGGGATGCTGACCCTGCGGCAGGATGGCCTGATAAAGGTCGCCAAGGGTGTCACCACAGTCGAGGAAGTGTTGCGCGAAACCGCCGTGGCCGAATAGGGGAACGGTGAACCGCTCAACCGCACGACAAGTCGGAGGAGAGATATAGTGATAGGAATGCGCGAGCTTCTCGAAGAGATGGTGGCCAAGGGTGCCAGCGATCTCCACCTGACGGCGGGTGTGCCGCCCCAATACCGGGTCGACGGTCTGGTTGTGACCTCGCAGTTCCCGGTCATGACCGGCGATGAAACACGCCGTCTGGCTTACAGTATCCTCAACGAAGAGCAGAAGAAGCGCTTCGAGAACGACAAGGAACTGGACTTCTCCTTCGGGGTGCAGGGCATCAGCCGTTTTCGTGCCAACGTGTTTCAGCAGCGCGGTGTGACGGCCCTGGCCATTCGCCAGATTCCCTACGAGATCAACACCTTCGAGGAACTGGGGCTGCCGCCGATCTGCCGTGAGCTCATTACCAAGCAGCAGGGACTGATCCTGGTCACCGGCCCCACCGGCAGCGGTAAATCAACAACCCTGGCCACGATGGTCGACACCATCAACACCCAGAAAAAGGGTCACATCATCACGATCGAGGACCCCATCGAGTTCGTGCACCAGCACAAGAACTGCATCATCAACCAGCGTGAGGTCAACAGCGACACCCACAGCTTCCCCGATGCCTTGAAGTACGTGCTGCGCCAGGATCCCGACGTGATCCTGATCGGGGAGATGCGCGACAAGGAGACCATCGGTGCGGCCCTGACCATCGCCGAAACCGGTCACCTGGCGCTGGCTACGCTGCATACCAACAGCACCTTCGAGACCATCAACCGTATCGTCGACGTGTTCCCTCCGGGACAGCAGAACCAGGTGCGGTCGCAGCTGGCGTTCTCGCTGAGCGGTGTGTTGACGCAGCAGCTCATCCCGCGGGCCCGCGGCGGCGGCCGGTGCATGGCCATGGAGATCATGGTGTGCACGCCGGGTATCAAGGCCATGATCCGCGACGACAAGACGCACCAGATCTACGGTCTGATGCAGGCCGGGCAGAAGCACGGCATGCAGACCATGAACCAGTCCTTGCACCACGCGGTGCTGAACAAATGGATCACTCTGGATGAAGCCCTGGGCCGAACCAGCGACGCCCAGGAACTATTGGCCATGCTCGGTGAACCAGCCGGCATGCCGACTTGAGGAAGGGGAAAATCCCGTGAGCGCCACGACATATCTCTGGAAAGGGAAGACCGCCAAAGGCGAAACCCTGAACGGCGAATACGAAGCGACCGACAAGGCGGCCGTGGGGGAATACCTGCGCAAACGCCGGATCGTGATCACTTCGATCAAGAAGAAGCCGAAGGACATCCAGATCAAATTCCTGCAGAAAAAGGGAGTTTCGGTCAAGGACCTTTCGGTCTTCACCCGGCAGTTCGCCACCATGGTCAACGCCGGTCTGCCTCTGGTCCAGTGCCTCGACGTCCTGGGCCGGCAGCTGGAAAAGCCCCACTTCAAGGAGGTCGTCCTGAAGGTGACGGCCGACGTTGAAGGCGGCTCGACCCTGGCCGAGGCCCTGGAGAAGCATCCCCGGATCTTTTCCGACCTGTACGTCAACATGATCGCCGCGGGTGAGGCCGGGGGTATCCTCGACGTCATCCTCAGCCGTCTGGCCGTGTTCCTGGAAAAGGCCGACGCCCTGCAGCGCAAGGTGAAGGGTGCCATGACCTATCCCGCCATCGTACTGGCGGTGGCCGGCGGCGCCTGCATCTTCATGCTGATGTTCGTGATTCCGGTGTTCGCCAAGATGTTCTCGGACTTCGGCGGCGAGTTGCCTGGTCCGACGCAGTTCGTGATGAACATCTCGACTTTCATCCGGGGTTACTGGTGGGCGCTGCTCGGCGGCTCGATCGGCTTCGGCTGGGCCTTCAAGCAGTACCGCAACACCGTCACCGGCCGTCGTAACACCGACCGCTGGGGCATGAAGATCCCCATCATCGGAACGGTCCTGCTGAAGTCCGCGGTGGCGCGATTCACCCGGACACTGGGAACCCTGATCGGTTCCGGTGTGCCCATTCTCCAGGGACTGGAAATCACGTCCCGGACCGCGGGCAACCGGGTGATCCAGGAAGCCATCGACGAGACCGGGAAGAGCATCGCCCAGGGTGATACCATCGCCGCCCCCCTGAGGGAAAGCGGCGTGTTCCCGCCCATGGTCGTGCAGATGATCGGGATCGGTGAGCAGACGGGCGCCCTGGACGAGATGCTGTCCAAGATCGCCGACTTCTACGATGACGAGGTCGACGCGGCGGTCGACGCCCTGACCGCGGCCATCGAACCGGTGATGATCGTGCTTATGGGCACCATGGTCGGCGGTATGTTGATCGCCATGTATCTGCCGATGTTCAAGATGTCCAGCGTCGTGGGGTGAGCGGATTGACCGCACCGAATAGCAGCCGCCGGGCTCCGACGAATTCCGTCGGGCCCGGCGGCCGTGATCCCAACGCAAGACTCCTGGTTTGGCGGCTGATTTCGGCCGCCTTTCTGACCGTTTCCTCCCTCTTCGTCTACTATTTCGGTTCCGCGGACGTGTCGACCTCCGGGTTGATGGGGTCCCTTGGTCTTCTCTACACCTCCATTGCGGTGGCCTGGGCGGCCTACATGGCGCGGGCGCCCCGGCGGGTGCTGCTGGCGGTGCAGCTGGCGTCGGACACGTTGTGCATCGGGCTGCTGGTTCACTTTTCCGGAGGACCATTTTCCGCGTTTCCCCTGGTGTTCCTGGTGCCGATCATGCTGGGGGCCTATTACCTGGACGCCCGCTGGTCCATGGCCATCGCGGGCACCGCGGCCATCCTGGTCGGAGGCGGCCACTTCGGGTTGGCGCTGGGCTGGCTGCTGACCGGGACCGAGTCCACCCTGAACTACCTGCAGGGTTGGCCCGTCCTGGTCACCGCCCTGCACATGGCCGTGTTCCTGGTGACGGGAATGATCAGCAGCGGGCTGGCCCGCCGGCTGGCGGCCCGCAAAAAGGACCAGGCGCGCAGCCACAGCATGGCCATGCATGCCCGCTGCGAGGTACGCAATATCCTGGACAACATCCAGAGCGGGCTGATCACCGTCAACAGCAGGGGCATCATCACCCGGGTCAATCCCTCCGCCTGTCATGTTCTGCAAATGACGCCGTCCCAACTTTTGAAAAGGGACATCACCATGGTGATGGCCGAGGGCATGCAGGAGCTGGCGGACGTCATTCTTCCGGTCGCCCGCGGCGGAGCCACGGTGTCGCGCGGGGAGATCCACATCGACCGCCGGGGCTCCCGCACCCCCTTGGGCCTGAACGTCAACCACGTGACCGCACCGGGGGGCCGGATCATCGGCGCCATCACGATTTTTACCGACCTGACCCGCGAAAAGGAAATGAGCGCGCGGATCAGGGAATCCGACCGCCTGGCCGCCATCGGCGAGCTGGCCGCCAGCATCGCCCACGAAATCCGCAATCCCCTGGCGAGCATCCGGGGCAGCGTCGAAATCCTGGCCGGCGAAGTGGAGCTGGAAGGATACCAGGACCAGCTGCTGGGGCTGGTGCTCAAGGAGAGCGCCCGGGTCAACACGATCATCAACGACTTTCTGGCCTACTCACGCATGCCCGCGGCCAGGAAGGCGTGTTTCGGCGCTCAGGAGTTCCGGGAACAGATATCGCTGCAGATCAATCAGCACGTGGCGGCCAAGGATGGCCGTGTGCGGGTGTTCTGTGATGTCGCGCCGGCGGACATGGCCGTGGTCGCGGACCCCGGGCAATTGACCCAGATGACCCTGAATCTGGCGATAAACGCCTGTCAAGCAATGGGATATGCCGGTGAGTTGAGAATCGGGTTGAATCTCGTCGGCCACGGCGAATCCTACGAGTTGGTGGTCACGGACACCGGTCCGGGTATCGAACCGGATATCCGCGAGGACCTGTTTTCCCCCTTCAAGACCACCAAGGAAGGCGGGACGGGGCTGGGTCTGTCGATCGTCGCGCGCATCGCCACGGCCCACGGGGGCAGCGTCAAGGCCGAGGACAATCCCGCCGGCGGGGCGATATTCCGGATTCGCTGGCCGCTGGACCGGGACCTGCTCGAAGAGAACAAGAAGGCCGTTGCGGAAAATGTCGCGGAAAAAGATGCGGAAAAAGATGCGGAAAAAGATGAAGGCGCCGTCGCTGTCGAGGCGGAAGAACAGCTGCCGGTCGGTTGAGCAGGGGCAGAATTTTCCCCCCGATCTTGCACATCGCAATGAGGAATGGTCAGCCATCCGTGCACGGATGGCATTTTTTTGGAAAAGAACGCCGGTTTTTCGCATTTCGCGTTAAAGCGGCCCGCCTTTTTGACGATATCAAATTCAACAACGCAACATGCCTCCACCAACAAGGAGAATTCAATGGCCCTGGGCAAGATCCTGGTCGTTGACGATGAAGAATCGATGTGTCAGTACCTCTCGATTCTGCTGCAGAAAGAGGGCTACGAGGTTACGACCGTCAATTCGGGAGTGCAGGCCCTCCAGGTCGTAGAAAAGGATTCTTTCGACGTAGTCATGACCGATATCCAGATGCCCAAGATGGACGGCATCCAGCTGTTGAAGGGCATCAAGAGCATCGACCCGACCACCCCGGTGATCATCATGACCGCCTATGCCAGCGAGCAGTCGGCCATCGACGCGGTGAATCTGGGCGCGTTCTCCTACATGCAGAAGCATTGCAAGAACGACGAGATCAAGATGGTGGTCCGCAACGCGCTGGCGCTGGGCCAGGCCAAGACCGAGAACATCAAGCTCAAGAAGGAACTGACGCGCAACAAGCGGCGCAAGAACATCATCGGCCAGAGCGCCCGCATGCGGTCGGTCTACAAGATGGTGGACAAGATCGCCGCGACGGCCGCCACGGTGCTCATCAACGGGGAAAGCGGCACGGGCAAGGAACTGATCGCCCAGTCCATCCACCATAGGAGCGCCCGGGCGGACGGACCGTTCGTGGCCATCAACTGCGGCGCCATTCCCGAGACCCTGCTGGAAAGCCAGCTTTTCGGCCACATCAAGGGCTCCTACACCGGCGCCGACCGGAACCATGACGGTTTCTGCCGGCAGGCCGAAGGCGGCACCATCTTCCTGGACGAAATCGGGGAGACCCCGCACGCCATCCAGGTCAAGCTTCTGCGCATGCTTCAGGAGCGGGAGGTCTATCCCGTGGGCAGCAGCAGTCCGGTCAAGGTCGATCTGCGCGTTATCGCGGCGACGAACCGTGATCTGGAAAAGGAAGTCAGCGAAGGCAACTTCCGCACCGACCTGTATTACCGGTTGAACGTCATTCCGATGAATCTGCCCTCCCTGCGCGAACGCAGCGAGGACATCCCCCTGCTGGTGGATCATTTCCTGAAACGCTGCTGTCCGGACGAGTACCAGGGCAACCTGGGCTCCCTCATCGAGGACAAGGCCCTCACCGCTTTGCAGGGTTATGAATGGCCGGGCAATGTCAGGGAACTGGAAAACGTCATCGAACGTGCCAGCATCATTCGGGATTCCGATCGGATCACCCTGAAGGACCTGCCGCCGTTCGTGACCAACGGCGTGGGGGCGGAAACATCCGCCTCGAACCTGGCCGTGGGTGGCCGGGTCACCCTCGACGACCTGGAAAAGGCCCACATCCTGGGTGTGCTCGAGGCCACCGACGGGGCCCGCAAGCTGACCTCTGAAATTCTGGGCATCAACGCATCGACCCTGTACCGGAAACTGAAGAAATACGGACTTCAGGACTCCGGTGCGGGCGACGATTTCGCCGCCGAGGACAAGCAGGACGTACCCGGCGAGGAACTGCTCGAGGCCGTCGAGACGGTCATTCGGGAAACGGGTGAAAAAGTCGGCGAACCCACCGGGGTCTAGGATGGCCCGGCTTTTGATTCGCACGCCGCAAGGCGTGGAAATGGGCAAGTTGCATGGAAATTCCTGCAACCGGAATGCCGCAAGTTCAAATTGTTGGCATGTAAGTTCCACAAATGCATGTATTTGCAAATGTGGACGGACAAAGAGGCAAATGGCACGGCCATTGCTTCGTAAGGACTGCCGTTGGCAGGTAGAGAGCCGGACAACCCGGCAGCTAGCACCAAGAGGTCTACGATACATAGAGGTACGTGGGCCGAATCGAAGGAGACCGATGTGTTGAATCGTAAGGGATTTACTCTGATTGAGCTGATGATCGTGGTCGTTATTATTGGTATTCTGGCCGCCATCGCCATCCCCAACTTCATTAGCATGCAGGACCGGGCCAAGGAAGCCAAGGTCAAGGGCGCCGCGCACACCGTGCAGCTGGCCGCCGAGGATTTCGCCGTTCGAAACGATGGCGTCTATTCCGACCTTGGTGCTGACATCCAGCCCCTGCTGCCCAATGACCCGGTCAATGGTCTGAACCTGCAGAACGCCTTCACCGCTCTGTGGACCGAGCCCCAGTACGGTGGCGCCGTTGCTGCCAGCCCGGGTCAGGTCGGCATCGCGGGTATTCCGGATCCCACTGCAGGCGGTGTTCTTGTGGGTTACAGCATTACCGGTTACGGTAAGGACACTGTCATTCTCACGCTGAGCAGTGGCCAGTAGGAATCAGTCCGATTCGATGGATGGGCGGCGCCGGCAACGGCGCCGCCCTTTTCGTATTAAGGGGGAAGGTTTTTGGCCGAAAAACGTATGGAGGATGTCCTCCGGACCTGTGAGTAGATTGGGAGATTAATAATGCGAAACAGCCAAGGATTCACACTGATCGAGTTGATGATAGTGGTCGTCATTCTGGCCCTCCTGGCCACAATCGCCATCCCAAACTTTATCAAGCTTCAGGTACGGGCCAAAGAAGCCAAGGTCAAGGGCGCTGCCCACACGGTGCAGCTGGCGGCCGAGGATTTCGCCGTCCGTAACGGTGGCGTTTACTCGGACGAGGTGGCTGATATCCAGCCGTTGCTGCCCAATGAAGTGAACAATGGCAGAGTCCTGCAGAACGCCTTCACCAGAGCCTGGACCGAACCCCAGTTCGCCGGCCTTGCCGCAACACCAGGGCAGGTTGGAATCGTCACCGTCGATGACGCTACGGGCACACCCTCCGGATATTCAATCAATGGCTGGGGGGAGCTTGATGAAGTGGTCGTACTGGATAATGGCATCTAGTAGAAAACAGGGAAAAGACAATGGGCGACGCTGCGATTGGCGCCGCCCTTCTTTCATGTCCGTTCGCCTGATAGTCGACCGTGTCTCCTCAAAACAACTTCCTTGGCATCTTAGTTGCAAATCCCCCCGCAACAATAGTTAAACCCCAATTGGAGCCCTTGGCAGGCCATTTAGGCCGGAGGTGGACGTTGATTATTCAAGTGCCGGTAAAAAACAGGACACTGGATCGTGATTCCCGGGGGACCATCCTGGTCGATCGACCTTCCCGGGTGCAGACGCAGGTACCGGATTCGTCCCCTGAAAAAGCCGGTTCACCGGCGGTGGTCCTGGAAGTGCGTGATCTCCAAAAGTCGTTCAGGTCAGGATTCCTGAAGCGCCGCATCAGGGGTGTGGAGGGCGTTTCGTTTTCGGTCAACCAGAGCAGCGTTTTTGCCCTGATCGGCCACAACGGGGCCGGAAAGACAACCACCATCAACTGCATCCTGGATCTGGTCCATGCCGACGGGGGCGAGGTATCCATAATGGGGATGGACCACCGGGATCCCAGCTCGCGTAGCCGTGTCGGTTATCTGCCGGAGAGACCCTATTTCTTCGAGCACCTGACCGGACGGGAATTGTTGAAGTTCTATGCCCGCCTCCTGGATTTGCCGAAGGATCGCCGGGTCGCGCGCATCGACGAAGTTCTCGACATGGTTGGTATGACCGAATTCGCTGGACGCCGCCTGAAGAAATTTTCCAAGGGGATGCTGCAGCGGATCGGCTTGGCCCAGGCCATCCTCGGCGACCCCGATATTCTGATCCTCGACGAGCCCATGTCGGGTCTGGACCCCATCGGCCGCCGGGAAATCCGTCAACTGCTGATGGACCTGAAAAACGCAGGCAAGACCATTATCCTGTCCAGTCATATCGTGCCCGACGTGGAGATGATCGCCGACACCGTGGGTGTCCTCAAGGAGGGTTGCCTGGTTGCGGTCCGTGATCTGACCGAACTGACCCAGGGTTTTTCCTACACCGGTGATCTGCATCTTGGCGCCACGGATCCCACCTGGTTGCCGGCCGGATGCCGGAGCCTGGGAGAGGGCAAGGTCCGCGTCCAGATAGACAGCGTGGGTGATTTGAGAAAACTTCTGAATGACTGCCATCGAGAAGCGATTCCCGTTGAATCCCTGGAGACTCACCGATCCTGCCTGGAGGAACTGTTCATGGAAATCAACCGGGAAATTCCCGTCAAGCGGGAGGTCGGCCGATGACGAGCAACATCATGACCCTGGCGGGCAGCACCTTTCTGGAGACCGTTCGGGACAGGATCTTCTACCTGGTGGCCCTCTTCGGTTTCATCATGTTGGCCAGCACGGCAATCCTGTCGCCGCTGACGGTGGGGGCCCAGGGGAAGATCATGGCGGATGTCGGCCTGGCTTCGATGGTCATCTTCGGCCTGTTGGTCGTCGTCTTTGTCGGAAGCAGCATGGTGCGCAAGGAGCTGGACAAGGGGACCATCGTGACCATCCTGTCCAAACCAGTCGGGCGCCGTGAATACCTGATCGGGAAGTTCCTCGGTCTGAACCTGACCCTGATCTCGATGCTGGCGGTCATGGGATTGTTGTTCCTGTTGATGCTGTTCCTTGCGCCGGGTTCGTTTTCCCTGCGCTTTCTGGGCGCATTCTATCTGACATTTCTGGAGCTTACCCTGATCAACGCGGTAGTGGTATTCTTCTCAACAAGTGTTTCGCCGGTTCTGGCCGCGGTGTTCACGCTCGGTGTGTTCACCGTTGGGCATCTGAGCCAGTCCATCCGCGATTTCGGCCAACTGCAGGACGGCGTGTTCCAGCGGCAGATGTCCGAACTGGTATATTACCTGACCCCCAACCTCGAGGTGTTCAACTTGCGCGGTGCGGTGGTACACGGTACCGCCGTGTCGGGGGAACACCTGGTGATGGCCACCGTCTACAGCCTGGCCTGGTCCATTCTGCTGCTTGTTGTGGCGGGTTCCATTTTCTCGCGCAAGGAGTTGCGGGGCGAATGAAGTCGCGAACGAAAACACTGTTCCGGGGACTGGCCGTTGTGGTCCTTACCCTGGTCATCTTCCTGTCCCTACGTGAGTACGACGGCCAACAGGAGCAGGCTGACCAACAGGAAAGGCTCTACTTCCCCTCCGGGAAATTCCTGGTGGAATCGACTCTTGGGTTCCGTGAGGCCGCGGCCGACTACCTGTGGTTTCGCTTTATCCAGTACTATGGAGCCTACTCCATGGGGCAAAACGATTTGCGCTATTTCGATTTGTTGATCGACGGCATCACCAAACTCGACCCGCAGTTCGTCGAGGCCTATTTCTTCGCCTCCCTGGTCCGCTGGTCCAGTTTCGGTGACATAGATGGTTCCATCGAGATGCTCAAGCGTGGTATCCTGGCCAACCCCGACAAGGCCAAGCTGCCATTTCAAATCGGTTTCATCTATTATGTGATCGAACACGATTACAAACGGGCGGGTCATTGGTTCGAGATGGCCGGGCGCTGTTCCGATGCCACGGACAAGGAATCCCGCTTTGCCGCTTTTGCCCGCTACAAGGGCGGCGACAAGCGCGTTTCCCTGGCGCTTTGGAAAAATCTCTACGAATCGACTGACAGCCCGCATATGAAGGAATTGGCTCTCAAGATGATCGACATCATT
Source organism: Candidatus Krumholzibacteriota bacterium (assembly GCA_039714075.1). Lineage (GTDB taxonomy): Bacteria > Krumholzibacteriota > Krumholzibacteriia > LZORAL124-64-63 > LZORAL124-64-63 > JAGLCY01. The sequence continues at coordinate 2,630 of JBDLKA010000092.1, read as the reverse complement.
ACCGGAAAAATTGAAATCCAGAAAATCTACGGCAAGGATTTCATCGGTCCCATCCCGGAGATTTGAGATGATGATCGCCACCCTCGGTATCCTGCCCGTGTTCCTGGCCGCCTGGCTGGGCGCCTGCTTCGGCAGTTTTTCCAACGTCCTGATCTACCGGCTGCCGCGCAATCTCAACGTGGTGGCGGGGCGGTCCTTTTGTCCCTCCTGTGAAAAGACGGTGGCCTGGTACGACAATATCCCGGTTTTCAGCTGGCTTTTCCTGCGCGGACGCTGCCGCGGCTGCTCGGCGCCCATCCCGGTCCGTTATCTCCTGGTCGAACTGGCCGGCGCCGCCTGCGTCCTGGCCTCGATCTGGAGGTTCGGGTGGACCCTGGAAGGGCTTTCTGCATCATTTTTCCTGATAATCCTGCTGGATATTGCAATGATCGACTGGCGGCACATGATTATTCCCCACACCCTGACCGTCGGGGGCATGGTCATCGGGTTGGTTTTGTCCCTTTTCGGGAATCCCGCGCTACCTTCAGCCCTGCTGGGAGCAGCCATCGGCGCCGGAGCCGTCCTGGCCGTCTCGTACGGCTACAAACTGGTCCGGGGCGTGATAGGCATGGGCGGGGGAGACGTCATGCTGATGGCCATGGTGGGCGTTTTCCTGGGGCCCTGGGGCGTGCCCGCGGTTCTGTTCGGCGGCGCCCTGTTCGGTACCCTGTACGCAGTTACAGCGGGCCGGGGGAGCCTCGAGGGTGGTTCCAAGCTGCCTTTCGGGACCTTCCTGGCCGCCGCGGCGGTGGTCGTTCTCATGTTTGGCGACCACATCTTCACCTGGTACCTGTCACGATTCTGATCCCCGGCGGCAAATCTTCCACCCCCTGGCCGCCGGTTCCGGCCCGACCCGCATTTTCACCTGATTTTCCCCTTGCCTGAATACCCGAATATTTCCCGCGATTTGGGCTCAAGGCGTCCCCGGCGCGGCCGATGAACATTGTGGCACGCATGTTGCGGTTGGCCCGAGGGATACCCGATTGGGAGTGGGTCTCCCCACTAGAAACGCACGAACAGCGAGGCAGGCTTGACATGTTCGGATTCCTTAAAGGGAAACAAAAATCACTTATCGGCATGGACATCGGTTCCAATGTCGTCAAGTGCCTCCGGCTCGATCTTTCCAACGATCGACCGGTGATCACCCATTTCGCGATGGCTGATCTACCGCCCGAGGCGATTGTCGACGGCGAGATCATGGACCGTGAACTTGTGATCGAGGCCATCCGCAGCGCGGCTGAAAAGGCGGGCATCCCTGATGAACCCGTGGCCAGCGCCGTGGCGGGCCGGGCGGTTATCGTCAAGAAAATCGTCATGGACAAGATGTCCGAGGAGGACGCCAGGGAGGCCATCTACTGGGAGGCCGAACAGCACGTCCCCTTCGACATCGACGACATCACCCTGGACTTCCAGATTCTCCAGGAGGACATCGGGGCCGACCAGATGGAACTCCTGCTGGTGGCCGCGAAGAAGGACATGATCCTCGGTCATGCCGAGTTGATCAGGGACGCCGGCTTCCGGCCCCTGGTGATCGACGTCGCTTCCTTCGCCAACCAGAACACCTGGGAGTACATGAAGGGACAGGGCGGTTTCGAGAACCTGCCCGAACTGATCGCCGAACCCGAGTCCAACGACGCGATGGATTCCGTGGACGAACTGGACCCCTTCGACGAAGGAGACCAGGACACCGCCGCGGCTGCCGCCGAAACACGGGGCGATGAATTCGTGGCCCTGCTCGATGTCGGCGGCGGGGTGACCAACGTGCACATCGTCAAGGACGGCGTGCCGTACTTCACCCGCGATCTGCCCATCGGCGTGGCGCACTTCATCGAAGAGTTCCAGAAGCAGTTGGGCCTGACCTACGAGACGGCGCACGACGTGGCCCGCGGTCACACCGAAGAGGTGGACGACCAGCTGGTCACCGACATCGTTCGTTCCGTCGGTTCCGAAATCTACCAGGGTCTCGAACCCAGCCTGTCCTACCTCAAGACATCCGGCGAAGCCGACGGCATCGACCGGATCGTCCTGAGCGGCGGCGGGGCCCACTTGCCGGGCCTGCGGGAATACCTGGCCGAAAGCTACAACGTTCCCAGCGAGATGGCCGATCCTCTGGCCGGGCTGGATTACAACCCTGACCTCTTCGCTGAGGGAGAGGCCGAGGAGCTGAGTCCCCTGCTCACGGTGAGCGTCGGGCTGGCTCTCAGAGAGGCGGTGGGAGCATGATTCGCATCAATCTTCTGCCCCGCGATGAAATGCCGGCCGCCAGCAGGATCAACCTGCCCAACGTCGGAAATTTCGCGCCCCTGGTCCTGGTGTTTGTCGCGGCCGTCGGTATCGGCGCGGTGTACATACACCAGTCCAACCAGATCAAGGCGCTGAAAGAGATCATCGTCGAGGAAGAGGCGGAAACCCGCCGGCTGGCTCCCGAGATCGCCAAGATCAAGAGGCTGAACCAGCAGCGCAAGGACCTGAATGACCGTCTTGACGTCATCACCAGGCTCGACAGGGACCGCTACTTCCGGGTGCACCTGATGGACGAGATGAACCGGGCCATGCCCGATCACATCTGGCTGACCCGTTTCGAGGATATC
>JBDLKA010000091.1:0-13235 GCA_039714075.1 Candidatus Krumholzibacteriota bacterium | reverse complement strand
ATGTTTTCCGCGGTGATCGTCTTGGCTTCGATGCGCACTTCGGTCGGCTCTTGCAGATACCTTTTGGAAATGCGCTTGATCTGCGGCGGCATGGTGGCCGAGAACAAGGCCATCTGCCGGTCTTCCGGGGCCTTCGAAATGATGGCCTCGACCTCTTCGACAAAACCCATGCGCAGCATTTCGTCGGCTTCGTCCAGCACGACGCAGGACACATCGCTCAAATCGAGGGTTCCCCGGTCCAGGTGATCCTGGATGCGTCCCGGGGTGCCGACGATCACCTGGGGGCCGCGGCGAAGCTGGCTGAACTGGAAACCGTAGCTTTGGCCGCCATAGATCGGCAGCACGTGGAAGCCGGGCAGATGACGGGCGTACTTCTGGAAGGCCTCGGCCACCTGGAGGGCCAGCTCCCGGGTCGGAGCCAGCACCAGAACCTGGGGGGATTTTTTCTTGAGATCGATGCGGGACATCAACGGCAGCGCGAAGGCGGCCGTTTTACCGGTTCCGGTCTGGGCCAGGCCCAACACGTCCCTGCCCTCGAGAAGAGGCGGGATGCAGGCGGCCTGGATGGGAAGAGGGGATTCGTAACCCAGTTCCGTGACGGCTTTGACAAGGGGCGCGGCGAGATCCAGCTCGCCAAACCCCCGCAATGGTTTCGACATCAGCGCGCCCACTTGGAGCCGGAGCCCCGCCCTTTCCCCGCGCGCGCCCGCAGCCGGGCCGCCTTGGCCGAAGCCGCCAGACAGGCCGCCACGGTCGGCGAATGCCACTGGTGGTCCTCGATGACTTCCAGCGGCTGTTTCAAAAGGCGCTCAACACCGCGCAGCTGGGAAACGTCCTGGACGCAACACAATGAAACCGCCACCCCCGCGCGGCCGGCCCGCGCCGTGCGGCCGATGCGGTGCACGTAGTTTTCGGCGTCCTCGGGCAGCTCGTAGTTGATGACGTGGGATATCCCCTCGACATCGATGCCGCGAGCCACGATATCGGTGGCGACCAGCACCCGCACCTTGCCTTTGGTGAACGCGTCCAGGGAACGCTGGCGCTGGCTCTGGGATTTCCCCGAGTGGATGTCCTCGGCCTTGATGCCGTTCTGGTTCAGTTGCCTCGCGACAACGGTCGCGGCGACTTTGGTTCCGGTGAACACCAGCGCCCGGTCGGTATCGTCGCCCTTCAGCAGATCGACCAGCAGCTCTGGCTTGTTCACCTTTTCCACGAACATCACCCGCTGGTCGATGTTGTCGGCCACCGCGGCGGGCGGCGCCACCGAGACGCTCTGGGCGTTGGTCTGGATGGTCGAAGCCAGGCTGCGCACGGGCCCGTTCATGGTGGCGGAGAACAGCAGGGTCTGCCGCGGTTTCGGCACGCGGTCGGCGATCCAGCGCACGTCGTGCACGAAACCCAGGTCCAGCATGCGGTCGGCCTCGTCCAGGATGAGGAATTCGACGTCGTCGAGGTTCATCTCGCCCTGTTGGACCAGGTCGATCAGGCGGCCGGGCGTGGCGATGACGAAATCGACGCCCCGGCGCAGGCGGTCGATCTGCTGGGCGGACGAAACCCCGCCCACGACCACGACGCTGCGGGTGCCGACGTGGCGACCGTAGGCGCGCACGTTTTCGTCGATCTGCTGGGCCAGCTCGCGGGTCGGCGTCAGCACCAGGACCAGCGGCGTGTCGCCCTTGCCCGAGGGACGGCCCCCGATGTCGTCGATGAGCGGCAGCGTGAAGGCCGCCGTCTTGCCGGTGCCGGTCTGGGCGCTGGCCATCAAATCGTATCCGGCGCCGACGATGGGAATGGCGGCCTGCTGGATGGGTGTGGGCTCGGTGTAGCCGCAGTCGGCAAGCGCGCGCAGGACGGGCTGGCTCAGCCCGAGATCGGTGAAGTTCTTCATGGGTATAGGTTCCTGTCTCGTTATCCGGGATCAACAGCAAATGGGTCTCGGATGGAGCTCAGGTAGGCCGAAAGCCGAGAGGCATGCAGAAAATCGCGGCAGCTTTTTTGCGGCCCAACAACGGACCGCTCGTTCTAGACTTGTTTCTGGGCCAAAAGATATGTTTATGAAGGGGATTTTGCAACTTTGTGGGCCGCGCCCGGCATTTGAGTCTCCCTCTCGGGGACGGAAAGCGGATTAATTTCCGGGGATTTTCGAAAATTTATTGTCATTATTACAGTGACTGAAGATCTGTGTTCATTTAAAGTCATTCAGGCAATTGGCTTTCGACGATGAGAAACACCCGATTGCTACACTTTCCGCTCCATGTTTTTTTGGAGGTATAGCATGAAACCCCGTTTCAACATCCGGTCTTTCCTCTTGTTTGCCTGCCTGGCTTTCCTGATCCTGCCGGCCGGCTGCTCCGACGACGCAGACCCGACCGACCCTGTCAAACCCGACCCCAACGGCAACACACCGCCCCTGCCTACGGTGGACAATCCCACCGACCAGTTGCCGGATTCTTCCGAAATGTTGGCTACGGATGATGCCCTGTTGGGCAATTTCAGTCCCAAAATGACCGATCAGAGCACATTGGTGGGCACCCTCAACGACAACGCCATCGCCCTGGGCTTCAGAATGGTTCCCGGCTACGGCCAATTGGTGTTGGACGGGTCACCCTGCCCTCCCGACAACCTGCAGTGGGAAACGTACGGTTGGGGAAACTGGTCCGATTGCGTGCTTGATACCTCCGATCCCCTTTTCCAGTATCTGGACAACCGGGAAGGAAGCCACTACTACGGTCTGAGCTCCACCGCCTACTGGATGGTCCAGGACCTGAACTGCCGCCTGGCCGGGGGCAACCTGGTCACCATCAACTCGGCCGACGAAAACGTCTTTGTCCACAACCTTCGGCAATCCTGGATGCCGGGCCAGTACATGTACCTGGGTTTCTACGACTGGGGGCGAACCAACGGTGATTTCGTCTGGCGCAGCGGCGACCCCGTGACTTTTACCGGCTGGACCGGCGAAGAGCCCAACAACTCCGGAGGGGAATACTTCGCCATGATGGCGACCACCAACAGTTCATGGAACGACGTCAACGGCCTGGGAACGTACAACGCCATAATGGAGACCTCGGACCAGCTCGTCGATCATGGTGCAGACCCGGTCCCCGTTCTCATGCTGGGCGCCTGCCCGCTCTATCTGGGCGAACTGGGCACCGTTACCGAACATCCCCGCATCGTGCGCAACGTCTACTGGAAAAAAATATTCCAGAAAACCCTTGGCGCGGGCGCGACCTACAGCCAGGAACACAGCTACACCGAAGGTACTGAAGAAACCAACGGCATGAGCTTCGGCTGGTCCATCGGCATCTCCACGGAATTGGGCTGGGGGCCGGTTTCAACAGAGATCTCGGCGGAGTTCCACCAGGATTTCAGTCGTGAAGTCACTGTTTACCAGGAGTCCACCGTCACCGATACCTACGAGTGCACGGCGCCCGCGGGCAAGACCGTCATTTTTGCGCTGTGGCAGCTTCGCGAGCGGTACACGATCTGCAACGAGGCAGGTGAACCCTGGTCCGATCCCAAATACCAGCTTGACGGTAAATTGCCCTACCTGGACCAGGGACTCAGTCAGGAGTATCTGCAGACGCTGTACTTTGATCAGTAGGTTGTGCCTCTGAAATTGTGTTTGGCCCTAGGAACGCCCCAGACATCAAAAAGAGGCGTCCCCGGGGACGCCTCTTTTTGCCATATCGTCATCTTTGCGAGATAATCTCAGCTTTCCCGGTCTCCGCCTGACCCCAGACACAATTTCGAAGCCACAACCAAAAAAATCAACAACTCAACGCGCCAGCACCATTTTCCGCGTCCGCTCCTGGCCGGGAATGCTCAGCCGCAGGAAATAAACCCCCGAGGGAGCGTCCCGACCTGACTTGTCCCGGCCGTTCCAGTGCGCCGCATGATCCCCCGCGAGCAGCACCTGGTCCACCAGAACCGCCACCTGGCGCCCCTTCATGTCGTACACGGCCAGCCTGACGGACCCGTCCACGGGCAGATGGTATTTGACGTCCGTGGCGGGATTGAAGGGGTTGGGAATGTTCTGGTCCAGACGAAGGTCCGCGAGAAGACCCGCCCCCGGAACACTACTCAGGTCGGGAGATACCGTAACGGTCTGGGTCCCGGAAGCCAGAATGTCCACCGCCACGTGGCAGACATCATGTTCGCCGGACTGGTCGATCTGCACCACTTGTCCACCGGTGGCGACGTAATGTCCCCCGTTGGCGGGCATCACGAAGCGCAGCCTGCCGTGCTCGAACCGTTCGGTCTGATTGTTGGTGATCTGGGCGATCACGGTTTCCGACAAACCCACGTTGGCCGGCGTGTAATCCACCCTGAGATTCTGGCCTGAACCGCCGGCTGAAAGGGTGGGAATCGGCTGCAATACTCCCCCGGAAACCCTGATCAACCGGTAGGACCGCGATCCGTCACACACGTTGTTGGTGCCCAGATCATACGGCTGGATCAGCTCGCTGCCCCGGTCGCCGTGCACGTGCCCCCAAAGGGCCATCTCCACACCCAAGGCGCCCAGGTCGATCTGATTCTGGAAATCCTTGTGGTAGAAAAGCACCTGGGTCTGGCTGCCCGACGCGGCGGCCAGATCCTGGTTCAGCCAGGCCATCTGAGCCGCCGGAAAACTGTCGGTTCCATAGATCTCAGCACGCCACATATCGTAGTTGTTGTAGGCCTCCAGACCCACGAAGTGGACGGGGCCGTAATCGAAGCTGTAGCTCTGCGTGTACTCCGGGGCCCCCGGGGGCGGATTGTCCAGGCGGGGCCAGCCGAAAAAGCGCCACCAGTCGCGCCGCGCGGTGCCGTCCGAGGGCGGCGTGGCCTCCCAGCCGCCGAGATCGTGGTTGCCCGCCACCAGAAATGTGGGTGTCGTGAATTCGTAGAGCTGCCGCTGCGCCCGGGTGTAGCAGCGCCATTCCAGATAGTCTTCCAGCTCGCCCTCGTTGATGAAGTCGCCGGTGATCAGGACAAACTCCGGATTGATCAGGTTGATGTCCTGGATCACCGCCCGCAGATCCACCGTTTCCGTGCTGTCCGCGGGTGTCCCGCCGCTGTCGGAAAATTTATGGTCGGGCAGATGGGTGTCGGTGATGTGGATGAAGTAGAAATCGTCCTTGAACTGGTCCAGCACGCGCACCGCGTGGCGGGTGGTGTCGTCCAGGCCGCCGTCGGCGGTCACCCGCAGGTCGAAAAGTTCGTACAGGGGCACCGCCGGCACCGTCGTGCTCAGGGTCCACCACTCCGTGGCCGGATCATAGGCCGCCGCCGTGACGGTCAGCGGCAGGGTCAAGGCCTCGTGCGAAATTTCGGCCTGCCAGCCCGTGGTCGCCGGATCAGCGGCGCAGCTTATCTCCAGGGTCTGGCCGGGGGTCACCAGGGCGGGAATGTTCACCAGGGGCCGCTGGATGATCGTCAAGGTATCGCCGATGGCCTCGCTGATCCCGCCGCCACCGCTCGGCAGCTGGAAATCGAGACCATGGGAGGCGCCTTCGTACACCGTCACCCAGTTTTCCACGGATTGATAACCCGTGGCGCTCGCCACCAGCCGCCAGGTCCCGGTCGGCAGCGTTCCCAGGGCCTGGCCCACGCCGCCCACGATCATTTCGTAATAGGGATTGCCCGAGCCGTCAAAGACATTGACCAGGGCCCCGGGCAGCGGAGTGCCGTCGTCCAGGGAAGACACGTTGCAGATAACCGAACCGGTGGCCACACCCAGGGCTTCATGCAGGATGGAAACGGCGGCGGCAATCTCCCCTGAAGCCACCGCCAGGTAGCGGGTGTAGCTGACGGTCGCGCCCCCGCTGAGGTCCGCGGTGGTCACGTTGATGTCCGACCAGTAGCTCCCGTTGGGGCCCCAGCAGTCTCCGTAAATACCCGCGTAGGCGTAACAGACATCCCCCGTCTTGCCCACCATCCAGGCCTGGGTCGTGGTGCCGTCGATGGCGAATCCCAGCCCGGGCGCGTACTTGCTGCACGTTCCCCAGTGGAAGGCGTCGCCCAGTTCGAAATCCGGCTGGGCGGCCCCGCTGCCGGTAACCTGGGTGGTCACGGTCAGGTGGCGATCACCGTCGGCCAGGGAATAATCGGTGACCACGGCCTGGCCGCTGTCGTTCAGGTCGTGGCCCGAAGCCCTGATGACGGCCGGCCCGCCGCCGCTGCCATCATCGATGATGACCAGGGAGGTGTAGACCGCCTGTCGAGGCCAGTCATCGTCGAAGTAGGTGTAGAGCTCGCCCAGGGCGTCGGTATTCGCGGCAGTCGTACCGGCGTCGATGACCGTGCCGCCGTTTTCCCCATCGTGGGTAATGTGTCCGATGCCGCTGATGATGACGATGATTTCGTCGTTCGCCAGGACAAGGTCCCCGATCTGACCGTCGGCGACCGAGCCGTTCAGCAACTGGCCGGACGAAGTCACGGTCGAGGCGGAAACGGCGGCGGCGGCGACCGCGGGCAGGGTCAGGAACAGGCAGGCGGAAAGGAATACCAAAGACGAACGAACGGGAGGGGTGCGCATCGAGGTGCTCCGGGCGACAGAAGTTTAATTTCACAATCGAGAGTAATTATAACATATGGTGTGAGACCGCGTTTGTGAAACAAACGGCAAAATAAATTCCCGGGAGGTTTCGGGATTGGTCGGCAGCCCGGAAGTTCCGGTTCACTTGACCAGGGTGACTTTTCGGGTTCGGCTATTGAAGGCCGTGGAAACACGTGCCAGATAGCCCCCTGAAGCAACCCTGCGGCCCCCGTCATCCCGCCCATCCCAGGTCACGGAATGGTCTCCCGCCGCAAAGACGCGGGTGGCCAGGGTGCGGATTTTCCGCCCGTTCAGATCGAAGATGCTGATCTGGACATCCTGCCGCAGGTTCAGGGAAAAGGCGATGGTGGTCCGGGGGTTGAAGGGATTGGGGTAGGCCCTGACGGCGATTTCAGGCCGGGGGAAATCGTCGTACACCCGGGAAACCCCATCGGGTCCGGCCCGCAGGATGGCGCCGCCCCTGCCCACGGCCAGGGCCACGCCCCCGCCCATGAGGCAGACATCCTCGAACCAGTTGGAATAGGAGAAATCGCGCTCCCAGGTCGCCGCGCCGTCATAGGTGCGGAATATGCCCTGGCCCACGGCGATGCCGGTCAACGGATCACTGAGCCGGACGCCGTTGAGGTAGGCACCCTCGGGGTTGGATTGTTGTGTCCAGTTCAGGCCGCCGTCGTCGGTCAAAAGAGTGGCGTTGCCGTCCACCCCGCCGACGGAAATACCGTGAAGAGGGTCGGCAAAATGGATGTCCTGCAGGTCGAGATAGGTGGATTCCTGAAGGCCCCAGGTCAAGCCGCCGTCATCGGTGCCGTAGACCTCGCCATAAAAGGTGGACACCCAGCCGTGAAGGGCATCGATGAAGAAAACCGCCTGACAGTAGTCGTAACCGTGTAGCGGACCCACCTCCAGCCAGGTGGCCCCACCGTCGGCGGTGTGCAGGATGGTCCGCGACTGACCCACCGCCACGGCGTGGGTATCGTCGATGCAGGCCACGTCCCAGAGATCGTTGGCCGAACCGGTCGTCAATGGTGTCCAGGTCAGGCCCGCGTCGTCGGTGCGCAGGACATAGCCGTCAGCCCCCACCACCAGGCCCGTGGTCGCGTCCGCGAAATCAACACCCCTGAAAGTCGTGTCACAGCCCGTGCTGATCTCCGTCCAGGTCAAACCCGCATCGGCGGTACGCAGAAGAGCCCCGTGGTAACCCGCGACCACGGCGATGTCACTGGTCGCATTGTCGATGCTTTGGAGAAACTCCGTGGATCCGGACTGGCCGTTCACCCAGCTGGACCAGGCTCCGTCGCTACGCCACAGGCTGCCGCTGCCTCCGGTCAGCAGGATCCCACCCCCGGTGGTGAAATCCACCGCATTCCAACCTTCCCCCGAAGGCGGAACGAGCGGGCTCCAGTTGATCCCGCCGTTGGTCGAATGAATGAGCGCTCCGAGGACGCCGACCGCCACGGCGGAATCGGGGCTGCTGAAGGTGATGTCCATCAGGCTTTCGCTGGTCCCGCTTCCGCGCAGGCTCCAGGCATCCCCACCGTTGTACGAATAGATCACGGCACCGTTCCAGCCCACGGCCGCACCGTAGGTGGTGCCGCCGAAATCGACGGCCTCCAGGCGTTCGGAAGTGACGCTGGGCGGATGGTACCAGTTGGCCCCGGCGTCCACGGTGCGGCAGATCACGCCGTTGCCGCCCACGGCCACCGCGGTGGTGGCGTCAAAAAGGTGGACCGAATAGAGCCGCTGGGTGGTGCCGCTGACCTGGGGCGTCCAGTTGGCGCCGCCGTCGGTTGTCCAATGGATGGTCCCGGACCAGCCCACGGCCACGCCGGTGTTCGCGTCTATGAAATCCACCGACTCCATCCAAGGCAGGGGCGCCACTCCCTGCTCCTGCCAGGACTGGCCGCCATCGGTTGTGCGCAGGACGATCCCTTGGGTATTCAGCTCGCCGACAACGGTGCCGGTCATCGGGTCGGTGAAGTCGATACTTTGCAACCAGGCCTTGGTGCCGGTATGAAGGATGTGCCAGCCCTGTCCGCCGTCATCGCTTCGCACCACCATGCCGCCCTCTCCGGCGGCGTAGATGACGTTACTGTCGACAACCGAAAAATCACCCAGGACCTTACCCTGGGGCTGGGGATTGACCCATTGCCAGTCGTGGCCGACAACGTCCCCGGCAAGGCCGGGGGCTGCCATCAGGGTGGTCAGCAGCAGGAAGTAAAGGGTGCGTAGCATTGATCGATTATAGCACATAAATGGATCAATCTTCACCGACACCAAGCCCCTCCCACCCGGATTCCGGAATACCCACCCTTTTCACGAGAGCTCGGAACCGCGGATCCGGTCGAACCGGGTCCAGGGCTGGTTCCGTGAGTAGGTGAAATGCGGGCGCCCGTTCCTCATAGGCCTTCTCCAGCCACACGAAGGCCCGGTCCGAGTCGCCGGCCATGGCAAAATACTTGGAGACGGAAAGAGGGTCGAGATACTCGCTGTTCGACCTGGCGGCCAGACGTTCCGCGCACACCAGAATGGCGGCTTTGATACCCGCTTCGGCATAGGCTTTTTCCAGGTCGACCCTTGATTCGGGATCACGGCCAGTCGAGGAATGACGCAACTCGGTCATCGCTTCCTCATACCGACCCTGAGCGAAATAAACATTGAAGAGCCACCACCACCCCGCCGCCTCGCTGCCGGAAAAACCCCGCCACTGATGGACCTCGGTGATCGCCTCGGAGTACCTGCGGGCAATAACCAGGTTCACCCAGACGGGCAGGTTCCTGAGATAGGAGTACGGATCATACTTGCGGGCGCGCAGGACAAGCTCCACCGCTTCGTCGAAATGTCCCTGGATGGTCAGGATGTTGGACAGGCCGTGCAGGGCGTCGCCGTCGTTGGGATCCCGCTCGAGCGCCAGTTTGAATTCCCGTTCGGCGGCGGCCCAGTCCCAGTTCGAGTACATCTCGACGAAACCCAGGACGGTGTGCGTGGTGCCGAGTTCGGGATCGAGTTCCTGCGCCCGCAGGGCCGCTTTCCGGGCCAGGGGAAGGATTTCGCCGCTTGGCTCGTTGCCCACGATGCTGTACACGAGATAGAATCCGGACAGGCTGGTATGGGCCGGGGCGAAGTCCGGATCGGCTGCGATCGCTTTCTGGAACCAGCGACGAGCCTCCAGAGCGTCTTTTTCCGTGAACTTGTGCAGGTGGTGCAGGCCCCGCAGCAACATCTCGTAGACATCGGGGTCGACGGTACGCTCGATTGTCAGGAGCTCCTGCTGCCGGGGCGTCAGGGCGATATTGATCTCCCCCGCGATCGACCGCGCCACTTCGCTGAGCAGATTCAGGATGTCCTGCAGGTCACGGTCATAATCCTCGGCCCACAGGTGTTCGTCGGTGGCCCCCCGGATCAGCTGGGCGGTGATCCGCACCCGGTCTCCGACCCTCAATACCGAGCCCTCCACCACGGCGTCGACATCCAACTCGCGCGCGATCCGGGGAATGGACTTGTCGGTCTCCCGGTAGAACATGGCCGAGGTCCGCGAGATGACGCGCAACTTCCCGATCTTGGACAGCTCGGTGATCAGCGCCTCATGCATGCCTTCGACGAAAAAGTCCTGCTCCGCGTCTCCCATCATGTTGCTGAACGGCATCACGGCCAGGGACTGGATCGGCGGCAGGGTCTCTTCACCCGTCCAGCGATCGCGCAGGTTGCCGACGTTCAGCCCGAAGATAAGCACCCCCAGGACGATGATCGCGGCAATGGCGCCCGCGCCGGCGGCCAAAGGCCAACGGCGGCGAGGAGGGGTCTTGATGGGCATGGTTATGGTCAGGTCGATCCCGGAGTCCAGCCCGCGCTGAATCCGGCCCAGGTCCGAAGCGAGATCCCCGGCCGTCTGATAGCGCGCCTCCGGTTTTTTCTCGAGGCATCTGTCTATCAGCCGCTCGAGTTCCATCGGCACACCGGTACGTAATCCGGTGACCGGCTCGGGCGCCTGGTTCGCGATGGCGAAGATCATCGCCTGCTGGTTCTCACCCCGGAACGGCAGCCGGCCCGTCACCATCTCGTACAGGACCACGCCCAGGCACCACAGGTCCGTCCGCCGGTCGGACTCCTCCCCCGCAGCCTGTTCCGGAGACAGGTAGCCGGCGGTCCCCAGCGTCGTCCCTTCCCTGGTCAGCAGCGTCTGTCCCGCGAGCTTGGCCAGTCCGAAGTCCAGGATCTTCACCAATCCGTTACTTGTAATGAAGATGTTCGCCGGCTTGATGTCCCGGTGCACGATGTCCCGTTCGTGGGCCATGGCCAGGCCTTCGGCGATCTGGCGGGCGATACCCAGGGCCGCATCGATGGACAGGGGCCCCCGGGCGATGCGCTCTTTCAGCGTCTCGCCCTCATAGCAGGCCATGGCCAGGAACAATTGTCCGTCATCGGTTTCGTCGATTTCGTGGATGACGCAGACATTGGGGTGGTCGAGGGCGGAAGCCGCCTTGGCCTCGTGGATGAAGCGCGCCTTGGCGTGGGGATCGCGGGTGGACTCGGGCGGAAGGAACTTGAGGGCGACCGTGCGGTCCAGGTTCGTGTCGATCGCCTGGTAGACCACTCCCATCCCGCCGGCGCCCAGCTCGCGGGTGATTTTGAAATGGGAAACCGTCTGACCGATCAAGATGCTCTCCTGACTTGAGCGGGCAGGGAGAGCGGGAGTGCTTTGCAATCCCCCGGGTTTGGATATGCTATTCCATTTTTGGGTGCCTTGCAAGAGGTTGGAAAACCGCATATCTCGCCCAGGCAAAGTCGTGCGTTCGCGGTTTCAAAAAGAAGCCCGGTAACAAGTCCCTTCGGACCTGATTACCGGGCTGTTCCACGAAAGAGCCGCCGACTACTTGACCAGAGTCATTCGCCGAACCTCGGAATATCCTCCCGCATCCAGCTTACAGAAATACACACCTGCCGCAACGACCCGGCCGGCTTCATTCTTTCCGTTCCAAACGACCTCGCGAAGACCCTGGGATTCCGCCGTACCATTCAGCAGGGTTCGAACCAGGTGACCCGAAACGTCGTAGATCTTCAGGGTCGTCGATCCCGTTTCCGGGAGAACGAAGCTGATCGTCGTTGACGGATTGAAGGGATTGGGTTTGTTGCCGAGCAGGAACTGCCCGGCGGGAACCTTGTGACGATAGGCAATTTGAACCGTGTCCAGAGGGATCATGCCTGCCGGCACCATGTCGCCGTTGTTGATCATTTCCGCGATACCCATGGCCGACTCATGGTCGCCGGCCTGGTCGTCGATGAGATTGTCGCAGTAGGTGATCGCCTGGGACAAGGTGGCGCCATCGTCACTGACGACATCGGTCGGATTGATGTAGCCCGACGCGGTGTTCAACAGCAGGACCATGAAATGCTGGCGGGCCCGTTCGACCATTTCCTGGCTGCCCGGCAGGTTGAGCAGGGACAGGGCCCGATCGAGCTTGTCCGTGCACGTAGCCCCTTCTGCCGGATCGTAGACCCGGACCTCGTTCACCGCGTTGTCGTTGAAGTGGACAACAATCAGGTCAAGGAGATCGCAGATCGGCGAGTCGATGTCCGGCGGAAGCGGATCATCGATCTTGAGCCTCCGGCCGCGTCCGAGACCGCCGCCGCCCAGGGCCTCGTTGACCTGATGCTTCCAGTAACCCATACCGCGCATCGCACCCGTGGACGCCGCACAATCCAGGGGAAACTCGGCCAGGGCCGTTTCTCCCCCGACAACGGTGACGGCCAGTTCGTCCGCAGCCGCCGAATATCCGAGAGGCCGGACTACGGACACCTGGTAATCACCCGCATCGAGTTCCGGCACGTTGAAGAAGCCGTCAATGTCGGTGACGAAGGTTCCGACCTCCGCCCCGGTGGCGTCGAAGACGTTGGCGGTGACTCCGTACAAGCCGCCGCCCGGCGACGGGCAACCGGAGGCCTCATCCTCGAAAACCCGGACATCCAACGAGCCGACTTGCACTCCCGTCTGGGCCAGGACCGTTACCCCGCCGAAGATGGGGCCGGGACCGGTGAACACCCCGCTCGGGCGGGGCCAGAAGAATTGCGGGAAATACCGCGCCTGGAGCCTCAGTCGCATACTGGTGGCACCGGGAGTAGTCAAAATCGAGATGTCTTCACCATGAGAAAACCAGGCTTGGCGGTCTCCATAATAAACGGTGTTGAAGCTGCGCCAAACTCCCCCGTCTTCCGGGGCCGGCACCGCAACCGCCCAATAGTAGAAAAGGCCTTCAAACAATGGAAGTTGTCTATAGACATCAAAACTGATCAGGTAGGCATCCGCATCGGCCGGAATCTCGATGCGAGGGGATTCAATCCCGACATTCCAATATGGCTCCCCGGCTACGTGGGCGGGAAACACCCCGTTCGGCTGTTCAATGGCTGTCCAGGCATAACCCTCGCCGTCGGGCCGGGGTCCATAGTCCGACCAGTGTTCGTAAGGCTGCAGGACATATTCCCCCGGACTGGCCGGCTTGCCGGGCATCCAGCCGTCCAGTCCGGTGTCGAAGGTGCTCTCATCAAGAATGGTTACGCCATCAACGTCGATGACCCGGACGTTGTCCAGGCGGAAGGCGCCGTCTGTAGGATTGTGACCATCTTCATCGCTCCAGGCACCGTCGGACCTGAAGGCGAATCGGACCCTGATCGGCGGGTCGCCCGCGCCAGGGGCCGTCAGGGC
>JBDLKA010000090.1:0-13331 GCA_039714075.1 Candidatus Krumholzibacteriota bacterium | reverse complement strand
CATCACCTGTGAAATCAAGGAAATGGTCCGGGGAAAAGTGCGGGCCAAGACCGACCACATGGGCACCATTTTCATCGAGTGGGACAAGGTTACCCGTGTCGCCAGCAATTACTGGTTCCTGGTCAGCTTGAGGAACGGATCCCTGATCTACGGCCAGATATCCCCAGGCACCGAAGACGGGTATCTGATGGTGATTTTCCAGGACCGGACCACGTCCGTGCCCATGAGCGAGGTCGTGGAGATCGCGCCGGTCCGTTTCGATGTGCGGGACAGATTCAATCTTTCGGTATCATTCGGCTTCAACTGGAGCAAAGGCAGCGATGTGCTCCAATCCCATTTCGATGCGGGCGCCCATTACAAGGGCAAGATCTATTCCTATGGACTCTCCCTCAACGGCATGATCACCGAGCAGGGAGAGGGTGAAATAACCCGCCGCAACCAGGCCGACCTCTGGCTGGAACGGGAAATCAACGGCCGGTTGCACGGAATGATCGAATCAGGATCCTACCGCAATGACGAACTGGGGGTGCGCATGCGGGTATCCGGGGGTGCCAACCTCGGCTACTACGTTTTTCGCGGCAGCCATCTGGAATTGCGGACTCTTGCAGGAGGGGGCATCAACCGGGAGTGGGCCACCGCCGACGCCGACCCGGCGAACAATACCGAAGGCCGGATCGGAGCCGACCTCAACCTGTTCTATTATGACACTCCCAAATCCGACGTGTCGGTCCAGGTGGATTTCTTTCCCAGTTTCACGGTTAGCGACCGGTACCGGTTCGAGGGCAGCATTTCGGCGCGCCAGGAGATCATCAAGGATCTGTTCATCAAGCTGGAATACTACGAAAGCCGTGATTCGAAACCCTTGGCGGGAGCCAGTTCCAGCAATGACCGGGGGATCGTTTTTTCCATCGAGTGGTCGGACTAGGCGATCCGGTCAGCCGGCCGCTCCGGCCAGCCCCTGCCTGGCTTTGTGCAGAACCGCGACCGCCTCGCGGGCTTCACCCGGCGACAGACCGGCCGCCACCTGCTGCAATGCTTCGCCCTCGCGCGTCATGACCGCCCGGATCAGTTCTTCCCCCACCCCGGTCAGTTCCAGTAGGCGGGAGCGTTTGTGATCCGGGTTGGTATGGAACGCCACCAAGCCGCGTTCGGCCAGATCGTTCATCGTGACCTGGACGTACTGGCGGGACACCTCGCGCTTGCGGGCCAGCTGGGGTACGGTGCACCGGCGGTGTTTGCGCAGGGTCATCAGCAGGCGCCTTTCCTGGGGGGAAAGGCCGTGGCGGGCCAGGATGATGCGGGAAACCTCTTCCAAATCGTGGAAAAAGGCCCGGGTCTCGGAAATGAGCTTGTTCAATTCCAGGATGGACCGGCGTCCGTCCTTGGCGGGTTGGGGAGCGTTCATCGGCGGTCCCTTCTTTGCAATATTATTGTCACTTCGACAATCTATTTGTCATTCTTCCGGAAATCCGGCCGTTGTCAATGGGATTATCCTGTCTGATTGACGGACCAATTTGGCCCCACTAATATGGCTTGGTCGTGTGTCCGGGGCCTTCGGCGCTTGTCCACGAATAACTGCGGGAACATTGGGCCCCGCAATAGACTGCCAATAAATAAATTACCGGACAGATGCCCCCCGGGGGGCATTTTCGGGAAAATAGAACCAGGAGAGCAGCATGAAACTAGCTCTGATCCAGCAGCACGCTACCACTGACCGCGAAGCCAACCTGCAACGGGGCCTGGAAGCTGCCCGCCGGGCGGCCGACCAGGGTGCCCAGGTCATCTGCTTCGCCGAGCTGGCCTTCGACCGGTTCCTGCCGCAGGTCCAGGCCACCCCCGAAGCCCTTTCCCGGGCCGAGACCATTCCCGGACCCACCACGGAAGCCTTTGGCCAACTGGCAATTGACAAGGAAGTTGTCATTATTCTGAATCTCTTTGAACTTGCTGGGGGCCTTACGTTTGACTCGTCGCCGGTGATCGACGCTGATGGAACCATCCTCGGAACCACGCGCATGGTCCACATCACCGAATACGAGTATTTCCACGAGCAGGGCTACTACACGCCGGGTGACAATGGAGTTGTCGTTTTTGACACCAGGTACGGGAAAATCGGCGTGGCCATCTGCTATGACCGCCATTATCCCGAATATATGCGCGCTCTGGGCGTGGCGGGCGCCGAGCTGGTGGTCGTGCCCCAGGCCGGCTCGGTGGGGGAATGGCCCGAAGGGCTGTACGAAGCTGAATTACAGGTGGCCGCATTCCAGAACGGGTATTTCACGGCCCTGTGCAACCGGGTTGGTCAGGAAGAGCATCTCACCTTTTCTGGTGAGAGCTTCGTCTGTTCGCCGGATGGTCGAGTTGTGGCGCGGGCTGGTGAAGGAACGGATGAAATCCTCTACTGCGATGTGGATCTCTCCGAATGCGCAAAATCCCATGCACGACGGTTATTCCTTCGTGATCGACGGCCTGAGCTATACGCGGAATGGTTGTGCCTTCCCAATGATTAGATGATTGAGTTGGGATTGGCTCCGCTTGACCACACCTTAAATCAAGCCGTAACGTCGGCCTCACCTGCAAGCGTGGGTGGTGCGGGACGCGCGTCAGCAGGAAGCGTGACAGACGCGATTGTCAGGTGCAAGCATTTAGGGTTCCCTACCGATATCGCGCCTTTACTTTACCCCAGGTCTCATGTGTCGTCGGAACTACCAAATTGTACTCTATAGTGAGATTCACCATATTATTGTCAAAACTCAGGTTGCCTCCTGAAACAGTCTCAGTGCCGCCGGGACATTGATCGACGGGAGGTAAGTCGCGATAGGGAGCAACAATTACCTGCAACCGGCCGTCGGCAAGCGCCTCATCGCAACCTGATGTACAGTAGATCGGTGCGTTCTCGATAACAAAATGTCCGTCTGTGGTAAAATAGTAGAATCCACTCGCTACTGTGCCGTCCTCTACCATAAAGATGTTTAGCTCATAGTTGAGCGGTGCTTCCCAAAACCAACTATCTCCAGTTTCCCAGTCATAGGTGGTGCATCTATATATTGCAGACTCGACATCTCCTGTGGCGCTAAAAGAAATAGGGCCAACAGAATCAACGGCACCTTCAATCTCGATCTCAAAAGTATCACTTAGGGCCCCGCTTAGCTGCAGGTCAAACACCGCAACTTCCGCGCCCGCAGAGGCAGCCAAAAGACAAATACAGATGCTAAGTATCGCTGATTTAATCATATTTTGCTCCTTAACTAGGATTCCTTAAGTGAATTAGTACGTTCTATCAAACCAGTTATCCAATGAATAGATTGTATTGGAAACAAGGGGTTCTGTCTATCACGGATGTGATATTGGATGATTGGGCTGTCTTTGAACAACGGTATTATCCAAGAATTTGCCGGACAATTTTTTATCCAGCAATAGACCCAATCTCTGAAAGTTCTAATAGCGTGTAATCTGCGGAACCAAATTCCCCAAATGATTCAATCAGAAAACCTTTCCAGATCAGGTATTTCACGGCCCTGTGCAATCGGGTTGGTGAGAAAGAGCATCTCACGTTTTCTGGTGAGAGCTTCGTCTGTGGACCTGTCCAAATGCGAAAAGTCCCACGCAAGGCGTCTATTCCTGCGTGATCGACGGCCGGAACTCTACGCAGACTGGCTGAACAGGCCGCAGGATTAGATGTCGAATGCCTCATCGTGCCGGCCGAACTGCTGGCAAGACACGCCGTTGCCATTATCGTCCCTTTAATTTAGACTATACAACTCTTGTATCCACAAAAAGGAGTATATCCCGATGAAATCCATTATCACCGTGGTCGCGTTGGTCTTTGTGTCCCTGGAAACACTGGCCCAGGAACCCCCTTTGCCGATCATCGACATGCACCTGCACAGCTACGACGAAGGATCCTATTTCGTCGCACCCGACCATTTCGGCAACATGGCCCCACCGACGGTCGAGGCCCATTTCGACGCCACCTATGACATCATGCGCCGCCACGGCATCGTCATGGGCGTCATCAGCGGCCCGACGTCGTCCGAAGAGGAGTGGATGGCCAAGGATGAAGACCACCGGTTTCTACGTGGCTTCAGCTCCGACGACTGGCAGGAGTGGACGCCCGAGTCCTTCGCGCAGCTCGTCAAGGAAGGGAAAATCGATGTCTTCGGCGAGATCGGTGCCTACTACCACGGAAAAACTCTGGCCGATCCGTTCTTCGATCCGTACCTGAAGATCTGCGAGGAAAACGGAATTCCCGTGGCCATCCACACCGGCGGCGGGCCTCCCGAGGTCAACTATCGGGGGGCGCCGAACGCCCGTCTCGTGCTGGGAAACCCCCTGCTCATCGAAGATGTCCTCGTGAAATATCCGAAGCTGAAGATCTACCTGATGCACGCCGGGGAAATCTTCTTCAACGAAGCGCTGCGCCTGATGCTCGCCTATCCGCAGGTCCATGCGGACCTGGGGGTCCTGTTGTGGGTGCACCCGATGCCGAAACACTACGGTCGGGAATTCGTGGCCAAGGCGAAAGAATTCGGCATGCTAGACAGGGTCATGTTCGGTTCCGACCAGATGGTCTGGCCGCACGGCATCGAAATGTCCCTCGAACAGCTCGAGTCGTTCGATTTTCTGACCGAGGATGAAAAGCGCGATATCCTGTACAACAATGCCGCCCGTTTCCTCGGGCTCTCGCAGGAAGAGGTCGACGCTCACCACAACCGCTGACCGGTCTTCACGACCAGGGAGAGTTGCCCGGCCGCCCAGCGGAGTGGCCGGCCGGGCCCTGTGATCATCCATGCCTTCCGGCCACCACCACCAGGGCGTTGCCCAGATCGAGCAATCCCAGCAGGTTTTCCTTGGCCTTGGCCACCCAGCCCGAAGCTCCCTTTTCCAGGCCCGTCCCACTGGCCGTGGTCATCTCCAGGATTTCAAAGCCGACCGTCGTCAACAGGACCCGGAGCGCGTCGGGCGAGAAGAGATTCAGGTGCTGGTCGGGATCCAGCATGTCCCACTTCGCGCCCTGGAAGCGGCTCCGCAGCGAACGCGTGTTCGGGGTCTGAATCAGCAACAGTCCGCCGGGGCGAAGCAGCTCCCGGCAGTTTTCCACCATGGTCATGGGCGACAGCACGTGTTCGAGAACATCAAGGGCGATGATCGCATCGAAAGCCTGCCCCTCCGGTTCCAGGGTCAGGATGTCCCCGGTGATGACATTCGCTTCGGGATTGTTCGCGCGAGCCCTGGCCGCCATTTCGGCGGACAGTTCCACCGCATCGGCCAGCCAGCCCCGCTGCCTCGCCTCGCGCAGAAGGATCCCCGTGCCGCAGCCGATCTCCAGCAGCCGCCCCCCCCGGTAGGTACCCCCCATGCGCTGTTCCAACCGGACAAGGCGCCTGATGAAATAGTCCCGGCGCCGGCCGTCCTCCCGTTCCAGGCGCTCCACGGTTTCGGCGCCCTTGAAGGCGAGATTGGATTCCTGCCCGGGAAAGGGATCGACGAACAGACAACGGCACATGGGACAGTGGACGTACTGCCCCTTCTGCACCAGGACCACCTTCAAACCCTTGCCGTTGGAACAAATCCTGCAAATCATGCCGACGACCCCATTCCCGACATGTCATGACCGTGGGACCTCAGGGTATCACAACCTGCTCATTCGGTCATCGTGAACGAAGACCGGCCCAGCGATTGCCCTCCGACCAGTAATTCGACGGTGTGCCGGCCCGGGTAATATCTCCGGACCGAGCGCGGGGCGAAGCTGTGTTTCTTCTTGAGATGGATGGTTTGGCCGGGAGCCAGGTCGAGAGTCCGCAGCTTGAAAACCTTGGGGGTCGATTTCCCGTTGGCCCGCACGTGGTGCACCACATAGTCCACGACCAGTTTCTGGGTGCTGCGGGCCTGCGAGACCAAGGTTACCTCGATGCCGAGATCGCCCCCGATCCGCAGCGACCCGGCCGACAGGTCGAGCGAGGCCTTCACCCTGGGCTCGGTGGTATAGCCCAGGACCTTCAGGGCCCCTTTGTCCCCCTGCTTGACCAGCGTCCGCAGACCGCGGCGGATGATCCGCGTGCGATCCCCCGACGCCCCCTTCTTCCAGGCGCGGCAAACCTTGACCACCCGCGCGGGATGATCCTTGGCGATGTCGTTGAGATTGTTGCCCACCGAACGCCGGACATATTCCGAGGGGTCGTCCCGAAGCCGGGCCAATAGTTCGATGACGGGCGATGGATCCTCGACGAACATCGGCAACCGGCAGCCCCAGGGCAGGCGCGGCCGCGTCCCTTCGGATACCAGTCGGCGCACGTGCTCGTCAGGATCGTCCACCCAGGTGTGCAGATGGCGGAGGGCCCGTTCCGGATCCCGGATCAGAAAGGGCCGGACCGCGAACTCCGCCGAAAACAGGCCGGTGAGTTTTTTGAGGGCTTTCAGCGAGGCATCGAAGTGATCCAGACCGTATTCGGGCACCCAGTCGATGAGCGGCCAGGCCGCGAACCCGGCCAGTGAATCGTCCGACCGGCCGGCGGGAAATTTTTCCCCCGCCCGGACCACGATTTCCAAGGCGCGGGGATAGTCATCAGGAAGAAAAAGATCCATCACCGCAATGATGTGACGGACCCTGTCCTTCAATTCGAGTTTTTCCAGGCCGGAGTTCGCTTTCTTCAGGAATCCCCCGGCGTCAAAGGCCGGCCAGGCGGCTTCAACGGAACCGGCCAGGCGCTCGAGCGCCTGGCCGTCAAGACCGTCCTTCATCAGACGGCGATTTTCATCCGCGTTCGAGGGCAAACCGCTACTGCTGGAAAGCCAGGCCCTTGGGCGCGAAATACGAATAGATCATCGGTTTGAAGAAACCGTTTTTCACGTTTTCGGCACCGTGGATCAGGTTGTAGGCCTCGGTTTTGGTTTCCACATCCAGGATGAGGATGAATTCCACGGGGGTTTCATCGTTGACCAGTCCGGCGGAAACAAGCCAGCCCTCCTGGGCGGCCTTGCGGATATTCCCGATGGCCGTCATCCGAACGTCCATGCCCTCTTCGGAAGCCTGGGACTTCCAGTTGGGACCCTCCTCGACCATGACGATGTGGTACATCTGCATGACCTGCTTCTTGCCGGCAACCTCGTCCACGGGACTCTGGGCCATAGCCACGCCGTAGGCGGAAAGGACGGCAAGAATCATCAGCAACATTATTGAGCGCTTCATGATCAACCTCTGATCTCGGGTAATGGGGTTCATTGAATCCTCCGGAAATCTAGCATAATTACAGATCAACCGACAGGTATAAAGAAACTCCCCGGGCCCTGTCGAGGGGTCCGGGGAGCCTCAGTGAAACAGGGATTGTCACTCGCTTTCCAGAGTCACCGTCCCGATGTCGGTGGTCTGTCCGGCCGTGACAGGTATATCAAACAGGACCGAATCCCGGTAAGTTCCCGCCGTGGCGGAAAAATTCAGGTCGTAATCCCCGGCCGGAAGCATGGCGAAGCGGAATGCCCCGGACAGGGTGTCGGCGTAGGCGACCACCGTATCGTCAGCCGCGGTGGTCCAGACCATGGCCCGGGCTTCGACCGGCTCGACGACGCCTGCCAGGGATCCCGAGGTCTGGTTCACGATCACCCGGATCACCGGCTTCATCTTGTACTGGCCGTTTCCGGTCATGTGGACCGATTGATCCGCGTCGAAATCGAGGGTCACCTCGTACATGGCCCCCGCGTCGATGGTGAAGGGATGGTTCAGCTTCAGCCCCGTGTTGGCGCTGCTGGGCACTTCCAGATCGTAGGCGACGCTGTCGACCACCACATTGTTGCCGTCGCCCAGAATCAGCCGGATCTGGGTGTAGTAACCCGAAGGCAGGGTCGAATCGGCCAGGACGACGCTGTTGCCGTCCGTCAACGTAAGCAGGTCCACGTAGGTGGTGTCGACGTCGATGGTATGCCAGCCCGAGCCGTCATCCTTTTCCTCGTCGCTTTCGTCACCACGATGGACCTCGACGCGAATCACCTCGACGTTCACTTGATCATAGTCACCCGGAGCATCGATCATGTTGACGCGCATGAATCCGGTGCCCCCGGTATCCGGCTCGGTGGAATCGGAGCAGCCGGCCATGGTTCCGGCCCAGATCAGGCACAGGGCCAGGACGGGAATCAGGAGATACTTTTTCATCACCTGTCTCTTTCAATATGCCTTTTCCGTAAAGGCGTAACAGTGCTTATCCCCCACATGATTTAGTCCATTATTATAGCACGACTATTCAAAAAACCAAACCAAATCCGCCAGTTCGGCCCGATTGATGCAACTCCACGCACAATGGAGACGACCACGATCCCGCAGGGGGATCGGTAGCACAGGAGAAGGACTCATGAGGAAGCATATTCCGATCATCGCCCTGGCCTTCATGCTCGTTTTGCCGGGTATGGCCTCGGCCGTATACTTCAATTCTGTGACCGGCACTGCAGACTGCAACGGCTGGAACGCCGACGTGGGCATCACTTTCCGGTCCAGCGCCCGGTTGGTCCGCCTGGATTATGTGGTGGTTTTGACCGATGCCGCGGGTACCGAAGTGGACCGGTTCGAATATTCCGCCAATGTTGATATCCCCACGGAGACCTCCATGGTCTATTCCTTCGGCGAGGCGTGGACTTCCACCCTGTCCGACGGGGACTTCTCCATGACTTTTGATGCGGTTCTGTACGACATCTTCCCCGACGGACAGAATCGATTCGAGGACGGATTCACCGCCGGATTCCAGTGCGGCGGCGACACCGGCGGCGGCGAGGGCGGGGACGACCCGATCGTGACGGACTTCTGCCCGCGCGGCAGCGGTTACTGGAAGAATCCCGCGGCCGACTGGCCGGTCACGAATCTCGACCTGGGGTCCGACAATCTGGACCAGGCCGCCCTCATGAACATTCTGAACGCGCCCGCGCGCGGGGATGCCACGGTTATTCTGGCCCGCATCCTGATCGCGGCCAAGCTGAACATGGCCGCCGGCGCCGGTAATGGCGCCGCCGACGTCATCGCTGACGCCGACGCCTTTCTGAGCGAACATCCGGTGTTCAGCGACCCCGGCAAGGCGGACCGGAAAACCGCGCTGACCTTCATGGACGAACTCGGTGAATACAACAGCGGCGACTGCGAAGACGACGCCGATCTTTCCGGGGACACCCTCGCACCCGCGGCCGGCAAGTACGACGCCGTGGGCTTCGACAAGGCCGCCTCGGTGGAAGTGATGTCCATCGGTTCGCTGAAGGCGCTTTACCGCTAGATCAAGCCTGCACTCCCAAAGAAACGAAGCCGCCGGACATCCGGCGGCTTCGTTCGTAAAGGGTAAGGTGGCCCGGGTCAGTCCCCGCATTTCCCCCTGCCCTGGCCATGCCCCTTGCAGTTCCCTTTGCCGTTTCCCTTGCCTTTGCCGCGACCGCCTTTTCCGCCCTGGCCGCGTTCCCAATCCGAATCCAGGATAGCCGCCAGTTCCTCACCGGAAAGGTACTGGGGAGTGTAGCTCTTCCCCTCGCCCTCCAGGCTGCCGGCGAAGGCGCGCATGTGGTTGCGCGATCCCCGGACCAGATTGTCGTAGACCTGCCGGATGTCCAGGTTGTCGACATCACCGGCCAGGGCTTCGTTCAGGTCGAAAATGTCCAGGTCCTCTATGGTCGCACCCACGGTCAACGCGTCCGCCAGCGAGAGGGAACCCTTGGTGACCAGTTCCTGGTAGAGCTTCGCGAACTCTTCGCTGGCGAAGGCCCCGACGGTGTCGTCGGTGACCGGGTCGTCCAGTTCATATCGCTCCAACAGAGAGGCCACGCTGTCCATATGCCTCTGTTCAGCCTCCGGAATGTTCCGAAATACCTTGGCGTCCCACTTCTCGCCCAGAGTCAGGTAGACATCCCGGGCCAGCTTCTCCTCTTCACGCATTTTCAAAAGGGAAGCTTTTTCCGCTTCATTCAGATCTTCGGTAGGCAGATCGGCGATGGTGGTACTGCAGGATCTACCACCGTGCCCCTTGCCCTGGCATTTTCCCCTGCCTCCCTGGCGGGCCTGGAGATCACTCGTGGAAAAAACGGCCAGAAGCACGGCCAGAACGATTGTGGTGACGAATTTCATGCGTGGTTCCTTTGTCTGAAGATCAGTTTCGGGCTGTTCTCGATACACAACGCGCCACTCCCGGGAAACCAGCGCTTTCAACCCGAACTATTTTTCACCGCCCCACCGCGGGTCTTCAGCCAAAGCGGTGTCCGATTCGTGTCCCTCATGTTGTCCCCCGGTTCAATTCTCTCATCACGGTTCGGCCGGAAACAGGAATTCGACCGCGGCGGGAAACCTCTGCGCCCAGTAGGACTCGTTATGCCGGTGTCCCTCGCCTTCGATCACCAGCAGGTCCCAGCCTCCGATGAATCCCTGGCCCGCCAGGATGTCCTTCAGGCGCCGCAAACTGTCGATGCCGTCATCGGTCCCGTTCCCGTCGGCGTCGTGGAGGTTTCCCTGCTCGCGGGTGCCCATGTCCACGTAAAGGGTGAGGTCGGGCTTTTCTTCTCGGGAGGATATCATCTCCGGAAGCCTGCCCGCGGCGAACATGAGGGACGGGGAAAAGGAACCGCACCTGCCGAACACATCCGGATGGGTGTAGGCGGCGTACAAAGTCATCAGGCCGCCGAAGGAGGATCCGGCCAGCCCGGTGTTGTCCGGACCTGTGAGGGTGCGGAAATTCGCGTTGACATGGGGCAGCAGAACGTCGATCCAGGTCCGCAGATGTTCCCCGCCACCGCCGCCGTAATTCCGCCCGGGGCTGAACCAGGGCGTGTATTCGTGGCCGCGCAGATCGCCTCCGTTGGCCACCGCGACCACGATCAGGGGTGCCGTGCGGCCCGCCGGAATCAGCTTCTCGAGGGTTTCGTCGACTTGCCACTCGCCCGCGAAACTGGTGGCGTCGTCGAAGACGTTCTGCCCGTCGAACATGTAGAGCACGGGGTAGCGGCGCTCGGTTTCCTCATCATATCCCGGCGGCAGATACACCCACACGCGGCGGTCGTCCAGGAATTCCGGCACCGTGATAATTTGGACGTTGCCCGTCAGCGACGACTTGTGGGCTTCGCCTCGGGCCCAGCCGGCAACTTCCAGGTCGAGGGTTTCTCCACCGGTAACCTGGTGCAGACGGTTCTGGATCTCTTCGCCCTTGGGCCCCTTCTCGACGTGTTCCCAATCCCCCAGGGTGAACTTGAACTGCAGGGCCCGGCCCGCTTCGAGCGGCAGAACTATTTCCCAGAGCCTGCCGCCGGTGTTCTTCAGCTTGTAATCGGGATGGTCCGGCTGCCAGGACTGGAAGTCACCGGCAATGAAAACCGAGGCGTCCGGGTCGGTATCTGCGGGAACAGTCACCCTGAAAGTCACGTCGGCCAGGGTCAGGGCCGGAGCGACGGCAATAATCATCAGGACGGCACATCCCAGAATGATGACCGGGGATTTCATGGTGGCTGGTCCCGGGGATTCTGTTACAGGTTCAGGGCCACCAGGGGCAGCGCCACGCAGATGATCAGGAAACCCAGCAAGAGCAGGCCCCAGACCCCCGCCTTCATGCAGACATCCTTGAAACAGATTTTGCCCTGGTCTTTTGTCTTGGAATCGTTCACGTCAGCTCCATGCAATTGGGATGGATAGGCTCTTGATATATATCCTACTGATGATATGGGTTTATTTCAATAAGTGATTTTCATATTTCAGCAATGATCTTCAATCTCATTTGTGGGGAAACAAATGCTACCCAACCCGTCCCGGGTGCTGGAAACTGGCTCCTTACGCCCGTCTCCAACCCCGAGGTGACCATGAACGGCCTGGCTACTCTCGACTGGATCGTCCTCGCCCTGTATTTCGCCCTGGTCTTCGGGGTGGCCTGGTGGTTCACCCGCCGCGAGCACGTGCGTGATTCCTCAACCGGCTACTTCCTGGCCGGCCGCAACATGGGCTGGTTCGTGATCGGGGCGTCGCTGTTCGCCTCGAACATCGGCTCGGAGCATCTGGTCGGACTGGCCGGCAGCGGCGCGGCCCGCGGGGTGGCCGTCGGTCAGTTCGAGGTGCTGGCTTCCCTGATCCTGCTGTTGCTGGGCTGGGTCTTCGTGCCGTTCTACCTGCGCAGCGGCGTGACCACCATGCCGGAATTCCTGGAACGACGCTACTCGCCGGCGGCCCGCTGGTACCTGGCCGTCATCTCGGTCGTGGGCTACGTGCTGACCAAGATCTCGGTGACCATCGCCGCGGGCGGCATCGTGTTCGGGGCCCTGATGGGGCTCGATTTCTGGGTCGGGGCCCTGATCGTGGTCGCGGCCACGGGCATCTACACCGTCACCGGCGGTTTGCGGGCCGTTTTGGCGACCGATGTGCTGCAGCTGTTCGTTCTGGTCCTGGGTTCGGTGACCGTAACGGTAATGGGCCTGAACGAACTGGGCGGGGTGTCCGAAATGAAACGCCTGGCCGGCGACGGCTTCATGAACATGTGGCTGCCGATGAGCGATCCCGACTTCCCCTGGACCGGCATCCTGCTCGGCGCGCCGATCCTGGGCGTGTGGTACTGGTGCACCGACCAGTTCATCGTGCAGCGCGTGCTGGCCGCGCGGAACATCGACCAGGCGCGCGGCGGCACCATCTTCGCGGGATTTTTGAAGCTGCTGCCGGTGCTGCTGTTCGTGATCCCCGGCGTGATCGCCCATGGCCTTTCGCAGCAGGGCCGGATCGTTTTGGACACCCCCGACCAGGCCCTGCCGACGCTGGTTGGGGCACTACTGCCGGCCGGCCTGCGCGGACTGGTGGTCGCAGGACTGCTGGCCGCACTGATGAGCTCGCTGTCCTCGGTGTTCAACTCGTGCTCCACCCTGGTGACGTTCGACATCTATCGCAAAACACATCCCGGCGCCTCCGAAAAGAAACTGGTCCTGGTCGGCCAGGTCACCACCCTGGCGCTGGTGCTGGTGGCTTTCCTGTGGATCCCCTTCATGAAGAAGATCTCCGGCCAGCTCTACCAGTACCTGCAAAGCGTGCAGGCCTACATTTCGCCGCCGATCGCCGCGGTGTTCCTGCTGGGCCTGTTCTGGTCGCGGGTCAATGCGCGCGGTGCGATGGCTGCCTTGTGGGGCGGATTCGTGCTGGGGGCGGCACGGTTGGTTCTCGAATTGAACGTCGAGTCCCTGGGCGGCGCCCTGCACGCCTACGCGACGATGAACTTCCTGCACTTCGCGGCCTTCCTGTTCGCGATCTGCGTGGTGCTGCTGGTGGTGGTGAGTCTGGCGTCGGCGGCGCCTTCTCGTGAACAGTTGGCGGGATTGACCTACGCCACGACCGAGCCGGGCGAGGTCTCGCGGCA
>JBDLKA010000089.1:0-13722 GCA_039714075.1 Candidatus Krumholzibacteriota bacterium | reverse complement strand
ACCCTGGCGGAACTGGCCGCAAAACCCCTCGTTTTGTACGAAAAAGGGACCGCCATCCGCCAGAGGCTCGACCGTGTCTTCGATCAGGAGAGCCTCCAGCCCCAGGTGCCCATCTCCGTGGGCGGATCGCAGGCCCTGCTCGAGTTCGTCAAGATCGGACTGGGCGTGGGCATCGTGTCCGGTCTGGTGGCCGGTCCTGAACGCGACCCCGATCTCCACGTCATCCCCGTCTCGGAATTGTTCGGCCGGCTGGGGTACGGATTCGTCCTGCCCCGCGGCCGGTATCTCAGCGCGGCCGCGGCCGCCCTGTTGCAGTCGGCGGGCATCGCTTCGGACCGGTTACCGGGGTAATCAATGGTCGGTTGTGCCTTCGAAATTGTGTCCGGCGATTGATTGCCGGTCATGGTGGCGACAATGACAAAACATCAAAAGGAGGTGTCCCCGGGGGCACCTCCTTTTGATGTTTGAACCCTATAAAGTGGAAGACACTATTTCGAAGGGACCTCCCTAACGAAACAAACTCTTCACGCTCCCGAAGCCGGCAGCCTCGGTCGCCGTGGGACAGGTCTCATTGATGACGGCCCCGCCTCTTTCCACTCCACAAGCCCAGAACGAATATGCCAATGAATTGACCGAACTTTCCCCAAAGTAGGCTGGAAAACCATCGTTGAGGGTTGGATCGTCTGACGCCTTGAGTGTAATAAACGCTTCCAATATTCCCCTATACATTAAATGCCACGTGGTGACCACAACGGCTGGGGCCACCGGCAGTGGAGTATCCAGAAGAACCGAATAATCTCCCTCCAGTATTCCCGAATTGTCTCCAGTATCGGTCGCACCCGGGGGTAGGTCATTGCTGAGCCGAATAAGCCCGGATAATCCAAACCCTGAAAACTGGTACCCGAACTCAAATCCTGAGATCACCGTATCTGACGGGTTGATGATAATGACATAGACATTAAAGGGAGTGTCTTGACCGACAAGAATGTTCCCTCGATTCGCATCGGGATCGAAGTAGACTCCAATCCGGTCAGGTCGCGAATCAACGACTGCCATGGCCGCAGCACAGTGGAAAAGAGCCCACAAAATCACGAAAAACGAAATTCTTTTCATTCTGGGGCCTCCTGGATTTAAATTGGTAATATATCCATCTAATAATCCTGACCATATCATATTGGCCAAATGTTTTCAATTAGCCGGATTTCCAATGTCGGCTTCCCGTGGGTGGAGTTTTATGACATGCTTAAGTATTCGGATCATTCATCTTTCATGCGGCGGGTCCCGAATTGCTGAGCACGATCTTCTTCATCTGCGTCCTGATGCTGGTGTACATATACGCCGGCTACCCTTTGCTTGCCCGCCTGCTGGGCAGCCTGGTGCGCCACCGGGTCTGGTCCGCTGAACCGGGCGAACATCTGCCTTCGGTCACCGTGCTGATCGCCGCCTACAATGAAGCGGCCCACATCGAAGCCACGGTCCGCAACAAGCTCACCCAGGATTATCCGGCCGACAAACTCAACATCATCGTGGTGTCCGACGAGTCGGACGACGGCACCGACGGCATCGTCACCGGAATCGACAATCCCCGCGTCCGGTTGATCCGCCAGGAACCACGCGCCGGCAAGACCAGCGCCCTGAACCTGGCCATGCCCGAGGCGACCGGCGAGGTCATCGTCTTCAGCGACGCCAACTCGCTGTACGCGCCGGACACCCTCAAAAACCTGGTGGCGCCCCTGGCCGATCCCAAGGTGGGCTACGTGACCGGCCGCATGGTCTACAAAGCGCCCGACGGTTCGTTGACCGGCGAGGGCTGCTCGGCCTACATGCGGTACGAAAACAACCTGCGGGCCTGGGAAACCGACCTGGGTTCCATCGTGGGCGTCGACGGCGGCGTGGACGCCATGCGCCGGGAAATCTATCGCCCCATGAACGCCGATCAGCTGCCGGATTTCGTGCAGCCGCTGGCCGTGCGCGAGCAGGGCTACCGCGTGGTCTACGAGCCGCGCGCGCTGTTGTATGAAGACGCCCTGGCCGAAGCCGACGACGAATTCCGCATGCGAGTGCGCGTATCGCTACGCGCCTTCCACGCCCTCAAGGACAAGGCCGCGCTGTTGAATCCCTTTGCCTACGGCCTGTTCGCCTGGCAGCTGTGGTCGCACAAGCTGCTGCGCTACATGGCGTTTTTGTTTTTCGCCGGGGCCCTGGCCAGCAACCTGGCGCTCATGTTCGGCCCGGAATATTCTCCCTTCTGGAGTCTGCTGTTGCTCGGCCAGGCCTTCTTCTACACCATGGCCCGCTACGGCCAGACCATGAACAGCCACGGCCAGCAGCCGCCGCGCCTGGTCGGATTGATCTACTACCTGTGCGTATTGAACCTGGCCAGCGCCCGCGCCTTCTGGCAGTTCCTGCAGGGGCGCAAGCAGGTCACCTGGAAACCGAGGGTCTGATGACGCGTCCCGAGCCCGCCGTCGCCGCTCCGGGATTCCTGCGCCGCCGGGTGGTCTGGATCTTCCTGATGGTGCTGCTCCTGTTCCCGTTCTTCATTACCATCCCCCGGTCGCTGAACCACCATCCGGTCATCTCGCCCATCGGCGACCAGGTGCATATTTTCCTGTTCGGCGGCATCACCCTGCTTCTCTACTGGTTCGGCCCCCTGCAGGGACGCCTGCGGCGCGCGGCAACGGTGAGCGCGATCATGGGCGGCGCCGTGGAACTGCTGCAGCTTCTGGTCGACCGCCAGGCGCTGTTCAAGGATTTCGTCCTGGATCTGGTCGGCATCGGGCTGGTGGTCAGTTACATCCTGTGGAGGGGACACGGGCGCCAGGCCGGCAAATGGGTGTTCCTGATCCTGCTGCTCAGCATCCCGGTACAGCTGTACTATCTGCCCTGGCGAATCTCGGCCACCTACCGGGCCCGCGACATCTTCCCCCTCGTGGCGGACTTCGAGACCTACGGCGACCGCTACCTGTGGGCGGCGAACATGGAGGGGAAACTCACCTATCGGCGGATCGAGGATACGCCCGCAGGCCCCGGAACAGTGCTCCGGCTGTACGGGGACACGGAATCCCACTGGCCCGGCGCGGCCATGCGGCGTTTTCCCGAGGACTGGTCCGGCTACACTCAACTGAAGGCGGATGTCCGCCTGGTCGAAGGCCCTGCCGACACCGCCCGGTTCGGTCTGCGGCTCGACGACTACGAAGGCATCAAGGAAATGATCTGGACTTCCCAATCCTTCACCGCCACCGGTTCGTGGCGCACCATCTCCATGCCGATCACAGGCCGCCAGTTGTGGAACAGCGACCGCAACCTGAACCTGTTGGAGATGGACCGGCTCATCTTCTACTTCGCCAAACCCAAGGAACCCGTGGCTATCGAGATAGACAACATCCGGCTGGAATAGAAGAAGGCCCCCTTCGCGATGAAGGGGGCCTTGTCCGTCAGTCGAACGAAAAACCTAGCCGCCGAAGTTCGCGTTCACGAAATCCCAGTTCACCAGGTTCCACCACGACTCGATGTAGGCGGGCCGCGCGTTGCGCTTGTCCACGTAGTAGGCGTGCTCCCACACGTCGATGGTCAGCAGGGGCGTACCCGTTTTCAGGGCGCTGTCCGCGTCGTCGGTGTTGACGATTTCCAGGCCGCCGGAAGCGTTCTTGACCAGCCAGGTCCAGCCGCTGCCGAAGTTGGTCGCGGCCGACTTGCTGAACTGCTCCTTGAAGTCGTTGAACGAGCCGAAGGCGTCGTTGATGGCGCCGGCGATCGCACCGGTGGGGTCGCCGCCGCAGCCCGGGCCCATCCCGTTGAAGTAGAAAGTGTGGTTCCAGACCTGGGCCGCGTTGTTGAAGATGCCGCCGGCCGGGGCGTTCTTCACGATGTCCTCCAGCGAGAGGTTTTCGAACTCGGTGCCGGGGACCAGGTTGTTCAGGTTGTTCACGTAGGCCGCGTGGTGCTTGTCGTGGTGGAAATCCAGCGTCTCGGCCGAGATGTGGGGCTCCAGCGCGTCCTTGGCGTAGGGAAGATCAGGCAGTTCGTGTGCCATGAGGGGTTCTCCTTGTTTTGGAATGGGGCGCGTTCGCGCCGGGATGTTCAATTCGCTTGGAGGCAGGATAAATACAGAGTCGCCGGGTCGCAATGAATAATGAATGCTTCTTTCATTCACTGCGACCCCGGGACGGGAATAAACAGCTATTTGATCAGGGTCATACGCTTGACTGCCTGATAATCGGGAGTTTCCAGCCTGTAGAGATATACGCCGGCCGCCACACCCGAGCCCTGATCGTTGCGTCCGGCCCACACCGCTTCATGGGCCCCCGGCGACAGCACTTCGCCCGCATGGAAGGTCCGCACCACACGCCCGGCGATATCATAGACCTTCAGCGTCACCGGCCCGGACCGGGCCAGGCTGAAGGCAATGGTCGTCCGCGGATTGAACGGGTTGGGGTAGTTCTGTGCGAGCAGATTCACCAACCGCACGACATCGCCCACCCCAACCACTTCGCCGGTGACCGTGATGGTCGGCATCCCCGCAGCAGTGGTTGTGAAGCCGGGAATCGAAGCCGACACCACGACCTCGCCGCCCAGCACGGGGTTGAAGGCCACCCCACCACCGGCCACCGTGCCCGGCGTCTGGAATTCACCGGGGTCGAGGGTGACGGTCGCGGTGTCGTCGCTGGTCGAACTGGTCTCGATCAGGGCGACCGATTCCAGACTGCTGTAGACGGTGAGGGTGCGCGCCGCACCGCCCCCGCGAATGGGCTGGGTCTCGAAAATTCCCGTCCCGTCCACGCTGACAGCGCCGATCTGGATCACGAATTCGTCGTCGTCCACGTTCACGTCCATCGAATCGGCCAGCAGGGTGATGGCCGTGCCCGGCGCCACCATGTCGACGTTCTGATTCCCGTCGGAGAAGGTCGGCGCGCCGGCGACGACAGCGATCGTATTGCCGGCCGCGCCTTCGAGGGCCTGCACGTAGAAGACCGCCTCGGTCTCGCCGTTGGCCAGGAAAATGTCCACCGAACCGGCGCCCGCCACCAGCGCGTTGGTCGATATCAGCACCAGCGTGGAGTCCGGCGTCTCGACATGGACCGTCACGCCGCCGTGGCCGCTCTCACCCAGTTCGGCCGAAACCGCTTCGGACTGCAGGCCCGCGCCCAGGCGGGTCGTCAAACCGTTGAGCGCGATGGTCTGGTTGGTGACGTCGACCACCACCTGGGCGTCACCGGTCTGGATGAAACCCGGGATCGCCGCGGTGACGATGGTCTGACCGGAGGACAGGCCTATCAACCCGGTGCCCCCGGCCCCGATCGTCATCGGGCTCGTTTTGCTGCCGGAAACGATCTGGACGGTGACCGTGTCGTCGTTGGCGGGAGATGCCGCCAGCTCGGCCACCGCACCCGCCGAACTGATCAAGGTGACCACGAGCGGAGGCTCCCCGCCCCGGCGCTCCTGCTCGAAGCCCGCCTGGACCGATGCATTGCCAACCTCCGGAACACCGACCCGGGCGTAGAACTGGTCGGGAGCGTCGGAGACATCAATGGTAGCGCCCAGGGATACGATTTCCACCCCCGGCTGCACCACTTCAATCGAATCCGCGGTCGCGACGAACTGCGGGGCGGAGATCTGGAAATCCGCCATCCCGACCGTGCCGTCAACGCCCTGGACCCAGAACGGGACCGATGGTGTTCCATTGGGAACAAATACGTTGATCGAGGCCTGGCCGGGATCCAGGTTTCCCGTCGCCAGCAACAGGAGCGCCGGGTCATTCGAGGTAATGCTGACCGTTACGCCCCCGTGATTCGTGGCGCTCAAGAGGGCGTACCCGTTGATTTGCAATCCCGCGCCCACCTTGCTGGTGATCGAGGAACTGATGGTCGGCGCGGTCACGGTCACTGTTTTAAAGGAAGTGGTTATCTGGTCGGCCCGGGGAGACGAAACTTCAACCTGGGTCACCCCGGCGCTCAAGCCATCGAACGCCACGCCTCCCGTGGCCACCGTACCTGGGGTGATATTCGCTCCGGCGGGTATGGTCAGGGTCAACGAATCGCCGGTGTCGGCCAGGGTGACGAACCGCCCCACGACCGGATCGTCCAGGGTCAGGTCCACCTCGAAACCGGCCGAACCGGGACGGACATCCTGATTCGTGATGGAGGTGAATCCGGGATTCGGATAACCGATGGAAACGTAGAAAGCGTCATCGGGATCGATCGTGTCGACCGAAGGGTTCAGACCGTTGAGCCTGAGCGCGGGCCTGACCACGTTGGTGGGGTCCGAATCGGGAAGAAACAGGGGCGAAGTAGCCTGGATGGTGGCCGTTCCGACGGTGTCTTCGAGCGCGTGCATCCAGAACCCGAGGCTGGTGGTTCCATTGGGGGCAAAAATGTCGATCCACGGCGTTCCCACGGAATCGGCATGACTCGATACCAGGACCAGAGCGGGATTGAGGGATTCGATGTGAACGGTCACCCCTCCGTGCTGGGAAGCCCCGAGACTCACCCAGTTCTTGCCCGTTTCCAGACCCGCGCCGATCGTGGTGTGGAAAGAGATTAAATTAATCGAGGGCTGGGTCACCGTAACGTCCACGATGCCCGTCGTAACAGGCGCGAACCCGGGAAGCGAGGCGGTGACCTGGGTGGTTCCGACGGCGATGCCGTCCATGGCCACGCCACCGGTCGCTACGCTGTTCGGACTTGAGAAATCCCCGGGCGCGATGTAGACCACGGCCGTGTCGTCCAGGGTGGTGCTGGTCTCGAGCAGGCCGACGGCCTCGTCGGAACTGAACACCGTCGCGGTAATGCCCGCCCCCCCGGTCCGGGCATCCTGGTACTGGCTGAGGCCCGTCAGCGACCCATTGGGTAGACCGATGGAAATCACGAAAGGATCGACGGGATCCAGGGTATCGATCGAGGTTTCCAGGCCCGAGAACCTGAAAAACGGGGGCGCCGCGGTCACGGTCGTGTATCCCTGGGCGAAGCCCGGAGCGTCACCGGTGATCGCGAAATCGCCTGTTACGCCCTCCAGCACCTGGACCGAAAACGTGGCGTAGGCCAGGCCGTCCGGAATGAAGAGATCAATGGAACTCGAGCCCACCGTATTCGCGTCCGGGGCCACCAGGATCGCGTTGGAATCCCCCACTGCCACATGCACCGTCACCCCGCCGTGCTGGGAGCCGGACACCCGGACGTACCGGGTGTTGACCTGAAGACCGGAGCCGATCGAGGTCGGCAGGGAAGTCCAGGTGACCACCGGCGCGGTCACCGTGACGGTTTTGGGAATGGAAGTTGTGGGAATGAAACCGGGTATGGCGGCATCGATATCCACCGTCCCGGCGGACAATCCGTCCAGGGCCACTCCGCCGGCGGCCACGGAAGTCGGAGAGTTGCTTTCCCCCGGCGCGATCGCCACCGAAACCACCTGGGCGGTCAGGGCGGTGGTCACCAGTTCGGCAACCGCCACGTCACTCGAAGTGAAGGTGGCCGTCAGACCCGGCCCGCCCACCCGGACTTTCTGATGGGCGCTGAGGTTGGTATTTCCGGCGTTGGCCAGACCGACCGAGACAAAAAAGGCATCGTCGGGAGCAAAAGGATCGATCGTCGTGACCAAACCCACCAGGTGCAATGAGGGCACCAGCACATCCACCGCTCGGACCGCGTCCGTGAAACCCGGCGCACTCGCCGTCACATCCACCGTCCCGGTGGTGTCTTCCAACGCCTGGAGGTAGAACTCGGCGAAACTGTCGCCGTTGGGGACGAATACGTCGGCAAACGCGGCGCCGGGAACGTTTTCATCAGCGGTGACCAGGACCAGATTCGTATCGGGACTTTCGATGTGAACCGTGATGCCCCCGTGCTGTGTGTCGCTCAGGAGCGCGCGCCACTTGGCGGTCTGCAGGCCGGAGCCGACCTTGTCGTAGAAAGAATAATAGGAAATGGTCTGGGCCTGGGCAGTGTCCACGGCCGCCAGACCGGCGGCCAAAGCCAGGATTGCCAAACAGAATAACTTTTGCCTGCGGAGCATGGCAGTGTCCTTTCAAAGAGGATGGATTCGGTATGGTTAACTACGGATATGGGGAGATTTTCCGGACAAGCCGTTTAACGGGGAGGGATTCAGCAGGTAAAAAGTCCCTGGACCACCTGGATGCGGCCCTCGCGGAGATTTCGCTGTAGGTTGCGGGATTTTTCGGCCGCGTCGGGACCCAGAACGACCCCCACGTTGGGGCCCCGGGGCCGGGGGGCGGCCGCTTGCATGCCCGAGGCCAGGCCGTCGAACCAGTCCAGGGCCTTGGCCGTTACGTCGCTCCAGTGGTTTTCGGTGAACCCGGCGGCGGTGATCATTTTGCGCAATTCTTCAGCGTTGATCAGGAAGCTGATTTCCGGCCCGCCGGCCCAGGGCACCGGATAGTGCAGGGCATGGCCGTCCTCGCCGCACACTTCGTAGAGTAAAAACCCGCCGGCGGGTTTCAACACGCGGCGGATCTCCGTGAAAAGCGCGGCCTTTTCTTCCACGTTCATGATGGTGTGCTGGGTAACCACCGCGTCGAATTCCCCGCCCGCGAAGGGCATCGCCCGCATGTCGCCTTCCTGGAAGGAAACCTGATCGGTCAGGCCCACCCATTCGGTCAGCAGGGTGGCGGCGCGGCAGAATTCCGCGACAATTTCCAGGCCCACCACTTGGCACCCGAATTCGGCGGCCAGCGTTCGAGCGGGTCCGCCCAGGCCCGCGCCCACGTCCAGGATTCGTTGGCCGGCCTTCAAGCCCGCCTGCCGCCCTAGTTCACGCGTGGCTTCCAGACCCCGGATGTGGATCTCGTCCAGGTTGGCCAGATCGTCACGGGTCATCTCTTCGGGAGTGAACCCCAGCCGTTCGCAGGCCTGCCGGATCCGGCCGCACAGATCGGTTTGTCCGTAGTGATCGTTCAGGGAAGCGCGGTAGTCGCCCACGTTCAATCCTCGTCCCGGTGAACGGTGTCGGGCGCAAAAGCCGGCAGACAAACCGCCACGTACTCGGCTCCGTCCGGCTCGGGGCTGCTGTAGCGGACCCACTCGCCCGGACTGCAGACGACCGCCTGCCCCGCACGCACATCCAGGGCGCCACCTTCGTATTCCACCCGCAGCATGCCGTGCAGGACGACGGTGATCTCCTCGAACTCCGGAGTCTGGCCCGGTTCCACCCAACCGGAAGGAGATTTCATGCGGGCCACGCTGACGGTGTCGTGTCCGGAATTCACCCGGCCGGCGTATTCCTCGATAAGTTTTGGCTTCGTGCCCGCCGCTTCGATGACGGTCGGTGCTTCGATCAAACGGGGCATGTTCCTTCTCCTGGGGTGGCGTCACGGCAAGCAGGCCGTTAGAATGGGTCGGGAATCCAAACATCTTTCACCTGGGAGTCTACTTCATGTCCAAGCCCCTGACCATCGTTGCCCGCATCAAGGCCAAACCCGGCCGGGAAGACGCTCTGGCCACCGTGCTGACCAAGCTGATCGCACCCACGCGGATCGAGGCCGGCTGCCTGCAGTACGACATGCACCGCGACCTCGAGGATCCCGGCAATTTCCTGTTTTTCGAGAACTGGGAAACCAAAGAGCAGTGGCTGGCGCACATGGAATCGCCTCAGCTGCAGGCCTACAAAGCCGTGGCCGACGACCTGGTCGATGTGTTCGATCTTTTCCAGATGGAAAAAACGGACTAACCGCCGGAGCGTTTGACGTTCCAGCCCCGCTGCTGGAGTTCGGCCACCACCTTGTCCCGGTGGTCGCCCTGGATCTCGATGACCCCGTTTTTCACCGTGCCGCCGGCGCCGCAGCGGCTCTTGAGCTGTTTGGCCAGGTCGGCCAGTTCCAATCCCGCGAGCGGAACCCCGGTCACCACGGTGACGCCCTTGCCTTTGCGGCCCTTGGTCTCGCGGCTCACGCGCACCACGCCGTCGGCAGGCGCGCCGGCGCTTTTTTTCCGGCACACGCAATCAGCGGCCGGACGACCGCACTCGGGGCACATCCGGCCGCCTTCGGAAGAATAGACCCGCTTATTCAAGAGCTTGTTCCCCCGCGGGTTCCACCGCGACACAGCGCCCGTCCAGGCAATCGGTACCCGGCTGCACAACCACCATGCAGTCGGACATCCAGCCGTATCTCCGGTTCAGCGTTACGTTGAACTTGTTGTAGTCGCGGACCATGTCGGCCAGCCGTACCGAGTCGACCGAGGCCTTCGAGAAAATCTTGTATTTCCAGGGTCCCCCGCAGGGCTTGTCGCCGAAAGCGATCGAGCGGCATTCCTGGAAATCCTTGCAGTTCGCTTCGCCGATCAGCTCGTCGATCTCGGCCTCCATCTTGTCCAGACGGGCGCGATCGGCGTCTTCGTCGAAGGGGTCTTCATCGTTGCAGGCCGCCAGGCCCGCCACGCAGACAATGGCGATGACTGGAATCATCCGGGTCAGGCGATTCATCTGCCGCTCCTTCCAAAAAGGTCACAAGATAAGGATACCACCAAAATCCGTTATTTCCCACCGGGCCGCAGGTGTTCGGCTACATCCGCCCCGTGGGCGACATCGTCGAAATACAGGTTGGTCGACCCGCCCTTGCGTCCCTGCATCACCTTGGCCGGAACCAGTACGCCGTCGATTTCACGAAAGCCCTCAAGTTTCCAGTGGTAGCCGATGCGCGTCAGCATGCCCGTCTCGACCTCGAAGTACAGCGTGTAATATTCCAACTTGAGGTCGTTCTCCACCTTGTAATATTCGACCCCGTCGTAGTCCCAGGTGCCGGTCAGCTTCAGGTTGGGGAAATATTTTTCCACCTGCAGCGGTCCCCGGGGATTGAACAGGAAGGCCAGTTTGGTATTCCGGTATTCCTGCGTCTCGATTTCCTGGCCGGGTTTTTTGATCCAGCTCTCGCCACTGGACCGCCCTTCGCGCCATTCACTGTCGGGACCATGCAGGGACATCGTCCAGTCGCCCGCAGCGTTTGCCCAAACCTCCAGCTTCGATTCCACCGGCGGACCCTTGTACGGCCGGTCGTCGATCTCCATGCCGACAATGACGCGGGTCTCCAGCTTTTCCATGGCCTTGCGGCCGCCCATGACCTCGATGTAGCGGTCCAGGATCTGCCCGAGGTCGGGAAGATCGTCGCCGGCGGCCGCCGGAAGCGCGGCGGCAGGCAGAAGAATGAAAATCAAAACACCGATGAGCCGAAAATTCCTATGCAACGTGAACATGACAAACCCCCTTGATTCGTGTTGCCCAGGTTTGTGCAGGATCCGGGCCAGGCAGAGGAGGGAGGGCAAAAAACCAAAACCGGTTGGGTACCCAACCAATTCTCGTTTTCTACCCCCCACCAATCTCCTAACACCCACCTCGTGTCATAATGGACACCCCATGACCGTGTTCCCGTTTACACGATCAGTGCCTCAAGCTAAAATATTTTCCGAACACCAACCATTATCCACGGGGGGATGACAGATCCATGGCCCAGAATTCCCAGAACGACCTGCTGCCACGCGAGCCCATCCACAAAGTGATCGAACCGGTGCAGCGCTTCCTCCACGTCGAGGCGGCCAGCGGCGTGCTGCTGCTGATCTGCACCGCCATCGCCCTGGTCCTGGCCAACAGCGCGGCGAGCGATTGGTACGTCGCCCTCTGGAAGACCAAAGTGGGCTTCTCTTTCGGCGGTTTTTCCATGATGCACTCGCTGCAGCACTGGATCAACGACGGGTTGATGGCGATTTTCTTCTTCGTGGTGGGTCTGGAAGTCAAAAGGGAAATGGTCATCGGCGAACTGCGCGACCCCAAGCGTGCGGCCCTGCCGGTGGCCGCGGCCATCGGTGGCATGGTCGTGCCCGCCGGTCTCTACCTCCTGCTGCAGGGCGGCACCGAAGCCGCGCGTGGCTGGGGCATTCCCATGGCCACCGACATCGCCTTCGTGGTCGGCTGCATGGCCGTGCTCGGCCCCCGTGTGCCGCGCATCATGCGGGTGATGCTGCTTTCGCTGGCCATCGTCGACGATATCGGGGCCATCCTGGTCATCGCCGTCGGCTACACCGAATCCCTGAATACGACCGCGCTGCTGCTGGCCTGCGGGGGCCTGGCCGTGGTCTACGCCCTGGGCCGGCTGGGCGTGCGCAGCTTCGGCATCTACGTGATCCTGGGCGTTCTGGTCTGGTTCGGTTTCCACGAATCGGGCGTGCACGCCACCATCGCCGGCGTACTGATGGGCCTGCTGACTCCCGCCCGCAGCTACTTGGGCGAAAGCACCATCAGCCAGATGTTCCAGCGCGCCGACGAAACCCTCCACGGCGGCGCCTGGGTCAACATGCACCACCGCAGCGATGCCGTGCGCAGGTTCACCGACTCGGTGCGCGAAGTCATCTCGCCCCTGGAATATCTCGAAGGCACCCTTCATCCGTGGACCAGCTTTTTGATCATGCCCATCTTCGCCTTGGCCAACGCCGGGGTGCCGTTCACGGTGGGGGACTTCGGCGAACCGGCGGCCATCGCCATCATGGCGGGGCTGGTCGTCGGCAAACCGGTGGGCATCCTGCTGATGAGCTTCCTGGCCGTGAAACTGGTCACCAAATCGCTGCCCGAGGGTATAACCTGGCCGGCGCTGCTCGGCGGGGGTTTCCTGTCGGGAATCGGATTCACCATGGCCCTGTTCATTGCGGGCCTGGCGTTGAGCGGACCGGTCCTTCAGACCGCAAAGGTGGGTGTGCTGGGCGCAAGTCTGCTGGCGGCCGTGCTCGGCATGGCCGTATTGATAGTGGTGCTGCCCAAACCGGATGGCGAGTGATCAATCCGGGCCGGACTCCGCCAGGGAGCCCAGGTACGATCCAGCGTCATTGACCGACTCGAATACCTGGAAAATCTGGTCCATCTGGGTCGTCTCCATCAACCGGACAACCTCAGGCACCGGCCGGGCAAGAACCAGCATTCCGCCCTGGTCCTTCACCGCGTGATAGAGCATGACCAGGGTGCCCAACCCTTTCGAATTGATCCAGGGAATATTCCCCATGTCTAGGATGACGTCCGTTCTGCCGCGGGCGAACCCTTCGTTGAGAAGGTCGTTCAGATCGGTGGGAACTGCCTGGGGATCAAAAGGATAGCGGGACACCTCGGTCCTGGAGCCGGACTGGTCCAGGTCCTGGCAAACGTATTCGCTTTTCCCGAGTATGCCGTTGACGCGGATCAAATGAATGGATTCCGTCATGGCCAACCTCCCCCGTGATTACAGGGACAAGGTAAGCAAACGAAGGTTTTCGTCCACCATCAGGAGGTTGGTTCCGGCACCCGGAAACCCTGGATCAGCCTGACCAGCCACCACAGGGTGTAGATCATGAAGGTTATGAACACACCCATGAACCAGACGTGGTTCAGGATGACCGGCTCGCTGAGATTCGCCTGTATGGTCAGCAGGGTGATGCAGAAGAAAAACGTGAAAATGGCCACCCCGAACTCGGCCATGTAGTAACCGAATTTCCGCTGCAGGGCCACGAGGTTTTCCTCCCGCAGCCAGTAATCCTTGTTGGGCAGGTTCAGGAACTTCCGGGAGACGCCCAGGGGCAGGACCGCCGCGTAGTAGAACATCAGGAAAAAGGGGACTTCCAGCACCAGGAAGATGGCGGTGTGGAACTCCTTGGAGGCCCACGAATCGGGCCGGCCGCCGCCGGCGAAGTGGATGGCGACCTGGTCGGGCAGAACGGCCAGGGATATGGCCGTCAGGATGATGTTGGCCGCGAAGAC
>JBDLKA010000088.1:0-13988 GCA_039714075.1 Candidatus Krumholzibacteriota bacterium | reverse complement strand
AATGTTCGAGGTACATGGGCCTAGTCCGCCTGACTGGTTGGTTGTCTCAACATGCCGGGAAGGGAATGATTCAAGGCATTGTCACCCGGATTTCCCCGCAAAACAACATCGGATGCCTCGGATTCCTCGTGTTGGTACCCGTACATGATTCCCGCACAGGAATAGAAAAGTGCCCCGACGATCGAAAAGAATTTATAGTCGATCGCCAGGCCACCGACAATGTATCCCACAAAAATCCCACCAAATATCGGCATTATATAAATGGCGAAATAGCTTCCCTTTTTTCGCCATTTGAACTTGGCAATGAATGTTCTGAGAATCAGGAAATATATGGATCCCTGTAGAAAAACCCCCACTAATCCTGTTTCCGAAAGAAAACCAATGTAGATGTCATGAGGTGGATTGTGGCGAAAGTGGGCTACCTGAATCGTACCGATAATGGGTAGCTCAACTGGTTCGATATAGTCATCCAACTCCAATCGGTAGTTATAGAACCCTACTCCGAATATCGGGTGGTCACGCCACACCTTCAACGCCGTTACCAAAGTCCCCAATCGGGACCCGATGGTATCCTCGTTCTCCACCCTTTCCTTCATGAACTTGTCCTGGCCGATGCCGAGAAAACCTATGGCCAGAATGGGAGCCACCACGAGGGCCGGCATCATGATTTTCAGGAAATGCCGGGGATTGAGCAGGACAGCCGCAATCAGGGCCATGATACCGGCCAGCCAGGCCCCCCGTGTATAAGTGAAATACAGGCCCGCGAACGCCATCAACAGGCTCAACGACAACAGCCATTTTACCAGCCGAACCTTGGAAATGGTGATGAAATAGAAATGGACCGGAAGCAGCATACCCAGGACCGTGCCGAACAGTGGTGCGTGCCCGAAGGGGCCGTTGGATCGACCCTCGAATTGCGCGATTGCCGTGATGTACTTGGGCCAGATCAGCCACTGAAAGCCCA
Organism: Candidatus Krumholzibacteriota bacterium; assembly: GCA_039714075.1. Lineage (GTDB taxonomy): Bacteria > Krumholzibacteriota > Krumholzibacteriia > LZORAL124-64-63 > LZORAL124-64-63 > JAGLCY01. Next base: position 13,024 of record JBDLKA010000088.1, on the reverse strand, counting down.
TCTTTTCCGCTATGGAAGTAATACTGTAATAAATTGTCAAGCCCAAGAGAAGCAATAGCAGACGATGGATCCGGGCTTTGGTGGTGACCAGGTTCTTGGCGAAGAAAAACGCCGAGAAAGGCACCACGTAACTCATTGTCCAGGAATTGAAGGGAAACATTCCGTGGATGAAAATGTCGATGAGGATGTACAGGGCCAAGGTGAACATCAGAACATCAAGCAGGTAAGGACCTCGCAACCTGCGTTTCTCGGCGAAGAACTTTACGAAGAAGACCACCGCCAGCCAGACCAGGGCCATCCGGTCCAGATAGAGATCCGGCAACATCGGAGCCCGTATCGACCACAGATATTTGAACCCACCAACGATCAACATGAATAAAAGATAGGGAACCATCAGGTTACCGAATGATATGACGGTGTATAAGGTCCCGAAGAAGATCCCGAGGAGCGCCATCAGGAACAAATGCGAGCCCGTTCTTTCCATGATGAGGTAGCTGGTGAACAGGGAACCCACGATCAGGAGGACGTAAACCAGAACGGAGTTCAGGCGGGAAACCTGACGGGGGTCCTTCAGGGTTCCGGGAAGAGCTCCCAACTCCTTCCAGACATTCAAATCAATCCGTCCTGGTTACACTGGCAAATACCGGTAATTTGAGGTTTTCTTCCACATCTTTCGGATGATAGACGCGGTGGTCCATACTTTCCATGATGAGAGCCACGACAATCCCCAGGGCGAGGGCAAAAACCGCGATCATGGCGAAGTAGACCACGGTTTTCCCACCGGACAGGGAAAGAACCAGCTCCGGATAAGTCAGTGAAGTGACCGGGCTGACCCTTTCGTCGGCCAACTGACTGAGCCGGACTTCACCCAATTTCCTTTGGATATTCTTCATCAACCCCCTCAGGGATTCCAATTCAACATCCACGAATGAAATCCTGGATTCCGCCTCCGGAGCCCGTGCATTTGCCCGGCGCAGGTCTTCGACCTGTTCCCTTAGCGTCTGTTCCCGGCCCTGGGTGGACAGGAGTTGAAGCCTGATGCTTTCAACGTAGGCGATTTCCTCCTGCCGGAGTCTGTCCAGGGAACTCTCGACGATGCTGAGCTGGCGACGGGCTGGAATGCTGTCTTTGGTGTGGACCGAGAGAATACTGTTCAGGGTATCCTGGTGCTTGCTGACCTGGTTGCGCCAGTGGACAAGAGTAAAGCTTTTGCTTTCGTCAAGACCGATAGGAAAGGCCAGGGGATCACCATCAAGATAGTTCTTCAGCATCTTGTGTTCGAGCTCCAGGGCCTTGCGGTTGGCCGTCGCCTCCAAGAGCTTGCCCTCGAGATCGGCCATCTGCCCGACCTCGTTGCGCATCTGGATTTTGATGGCGGAGTACCCTGTTTCGGAAAGGATCTGGCTGCGAACATTCAAGAGCGAGTCGATCTGGCTCTGCACGCTTTGCAGCTGTTCGCTATAATAGTCGATGGCATTGAAATTCCGCCGGCCATGGACCTGGTAGTCAACAAAGGCATCCCTCATGGCGCCGACGGCCATCAGGGAAACCTGGGGCTGTGCCGAACTGAAACGGAATTCCAGGATGTTCGATTCACCGACGGCCGAAACGTCCAGTTTTTCCAGGAGAAATTCCCGCAAAACTCCGGGTTGGTCGATGTCCACCCGGTTGGGCAGAAGCTCCTTGAACACTTGCAGCGAATCTTCCAGGGAGGAGGCGGCCATGTCGGCCACGGGCAGACTCATGGCGATGTTGAACATCGTGCTGAGTTCCCGGTCGTAATCGATATTCCGGCCCGCGGTATTCCAGCGGGGAAGATCCACCCTGGTCAATTCCACCAGGACGCGGCAGGCCGCGGTATAGGAACCGGTCTGCTGGAACAGGCTCATCCCGCCGATAATGATGATGGGGAGGGAGATCGCCAACACCACCCAGCGCCGCCGGAAGAGCATGAAGACGATGTCGCGCAGGGAGAGGGTCGTACCGCCCACCTTGGCTGGTACATTTGTGTCCGGTGCGATTCCCAGCATGACTATCAGAACCTCCCCACGCCGCCGCCGGTCAGGTACTTGAGATCGACTGCGATCCTGGTGATCTGGGCGATTCCCGTAATGACCTTCTCGGTGAAATAGGCGAAATCGCCGATCCGAGACCGTGGAACGTAAACAACATCAAATGGCTGGATTTGAACCGTGGCCAGACCGGCAGAGGCCAAAGATACAAAATCGCTCAGGTCGATTTCCTGCACCAGGTATCCCTCATTCGTCACCCTGACCAGCACGGCGCCCGACCTGGCCGCATCATCGGTGAATCCTCCCGCGACACTGACGGCGCCCAGCATGTCGATCCCGCCTGAGGGCAGTGTGTGTATCCCGGGACTCATGACCTCACCCAGCACATAGATCCGGCGTCCCTGGGTCTCCTGGACGATGATGGAGAGATTCGGCTCCACGTAATCTTTTGCGTAGGCGGCGGTCACCAGTGAATCGGTTTCTGTTATCGTCCGACCCGCCACTTCCAGGCGGTCCACACCCATCAAGGTGATGGATCCGTCATTCAGAACCACCACGCCATCCTGGCTCAAATCCTTTTCGTAGGAAAAGGCCACCCGCAATTGGTCCCCTTCCTGGATCCGATATTCATTGCTGGCCTTGGCTTCGATCTCCTGTTTCTGCTCGGGAGTAAACTCGACGAAATTGGACCGGGCCACCGTGGATGACCCGCCACAGCCCCCCAACACCGCCAACAGGGCCGTGCCGAGAATCAACAAGGAAATGGACCTGATATTTCCGCGCTTCATCATTTCCACCCTAGATCCGGTCATAGATGACCTTCGGCAAGTCAAAGGTCCTGCGGTTGATGACGGTGCCCAACATGTGGACCCCCTTGTCCCGCAACCCCTGAATTCCGTGCTCGATCACTTCCACCTTGAGGAACTTCTGCTCGATGACAAGCAGGAATCCGTCGGAACCGGCGGCCATCAGGGCCGTGTCGGTCGAATTCAGGACAGGAGGCAAATCCAGGATGACGAAGTCGAACCGGTGGGCCAGGTTGCTCAGCAGTTGGCCGAACTTCCGGTCCGCCAGCAGGCCGCGGGCGTCCTGCAGGTTACCGCCGCCGGCGATCAGCAGGGGATTGTCCGAGGCGACCAGGTCGTCCACCTTGTCCGGGTTCTGCAACAGGAAACTGAATGTATTGCGGTCCTGGCCGAGAAGCTTGGTCTGGGGCGCCATGAAGTTGGCGTCGATCCAGACCACTTTCTGGTGGTAGACCGACGCAAGATACATGGCGGTGTTGTAGGAAACGAAGCTCGCGCCCTCACCAGTGGCCGAGGACCCGAAGGTCAGAATCGTACCCCTGTTTTCCAGGCGCAGGCCGAGCAACCGGTTTGCCAGTTTGTTGAAATCATCTTTCTGGCTACCGGTCGGGGATGGGTACAGGGATATGGACCCGGCCTTCCCTATTTCCAGGGACAGGTCGGACAAACCGCCGACTTTTTTCCGGTAGGCATCGAATATCTTGGACACGCCACAACTCCATCAATGTATCTCGGGGTCAATTCCCGATTTCCGGCAATTGGTCCGAACTACTTCGACATCGCTTGGACCGGATACACAAATAACACCGATCCCGATGGTTATATCGTTCGCAACCGTATTCTCTTTACCAATTATGCCGGATAGACCCCCACAAAGACCTGGCGGTAGGGCGAGCATAAATCAAATTAGTTTTGTTTTCAGTAATGTCAATCATTCTAAACCTGATTATCCCTCTGACTTGCAGCTCGTTTCGCCAGTATAAAGCAGCCGGGATCTGGTTGGACCTGACCCCGACTTTCGCTTGCAGGTGGCAATTATAGCAGATTCCGAGCTATTTTGCCACTTTTTTGACTTCCGCGATGACCAGATCGACATCCTCGTCCGTCAGATCGCCATGCATGGGCAGGCTGACAATTTTGTCCGCCATACCGTAGGCAACCGGGAACTGGTCCGATTTGTAACCCAGCCCGGCATAGGCCGGGGTCGCCGGCAGGGGAACCGGATAGTGGATGCCGCTGGCGATATCCTGCTCCTGCAGGTGATTCATGAGTTCCTCGCGGTTGTTCACCTGGATCACGTACAGGTGGAACACATGGCGGACGTTGTCCATGATCACCGGGGTGACGCAGACATCCTTCAGGCCCTCGGTGTACCGGGCGGCGACTTCGATCCGCCGGTCGGTCCACTTGTCCAGGTGCCGCAGCTTTACAGACAGCACGGCACCCTGGATCCCGTCCATACGGCTGTTGACGCCCTCGAAATCGTGCTGGTATTTCACGTTGCTGCCGTGGTCGCTGAGCTTGCGGATCCGGGTGGTCAGCTCCTCGTCGTCGGTGACGACGGCGCCGGCGTCCCCGTAGGCGCCCAGGTTCTTGCCCGGGTAGAAGCTGAAACAGGCGGCCTTGCCGAAGTTGCCGATCTTCTTGCCCTTGTAGGTCGCGCCGTGGGCCTGGGCGGAATCCTCGACCACAAACAGGTTGTGCTTCCGGGCAATCTCCAGGATGGGATCCATGTCCGCCGGCTGTCCGTAAAGGTGAACCGGAATGATGGCCTTGGTCTTGTCGGTGATGGCCGCTTCGATCTTGGTCGGGTCGATGTTGTAGGTCACCGGGTCGCAGTCGACGAACACCGGCGTGGCACCCGTCCAGCCGATGCCCTCGGCCGTGGCGATGAAGGTGTTCGCGGCGGTGATGACCTCGTCCCCCGGGCCCAGACCCAGGCTTTGCATGGCCATGAACAGGGCGTCGGTGCCGTTGCCGCAGCCGATGCAGTGCTCGGTGCCGATGTAGGCGGAGAAGTCGGCTTCGAAAGACCGGGAATTGACGAAGGCGCAGCTTTCGACCACTCCGGCGATGGCCTGATCCACTTCCGGCTTGATGGTCTGGTACTGGGCTTTGAGGTCGACGAAGTTGACTTTCATTTCCGGGCTCCTTGGCGAGTCTGCGGACAATACAAGGATCCGCAAGTGCGGCGGCTCCAAGGCGATCCCACCTAATTAGGTTCGTCCGGATACCAGCGTCAATGTTTGAAGAGGTCCCCTGGGCGTTTTGACGACCATGGACTGCTGAAAGGGCTAGCAAATGAATATTTTACAATCATTAGCGATTTTGTGTTATCATTTTTAAAAATACTCTCAAGCATATATCCTGATTGGAGAATCCATGCGCGTAGCTCTTGTCTATCCGTTACTCAAGGGCGGTGCCCACAGTTGCAACCCTCCTTTGGCTCTTCTCTATCTGGCCACGAATCTGGAACTCGACGGTCACGAAGTCGCGGTTTTCGACCGGGACCGGTATCCACGGGACCCCTCCCGTTTCATCGCCGAAATCGCCGATTATTCCCCGGACCTGATCGGCATGCCCATGTTCACCATCGTTTCCATATTCAAGGCTGTGCGCCAGTTCTGCGGGGCCTTGCGGGAAAAGTTGCCCAGGACGCCCATCATCATGGGCGGCCCCCATATTTCCGCGATGCCCGAAGAGACCCTGGAATGGTATCCGGAAGCCGACTTCGTCCTGCAGGGTGAAGCCGACATCACCCTCGGCATGTTCGTCAAGGAACTCGAGGGAAACGCCGCCGAGCCCAAGGCACCCGGCCTTTTCTACCGAAAAAACGGCGGTATCGTCAGTATCCCGCGCATCGATCCACCCAAGGACCTGGATGCTTTGCCGATCCCCGACCGCAAATTCGTGAAGAAAAATTTCGAAGACGGAATCTACTGGAGGCTGGACCGCAGCGGTCCCACGGACCTGATCCTGACCGGGCGGGGCTGCCCCTTCAACTGCAATTTCTGTTTCAAGACCGAAAAAGGCTATCGACCCCGCAGTGCGGAAAATGTTCTCCAGGAACTGGAATACCTGGCTTCGTTGGGCCACTCCAATATCGATATCGAAGATGACCTGTTCACGGCCAACAAGAAAAGATGCATCAAGATCTGCCGCGGCATCCGCGAGGCTGGATTCAAGTTCAGTTTAAAGGTCCGCAGCCGGGTCGACACCATCGATGAAGAGATGCTGGCGGAAATGCGGAAGGCGGGCGTCGAGACCGTGGTGTACGGATTCGAGTCCGGTTCCGACCGTATCCTGAAGGCCATGAACAAGAAGACCTCCCTGCAGCGCAACCGGGACGTGGTCCGCATGACCAAGAAAGCCGGCCTCAAATGCCATGCCGACATCCTGCTGGGCTTTCCCGGTGAAGACGAGGAGTCGATCCGGGAAACCGAAGAATTCCTCGTGAAATCCCGCCCCACTTCAATGCTGATGGCCGTCATGATGCCCTGGCCCAAAACCCAGGTCTACACGGCCGGCAAGGTTGACGGAACCCTGGTCGGTGACTGGACCATCGACGGGCCTCCTCCCTATATCAAATTACCCTGGATGAAAGACTATGAATCGCTGTGGCAGAGGTCCAAATTGGTAAACCGGCGATTTTATTCCGATCCCCGGGTCATTTTTAATCTGATCCGGCATTCACCGGTCAACATGAGGGTGATCAAGGCTGGATCGCGATTCCTTTACCATAAGATCCGCGCCTGAGGAACTTGGGTCATCACTCCGGGTTGAATTCGCTTCCCGACCCCGGATATGCTAGATTTAAGGTCCTGGCACCCGCGAGTCGGGGTCAGATTCACCTGTTATTCACCTGTTCCCCCCTGAGCAGCCGACAGGAAAACCCGGATATGTCTTTATTCCGCAAAGTGTTGCTCGTGTGCTTCACCGCCTTTCTGTGGTCCGCGCCCCTTTCCGGGGCGGTCCTGCAGGTTACCGGCGATGGCGACTCCAAACCACCCTCGCCGGGGTTTGTGTACACCCGGACACCCTTTGATTGCACACCTTTTCAGATTGTGCCCCTTACGGTGGGCACCTCCAGCAGCCTGATGGACGATACCACCGGCGGCCCGAGTCTCATCGACGGATACCCCTGTGCCGGCTGGGATGAGGCGAGCCCCGAGCACATCTACCGGCTGGACGTCAGCGAGGGTGACACCCTGCAGTTCTGGGCGGGTCTGAGCAATATCGATCCGGTCATCGACCACGACCTGTTTCTTTTGAACGGATGCGACACCGATTCCTGCCTCATCGGGGCGAACACGGAAATCACCGCCACCCTGACCGGGGGTTCCTATTACCTGATCGTGGACGGCTACAGCGAAAGGGGAATCAACGAAGGGCCCTACACGGTGGATTACAATTGCCGGTATGTGGGTGTTGCTCCGCTGGTCTGCCTTCCCGGGGTGGCCACCCCGGTGGATTTCAATCAGCCTGAAACGGAACTCGTGGGCAACCTGCACGGCCTCTTCAACGCCGTCCAGGAATTCGAATGCAGCCCCATCCTGCTGAAGGGCGGGGAAAAATGGTACTCCCTGACCATGCCCGCCCGCACGGGCAACCAGTTTGGCGGTGCGGATTTCAGCGAGTTCAAGGTTCAAATCCTGGAACTGGCCCCTTCGTTGGATATCGCCCTGTGGCTGTTCGACGGCTGCGGAACGAGCCCGACCTGTCTGGACTACGCCAACAGCGGCACCGGCGGCCAGGCCGAAACCCTGACCTACCGGAACGAAACGGACCAGGAAGTCACCGTCTACCTGGGCGTGGATTGCTTCCGCGCGCCCACCGAAACGGGCTCGGGATATTTCAGCATCAAGTTCACCACGGACATCATCGTCCCGGCGGAAAAAACCTCGTTCGGGTCCCTGCGCGCCCTTTACCGGTAAGGCCGGGGTTGACCTGACAGGTCTTCGTAAATTAATGTTCCGGTTTCCAGACTTCCTGTGAAAACGCCGGAATCAAGGGATTTGCCGACACCCGGAAGGATCCGTGAATGGCCGTGCCCCAGAAAAAACGCCTCGAAAAAAACGCCCAGACCATGGCAGCCAAACAACGCGAGATCTCCATCAGCGAGTTCTTCACCAAGAACCGCCACCTGTTGGGGTTCGACTCGCCGGCCAAAGCCCTGCTGACGACCATCAAGGAAGCGGTGGACAACAGTCTGGACGCCTGTGAAGAGGCCGGGATCGCACCCGTGCTGGAAGTGGAGATCCGCCCGGACAAGCCGGTGGACCTCGGCGTTGAGTTGAGCAGCCAGGAAGAGCCGGCCGAGTCCAACGGGAAGAACGGAAAAAACGGCAAGAACGGGAAGACCGCCAACGGCGCCAAGCCGGGCTCCAAAAACGAGGAATTGTACAAGCTGATCATCGAGGACAACGGCCCGGGCATCGTGAAGGCCCAGATCCCCAAGATCTTCGGCAAGCTGCTGTACGGTTCGAAATTCCACTCGCTGAAACAGAGCCGCGGGCAGCAGGGTATCGGCATCTCGGCCGCCGGCATGTACGGCCAGCTGACGACCGGCAAACCCGTGACCATATACAGCCGCACGGGCAAGAAACATCCCGCCCACCGTTTCCAGGTCATGCTCGACATGAAGAAGAACGAGCCCAATATCCTGACCGGCGACGAGACCATCTGGGAAAAGGACCACGGCACGCGCATCGAGATCCACCTGACGGGCAGCTACAAGCGCGGCCAGCACTCGGTGGACAACTACCTCGAGCAGACGGCCATCGCCAACCCGCATCTGCACCTGACGTACCGCAATCCCAAGGGCGAGGCAATCATCTACCCCAACTCCACCAAGGAGCTTCCTCCCGAGTCGGTGGAAATCAAGCCGCATCCCTACGGCGTGGAGCTGGGTATCCTGGCGCGGATGCTGAAGGAGACCAAGTCCCGCAATCTCAATTCCTTCATGAAGGACGAATTCTGCCGGGTGGGTCCCAAGACCGCCGAACAGATTTTCGAGAACGCCGGCCTGCCGCCGCGCAAAAATCCCAAACGTTTGGTGCGCGAAGACATCCAGAAGCTGCTTGACGGGATCGCGGACACCAAGATCGCCTCCCCTCCCACGGACTGCCTGTCGCCCATCGGCGAAGATCTGGTGATGGCGGGGCTCAAGAGCGGTGTCGAGGCCGAATTCTACACCTCGGTCACGCGGCCGGCGTCCGTGTACCGCGGCAATCCGTTCCAGATCGAGGTCGGTCTGGCCTACGGCGGGCAGCTGCCCGGCGACGAACTGGCCAAGGTGATGCGCTTCGCCAACCGGGTGCCCCTTCTGTACCAGGCTTCGGCCTGCGCGGTGCACAAGTCGGTGCTGACCAGCAACTGGCGCAGCTACGGCCTGCAGCAGAGCAAGGGCGCACTGCCCACCGGTCCGCTGGTGATCCTGATCCACATGGCCTCGGTCTGGGTGCCGTTCACCTCGGAATCGAAGGAGGCGGTGGCCCACTATCCCGAGATCATCAAGGAGATGAAGCTGGCCCTGCAGGAGGCCGGCCGGCGTCTGGGCAAGCACGTCAAACGAAGGGCCCGCGAGAAGGACGCGTTGAAAAAACAGAGCTACATCCAGAAATACATCCCCCACATCGGTGAGGCGCTGCAGGAGATCCTGGCGATTTCCGACGGTGAAAAGGAAGAAGTCATCGCCACGTTGACCGACACGCTCGAGAGAAGCCGGAAACTCTAAGGACGGATACCTTGGCCAAGAAGAAGACCACGAAAAAGAAGACCGCCAAGAAGAAGGTCACCAAAAAGGCCGCGAAGAAGCCGGCCTCGAGCCAGGCTGAGCTAAGCTTCGGGACTCCGGGAAGGAAAAAGAAGGCTCCCGCCAGGAAGGCCGCCGGCAAGAAAGCCGCCCCAAAGAAGAAGGCTCCGGCCAAAAAACCCGCGGCCGCCGCGGCCAAGTCCGGTCCTCCGCGTACCAAGACGACAGGCACGGAACCCCGCAAGGCGTCCTTCAGCCCGGTCTCCCGGCGGATCCGCAGCGAGTCGAACATCATCCGGCAGAAGATCCTGCTCGGCGACAAACCCTCGATGAAGTTCCCCCTGCGCTCGCTGGCCAACGTGAACTACAGCTCGTCCACCGGGTATTTCAAGCTGAAGGGCAAGAAGAAGGAACGCACGCTGACGGTGAACACCGTCAAGACCTTCGCCCAGACCCTGAAGATGATGGCCCTGTCCAAGGAACTGATCGAGACCGACGACATAGCCACCAAGAGGGAGGCCTACTACGTCTCCAAGAACTGGTCCGAGGCCCGCTTCAAGGAACAGCCCGAATCCGACACGGTGATGGAGGACGTCGAGGCCTTCTTCAGCGTGAACCGTGAGCAGCTGGGTTTCGTGCCCGAGGAAAAGGGCGGCGACGTGGCCGGACGCCTGGTGGTCATCGACCACGACCGGGATTCGGGCGAAGAGCTGCGGATCGACTGCACCCGCTTCGGCAGCGGGGCCTACAGCATTCCCATCTCGGTCGAGGACCTGAAGTTCGAGACCGACGCGCAGTTCATCCTGTGCATCGAGACCGCGGGTATGTTCCAGCGTTTGGTCAAGCACAACTACTGGAAGACGGCCAACTGCATCCTGATCTCCCTGGGCGGCGTGCCGACCCGTGCCTGCCGCCGCTTCGTGCGGCGCCTGGCCGACAGCCACGGGCTGCCCGTGTACGTGTTTGTCGACGGCGATCCCTACGGTTTCTCGAACATCTACCGCACCCTGAAGGTGGGGTCGGGCAACGCGGCACACCTGAACGAGTACTTCTGCGTGCCCCAGGCGCATCTGCTGGGCATCACGCCCCAGGACATCATCGACTACGACCTGCCCACGCATCCGTTGAAGGACGTGGATATCAAGCGGGCCAAGGACGCCCTGAAGAACGACCCCTTCATCCTGCACTACCGGGCCTGGCAGCTGGCCCTCGAGCAGATGATCAAAATGGGCGTGCGCGCCGAGCAGCAGGCGCTGGCCAAACACGGGTTGAACTACGTGATTGATGAATACCTGCCGCAAAAGCTGGCGAATGTGGGCCGTTTCTTGCCCTAGTAGAAAGGACCTTGACCTTGCGCGTCATTCTCGTCGTCGAACGAAAGCATCTGTTCCCCGGGCTCAGCCCCCAGGGATTCCTGGCCACCGCAGCGGTGGACCTGGACGACCTGACCAGCCACCTGTTCTTCGCCGAGCGCGACTACATGGAAGTCAACTCGCACTACAAGCAGATCATCCCCTACCTGATGCTGCAGCGGGGCGAAGGCGACGACGCACGCGTCCTGTGCTACCAGCGGCGGACCAAGCACACCGAAACACGCCTGGGCGGCCTGTGGTCGGTGGGTTTCGGCGGGCACATCGAACCTTTGGACCGCGACGATTCCACGGTGGAGGCCAACGGCCTGGTCATGGCCACCGCCCTGCGCGAGATGGAAGAGGAAACCGGGCTGAATCCGGGCACCGGCGCGCTGTCCCTGATCGGGTTCATCAACTCGGACAGCGAGGACGTCTCGAGCGTGCACTTCGGCGTGGTGTTCAAGGTGGACCTGGACGGGCTGGCGGACAACGACCAGCAGATCATGGATCTGGTCAGCGCCCAGGCCGAGCCGCACCAGGCGCGGTGGATCGCGGTGAACGAATTGAAAAACATGACCGGCCCCGAAAAAGGACCCGACGGCGGCAGCTTCGAGGACTGGTCGCGCATTGCGGTGGCGGGTGCGTTCGGCTAGCACCGCGCCGGCCCTGTGCACCGGCTCTCCTCACCAGCCTGAAAACCCATAACCGACCATTTTCGTAGTGGTTTTGAGCGCCCCCATACAGCTAATTTGCTGGAATTCCGCCCCCCTTGATGTTAACGTACCTCTCCTGATTAACAGGTCCGCATGGTTCTCGAAAAAGGTCTCGAAAATCCGGAAAAGTTGAACTTACCAGCAAGGAGCTCGGTGTCATGATCAACAAAATCGGTATCGTTGGCGGCGGTAACATCGGCGGCGTCCTGGTCTCGGAAATCGTTTCCCGGCGGCTGGCTCGCAACGTCGGTCTGGTCGACATCGCCCCGCCCGAATTCGCCAAGGGCAAGTGTCTGGATATTGCCGAGGCTACCCCGGTCTACGGCAACGACATCAACCTCGAAGGCAGCAAGACGTACGAGGTGCTGGAGGGCGCCGACTTCGTGATCAACACCGCCGGCGTGCCCCGCAAGGCCAAGCCGGACGGCTCCTTCCCCTCGCGCGAGGAACTGCTGGCCACCAACCTGAAGATCACCGACTTCGTCGCCGCGGGCATCAAGAAATACGCCCCGAACGCGTTCGTGATCTCCATCGCCAACCCGCTGGACGCCATCGTCTACCGGCTGTTCAAGAAGCTGCGCTGCAAGCCCAACAAGATCATGGGCATGGCCGGCGTGCTGGACTCCTCGCGCTACAAGTACTTCGTGGCCAAGGAAGCCAACGTGTCGGTGGAGAACGTCGAAGCGGTCGTGCTCGGCGGACACGGCGACACCATGGTGCCCATCCGCAGCGCCTGCCGCATCTACGGCCTGCCGGTCGAGCAATTCGTCAAGAAGACCGCCCTGGCCAAGATCGAGAAGCGCACCCGCGGCGCCGGCGGCGAAGTCGTCGGTCTGCTGGGCAGCGGCTCGGCCTTCGTCAGCCCCGCGATCAGCGCCCTGGAGATGGTCGAAGCCATCGCCTTCGACAAGCGCAAGATCATTCCCGCGGCCGCCTACCTGAAGGGCGAGTACGGGGTCAAGGGTATGTTCCTGGGCGTGCCCGTCATCCTGGGCAAGAACGGGATCGAAGAGATCGTCAAGATCAAGCTGACCCCCGAAGAGAAGAAGGCCCTGCGGGTCTCGATCAACGCGGTCAAGGGCACCTGCGCGGCGGTCGACAAGGTCAAGTAGATGGTGTAGAATACTCATTGCGCGAGTAACGCCGGATCTCCTGCGCGAGGGGGTCCGGCGTTTTTTTTGGGTTCGACAGGGGTCGGTCGAAGGCCCCCCGGGGGGTCTGTTTGGGGGTTTTCAGGGTGATTTTGGGTTGATTTTTGACATCCATAACCAATTGAAAAACTTGCCGATTAGCTGACTTTTTTCTTGCTGTTTTCGCTGTTTGTTCGTATATTGATTGTACCTCCCATGCACCCAACCCTGGAGGTATATCATGTCCGCTGTTTCCT
>JBDLKA010000087.1:0-14790 GCA_039714075.1 Candidatus Krumholzibacteriota bacterium | reverse complement strand
AACTCGCTGTCCACTTCCCAGCCCGGAAACACAAGAACCGCAGGATGGCACCGGAGCGCCCGGGCGAGAACCTTTGCGCGTTCCACACCGAGACTAACCCGATCATTTTCGATCGCCGAAATAGTCGACTGGGGAATGCCAGATAGTTCCGCCAACTCATTCTGACTGAACTCCTGCAGTTCGCGAATGATCCGAACCGATTCGCCTACAGAAACATCGACCAACTTTTGAGCTTTTCGGAACCCACTGCGTACCATGATCTACTTCCTTCGGTAGTCATGGGCTGTTAGCTCCATGACGTACACTACAATTTCTTGGGCCTCAACCTGATAGATCACACGATATTGTTGGCCAAGACGAGAGGATCTGTGCCCCTTCCACTCTCCACGCAGCGCCTCATCGCGAAAACCCTTAATTGCCCGCAATCCCTGCGGACCCGAAACCCTTACGATATCCTTCCATTTCTCATACCTCTTGAGGACCTGCAAGGGAATCCCAGAGATGGCTTTCGCTACACGGCGATGTTCGTAGATTTCCCACATACTAATATTATACTATACCCTTTTTAGTATGTCGACACAAATAACCAAAAACTTGAGCCAAATCGGTTAGCTATTCCCCTGACTGCCTAACGTTGGGTTCACCTGCAAACGTGTTTGGCGGGCGTTTGGCGCTCGCCAAACGCGTGCCGAACGCGTTTGTCAGGTGCAAGCTTCAGTTAGAAGGAAACGAGCCAACAAGAAAACTCCACCGCAGCCCTTCAGCTTGGTCAAGAAACCTTCCGCTCAAGCATTTCGGCAATCCAAACTTTGATGATTGATTGGCGGGTAACACCCAGCCGCTTGGCCTCCCGGTCAAGTGACTCGATCATCCAAGTCGGAAAGTCCACGTTGATACGCTTGGGTTCTTGATTAAGCCTGCGGGCCTTCGAAATATCCAATTCCGAAGTGATGTCTTCACCACTATCGAATTTTTTATCAAAGTCACTAGCCTTCATAGATCTCAACCTCCTCTTTGCGCGATCGCCTGACCGAAATGATCCTGACTCGGTCCTGGCGATATGTGACCACAGCCGACCAATGTTTGTTGCCGATTTTTCCGATGATCAGAAATCGCGGCTCATCCGTCGTGCGCGCCGGGATTTCAAGCAGCATATCGTCAAGCCACAGCAACTGGGCCTCAATGAAGTCTATGCCGTGCTTCTCTTGATTGGTCTGGCTTTTTTCTTGGTCAAATTCGAATTGCAAACGCACCCCCTTTTGGGTTTATGATATATATTATATACAAAAAATATACCAAAACAAGCATATTTTTGGCTTTTTTGGCCCCAAAAACCACCCCGACCACGGTCCGGGTATTGGGGCCGTCCCACCAGCTCCTAAAATGTTCCTTTTCCTTCTAACGTTGGGTTCACCTGCAAAGTCGGTTGGCGCGGACCGTGCGCCAGCACGGTGCGTGACAAGCGGCTTTGTCTGGTGGAAGCTCCTGTTATGCTCCCCTTATTCAATTTTTAGGTATTGGCTTGAGCTTAGAAATTTCATTCGCACCAGGACTAGTCATTGCATGCCAAAGATCCCAGTCCTGCTGCAACCCAAGCCAAAAATCAGCCGACATCCCCAGGACCCGGGCCAACCGTAAGGCCGTATCCGGGGTCACTGAACGACGCCCTTTTACAATTTCGTTTAAACGCGGATATGAAACACCCAGTCGAAGAGCAAAAGCGGTCTGGGTCAACCCAAGCGGCTTCAGAAACTCTTCGAGCAACATCTCGCCGGGGTGAGTCGGCGGACGGTTTTTCGGAAGCCGCCGGGCAACATTCCGGCTAGTGGTAATCTGTGATTTCGACCTCGAAGGCATGGCCTTCCTCCCATTGGAAACAGATCCGGAATTGCTGGTTGATCCGGATGCTGTATTGATTTCTTCGATTCCCACGCAGGCGCTCTAAACGATTTCCCGGTGGAATTTTGAGCTCCACTACCTCTCGAACGCGGTTGATTTGGTCGAGCTTTCGCCGAGCGACCGCCCACAATGATTGGGGACAGCGTTTTCGGGCGCCACGCGAATCCGTGCCGTCGAAAACGTCTTCTGTGCCTTTGTCCTTAAAAGACTGTATCATGGGTCATATTATAATGGGTTCTATTATACATGTCAACCCGCCAGCATAACGTTGGGTTCACCTGCAAACGTGTTTGGCGGGCGTTTGGCGCTCGCCAAACGCGTGCCGAACGCGTTTGTCAGGTGGAAGCTCCTGTTATGTGGGCCCACCAATTTTCTCCATTTAAGGACGAACCCACTTCTCAACAACTTTACCCGAGGATACAACCTGCCACTTCCCTACAGATTTGGGAAATGGCCTTCGGCCCGTTACACCATACCACCCTGCTGCTACCTCAGAAACGTCAAAGGAATGAAGTACCGCCGCAGTTGTGTCACGAAATTCAAAGGAAAAACCGGAGGCGCACTCCGCGACAAGAACAAAAATAAAATGAGAATAAGGATTGGGCGCGGTATCGCTGTAGACCCAAATGCATTGTTCAGTTTCCTCAGTTCCAGTTGGACTCCATTTTTGAATGGGTGAAATTGAAAAAAGTTCGAAATGGTCTGATTCGACTTCGATTTTGACTGGAACTCTACTTCCGGTTTTTGTCTCGCTTTCCGAAACCTGGGCTATTGAAGTTGGCGAGGCCCCAAACACAAATAGCACCACTATTAAAGCCAGGAAGTTTTTAAATTGGCCAAAAAATTTGGACATCCCATTCCTCATAACTTCTCCGGACTCGCACCCTCAGCCCATATCCACATAACGTTGGGTTCACCTGCAAAGTCGTTTGGCGCGGACCTGGCGCAAGCCAGGTGCGTGACAAGCGGCTTTGTCAGGTGGAAGCTCTTGTTATATGGCAACGCGCCGAGCCCGATGTCCGGTAGATCCAATTGGGCCCTTCAGCCATTCGAATTTCCAGATTTCCAATTCAGTCTTCGCTCCCTCCAAAATATATCCTAAGTCCAATCTCCCCGATAATTGCCTTACTTAGTTCAGTCTTGATCCGACTTGTTGATTCACCCTGATGAGGATGATAGTAATGCAATGATTCCACATCGGTCCAAATAGAATTAATTCCAAATTTCAATGTGAACCTAGAACTTAATCCAACCAGTACCTTTGCATTGGCGAGAGTTGTAATTTCCGATTTCGGAACATGTCCCCAATATGCAATATCATTTGCGGTGGTCGCCCCAAGTTCCAAATCTGGAATTTCAGACAAATATGGACCAGTTGTAAGGCTCCTTCCAAATTCCAAGTCTACAGCAAAACCACCGTAAGGAAGATCCGGATTCTTTCGTTCTGCAGCTGCCGATGATGCAAAAAAAACAATTATGACAACCAAAATTAATCGAAAAAACCTACACATGTTTTCCCCCTTAAAGCCAAACTCCATAAGAATATGGTTGACCCACCCAATGAACCTTCTTTTTCATCGGGTGGCAATAGATCCACAAAACTACGTATTCAAATTCCGACCCCGGAAGGGAGGTTCGTCGAATCAAGGCCATAAATTTTCTTTGCTATATAACGTTGGGTTCACCTGCAAACGTATTTGGCGTGCGCTTGGCGCACGCCAAGCGCATGCCAAATCTCGTTTGTCAGGTGGAAGCTCCTGTTAGACTATGACGTTCCACCTGGTCTTTCAATTCGATGCTTCGGCCGGAACACTCCGACATTCTACGGAATCGTAGGTCCATATCCACACCCAGATCGGAAAGCATACAAAGGCCACCCAATAATCCCCCTCGAAAATTGATATCAGACCGAAACCAATAAACGGAGAAGACACCAGAGCAACCGCAGACCGCCTCTTGAAGCTGAAACCAAGTTTTGATCCGCAATTCTGGCAATTCCAAGTGGCCCAAAGCCAGCATCCAAGCCAGAGCCGTACCCAGCTAACTGGTTCCCCGCAATTTGGACAAGATCTGGACTTGCTTATAGGCACCGCAAATACCTTCCTTCATTAGTCTAACGTGAAATATGCAGGTCTAGGATATCAGACCGATTTCTCGTACAATTTTCCGATATCCATTCGACCACCTCCGTTTACGTGGCGGTCAAAAAGTGTCAACCCGCTGTATATCCAACCTCTTTGTGATGATATCAATTTATCAATCTTTTTACAAGGATATGGGATATCACAGCAAATAGTATCCTTGGGGACACTTCCCATGGGGTTCCGGCGACGAAACCACCGACCAGACCCAATTTCAGAAGCACGACCAGCTATTTTTGGCGAAACAACCATTCACAGCTCATCCAGCGGACTCTTCACACCCCTTCCTCCCTTGTTCAGCACGTGCGTATACATCATCGTCGTGGACAGGTCCGAGTGCCCCAACAGTTCCTGAATGGTCCTTATATCGTACCCGGCTTCCAGCAGGTGCGTGGCGAACGAATGTCTCAGGATATGGGGTGAAACCCGCTTGGTGATACTGGCTTCCCGGGCCGCCGACTTCACCGCTCGCTGAATGACCGACTCGTGCAGGTGGTGCCGTCGCTGTTCTCCCGTATCCGGGTCACGGTACCGCCGGGTTGCCGGAAAAACCCATTGCCACGGCCATTCGCGGTTGGCGTTGGGATACTTCCTGATCAGGGCCCCGGGCACTGCAACGTATCCGGCTCCGGTCTTCAGGTCCGCCTGGTGCTGTCGCCGTGTGGTTTCCAGATGGTTCATCAGGTGGACCCGGACCCGCTTGGGCAACATCGTGCGGCGGTCCTTCCCTCCCTTACCCAGGCGCACCGTGATCTCGGACCGGTCGAAATCCAGGTCCTGGACCCGCAGCCGCAGCCCTTCGATCAGCCGCAATCCCGCCCCGTAAAGCAACGACGCCACCAGCCAGGTCACGCCCTGCAGCCGGTCCATGACCAGTTCCACTTCGCGCACGGTCATCACGGTCGGCACATGGGTCGTTTTCTTGGCGCGCACGATATCGTCCATCCACGGCAACTCGATGCCCAGGACTTCCTTGTAGAGGAACAGAATCGCGCTCAACGCCTGGCCCTGGGTGGACCCGGACACCTTGCGGTCCGTCGCCAGGTAGGACAGGAACGACGACACTTCCGGACCGCCCAGGTCCTTCGGGTGTCGCTTGCGGTGGTAGATGATGAACCGGCGGATCCACCTCGTGTAGGCCTGGTTGGTCTTGGGACTGTAGTGCTTGGCTTCGGTGGCCCGGCTGACTTCTTCCAGCAACTGCGACATGGTTCGATTCCTATCCGGAAGGTGGACTCGGACACCACTTGGCACATTCCGTGCCTAGAGATCTCCCGGCAGGACGATCCCCAGCCTTTTCCGCTCCGCCCGCCACAGTGCGAGCAGTTCGGCCCGCTTTTCCGGTTCCGCCTCCGCCAGGTTCACCGTTTCGCCGGGATCGGTTTCCAGATCGAACAATTCGAACGCTGACTCGTCAAAGGGTGGGTCGAGGTTGACCAGCTTCCAGCGACCCTGACGGACCAGCGCCCGGCCGCCGTGGTACAGAACCGTGACGTAGTCTTCATCATGCACCGGGGCCCCGTCCGCCAGCAGCGGCAGCAGGCTTTCCCCGAGCATGGGGCGCACCGAGCCGTCGTCGGGATACCTGGCCTCCGCCAGTTCCAGGAAGGTCGGGGCCAGATCCATCACGGTAAAATAGGTGTCGTCTATGACCCCGTGCGCGCTGACCCGCGGGCCGGCCACGATGAACGGCGCCCTTATCCCCCCTTCCCGCGTGTATCTTTTGAACCTGCTGAAGGCCGGCGAACCCGCTTCCGCCCAGGGCTCCCCGTACGAAACCCAGGACGTCGCCCTGCCCATGTTCTCGTAGGCGTTGTCGTAATGCGCGCGGATGTATTCCCGGTAACTGCTTCGGTTGTAGAAATCCTCGCCCGCGGGACCGTTGTCGGACATGAAAACAATCAGTGTGTTGTCGTAGAGCCCGTTCTCCTTCAGATACCCGATCAGCCGGCCGACGTGATGGTCCAGGTTTTCCACCATCGCGGCGTACAGTTCCATCTTCCGTGCCTCGCGGCGTTTCTGTTCGAGATCCAGTTCGTCCCACGGCGTGATCGCTTCGTTCCGCGGCGGCAGGCTGGAAGAAGCGGGAATGATGCCGGCTTTCTTCAGCGAGGCGAAACGATCTTCCCGCAAGGCGTCGTAGCCCGCGTCGTACCGGCCCCGGTACAGATCCAGGTATTCGTCGGGCACCTGCAGGGGCCAGTGCGGCGAGGTGTACGAGGCATAGGCGAAGAACGGCCGCCCGTCTCCGGCGCCCGCCCCGATGAACCCGATGAGCTGGTCGGTATAGACCTCGGTCGAGTACCCGCCTGCGGGGAAGTCGATGTCCTTGCCGTCGGCGCGAAAGGTCGATCCGCCCGCGAAGAATCCGACCGAATCGAAATGGTTGGCCGCGCCGTCGATCAGGTTGAACGAACGCTCGAACCCGACGGCCTTCGGGCCGTGCTCCAGGGCCATGCCCAGGTGCCACTTGCCCACGCTGTAGGTGTGGTAGCCTGCTGCGGCCAGCAGACGCGGCAGGGGCGCGATCCGGTCCGACAGGTGGCCTTCATACCCGGGAAGGTTTTCCCGCAGAATGCGCTTGGGCCCCTGCCGTCCCATGCCTGCCACGTGGTTGTTGTTGCCGCTCAGCATCATGGCGCGGGTCGGGGCGCACATGGGCGCGGTGTGGAACTGCGTGCACAGCATTCCTTCTCCGGCCAGCGTGTCGATATTCGGCGTGCGGATGTCGCTGCCGTGGACACCCAGGTCGGCGTAGCCCAGATCATCGGCGATGATCAGCAAAATGTTGGGACGGTCGTCGGCCGCTGCATCTGCCCTGGCCGGGTCCGGGACCCGGCCGACCGCGAACAGCAACAGGACGGCCACGCACCATCTGGGATTGCCCGCCATTTCCATCTCCAATGTGTTGGGATTACTCGACCGAAGCGGATTATTTGATCAGCGTCATTCTCCGGGTGGTTGCCGAACCCCCGGCTTCCAATTGATAAAGGTAAACCCCGGCCGACGCCATCCGGCCCCGGGAATCCCGGCCGTTCCAGACCGCTTCATGCGTTCCGGCGGCCAGGGATTCGTCCACCAGGACGGCCACCAGACGCCCGGCCGGATCAAAAATTCGTAGGCGGACAGGTCCCGCTTCGGCGATCTCGAAACCGAGCCGGGTCGAGGGGTTGAAGGGGTTGGGCACCGCTTCGGCCAGGCGGATGCCGGCGGGCAAATCGGGCAGAGGGGCTCCGGACACCCCGGAAGGGACTCCGGGTGGGCTTTCGTTCCCCACCAGATCGACCGTGGTGATTTTGTAGTAATAGTCCCAGGGGTTGCTGGTGGAATCGGTCCAGGCGGAAACCGCAATCTCCTCCAGCAGATTGCCCGCCGCGGGTACGAAATCCGGATCAGCCGAACGGTAGATCCGGTGGGATTGGAAATCGGTTTCCGGAGCGTCGTCCCAGTCCAGATCGACGCCCTCGGCCCGGTAGGCGGCCACCACCGTGGTGGGTGAAGCGGGCGGATCGAAATCCTCGTATTCCACGATCTCATCCACGTTGATATGGCCCATGGGGCTGGCTTCGGTATCGACGATGCGGATGACGCACTCCAGCCCCTGATGGGGAACCAGGTCCCACTCCCGCAGGGACATCAGATTGCTGTCCTGGCCTGTTTCGGAGTAGAGGACCGTCGAATCGGCCGTGCTGACCAGGGCGACGTAACAGGTGGCCGGGAAGTTTCCCCCGCCCACCAGCAGGGACATCCGGTGGCCGGTCACCACGAAGGGATGGCTTTCCAGGATTCCGGTCACCCCGTCGCCGAGCTGGGTCCCGGGACCGCCGCGCCCGGACAAGGGGCCGTTGTAGTATTCCTTGCTGCTGTAGTAGCTGTTCCCCACCAATCCCACCGAGGGTTCGCCCCGCCAGACGGGGTTGTCCCCGAACACCGGATTGCCCAGGTTGGCGGTTCCGGTGTGGACGGCCCAGTCATCGTCCAGGGGATGGGGTTTGTGGACCACCAGTTGCGATCCGTCCAGTTCCGTCAACAGCGTGTCCAGCCGCACCACGTAGGACAGGTTCACTCCGTCGGGTCTGTAATAGGGAGCCAGGCGGGAAAAGATGCGGTGTCCGGGATCGAACTCGTTGATTTCGGGCGCGTACCCGTAGTCCAGCAGGATCCGCTCGGCCATGGTCCAGTCGGCGGGATTGTCGTTGGTGATCAACGTGACGCCGGGTGTATCGAACTCCCCGAACAGCAGGTGGTGATAGTCCCCGAAGACATGGTATTGGGAACTTTCCAGCACGCGCCACTTGTCAAAGCCGTCGTTGTCGAACAGGTAACCCACGTCCTGCCAGTTCTCCAGGTCGGTCGAGGTGCCGTGGAACAGGACACCCGTATTGACGCCCAGCCACTTCTTGGCCGTCACCAGCATGTGCCACTGGTTGTCCTGCCGGTAGATGAACGGATCCCGGAAATCGCTCCAGCTGCCGTTCGGGTCCCAGACATATTGGTTGGTGTCCGGAACGACGACCGGGTTGGCCGCGGACTTTGTCCAGGTGAACAGATCATCGGAAAAGGCCATGCAGGTGCGCTGGTTCAGCTGGTTGTCGCAGCCGGTGTAGGCCATGGCCCAGCGGTTGTTGGCCTCGTCGCGGAAAACGTCCGGCGCCCACAGGGCCCCGCTGTCCCACGGGCCCTGGCCGACCGCCAGAACCGGCTCTTCCAGGGTCCAGAGTTTCAGATCGGTGCTGGTGGCGTGGCGCAGGGAATCGGCATTGCTGGCGTGGGAGTTGGACTCGAATACGGCCGTGTAGAATATGTGGTAGACCCCCTGGTCCCTCACCAGGCTGAAGTCCCAGGTCTGCACGCCCGGATGGACGAAGTATCTCTGTTCGAAATCCAGGCGGACCAGGGCGCCTGCGGGAACAGCGACCGTCATGGCCGCCAGCAGGCAGACGGCCAGCAGGCCGGCCGCCCGTCGGGACCTGGAAAAAAATACACACAACTGCCCGGGCGAAAGGAGCAAGGAGTCGACCTCTCGGTGCCATCACGCTTCAAAAAGGATGATAATTTTACCACTTACCTACCGGTTTGGTCAAATCCGGCAATACCGCTGGCATTTGGGGTGCGGGGCCTTATCATGGTATAATTCGGCCAATTCATTCAGCGGCCTCGGGTTGGATCCTGCGGGATTTTTCCCGCCCCTGCCATTATTTCTGCTTCCTTGGGATCGGCATGAAGGAAATTCGCCCCCTGACATCACTGCGCGCCATCGCGGCCTTCCTGGTTTTCATGTTCCACTATGCCGATGCCTACAGCCCGGCCAACCGGGGCATCGAATTCGCCGGCGAGTGGATCCCCTTCATGTTCCTGTGGCGCCAGGGCGATGTGGGCGTTTCGGTGTTCTTCGTCCTGTCCGGGTTTCTCATCACCCGCATCTACTACGACACCCTGGGCACCGGCCGGGTCCCCATGCGGCGCTACTTCGTCAAGAGGGTTGCCCGCATCTGGCCCCTGTTCCTGGTTTTCGCATTGATCCAGCACACCACCCTGCTGGCCCAGGGAGCCGCCTGGAGCCGGGACTTCCTGGTGACCATGACCATGACCCAGAGTTTCTTCTCCGGCCTGGTGTATGAAGGGTTGCCGGTGGCCTGGTCGCTGACGGTGGAGGAATGTTTCTACCTGCTCGCCCCGCTTTCCTTTGCCGTGCTGGCCCGCTTCCTGGGTGACGCCGGCGCGCCGTCCCAGCCCTTGCGCCTGCTGAGATTTCTTAAAATCGGGATGATCCTTTTGGCCTTGTCCGCCGCCGTCATGGCGGCGGGTCTGCTGATCGTTAAGATCGTCCAGACCCAGGGCTGGGGCTGGCGGGGATTCATGGACTCGAACTTCCACATGAATCACAGCACCATCTTCGGACGCTTTCTGGAATTCGCCCTCGGCATGGCCGCGGCATTTGTCCACCGGGGACTGGATCTCGAACGGATCCTCCGCGAATGGCGGGGCACCGCGGCGGCCCTGGGTGCGGGCGCGGGCATCGTTCTGTGCATGCTGGGCAAGGATCTTCTCGACGGGCAAACCGGCACCCTCGTCCAGGCGGGCACATACGTCTGCAGCTACGGGTTGGCTTTCTTCTCGGGCCTGCTGATCCTTGCGCTTTCGGTCACCGGCGGCTGGCTGCACCGCCTGCTGGGCCACGGCCTGCCCGTCTATCTGGGCAAGGTTTCCTACGGCTTCTACCTGATCCAGCTCACCGTGATGATGGACCCCCTGATGCGGTTCACCGACCGCCTGGGCCAAGCCCGCCTGCCCGTGCTGGTGGTGCTGACAACCCTGGTCTGCGTCTTCTTCTACCGGGTGGTGGAAGTGCCTGCGCGGCGGTACATCGTTACGCGGTGGGCCGGTTGACGGTTTTTCCCCTCTGGTGCTAGATTGTCGACAAGGTTTTTTCAGATTCTGTACTGGTATCTTGTATAGGGGGGAAAATGAATATCCCGTTGTCCGGCAAATCTTTTGGTGTCTTCCTGGTCATATGTGTGGTGGGTTTTTTCTCCGGCGCGCCCGCTCAGACCTGTACGGACTATTCCACTCTCCCGCATTGGCTCACTTCGAGCGACACTGCGGGGACCGCATTGGCGGTGGTGTCCAAAGGCGATCATCTGTATGTCGCCGACGGAGCGGCCGGTCTGCAGGTCATCAATGTGGTCGACCTCGAAAATCCGGTGACGGTGCACACGGTCAGTTCCGCGGCCGACGCCAGGGATGTGGTCATCAGCGGAAACCAGGCCTTCGTGGCGGCCGGAGATTCGGGCCTGCAGATCGTCGACATCACCGATCCCGGGTCCGCCTTCGTCCTGGGCTTCGCCGGCACCTCGGGTTTCGCTTCCGGTGTTTTTGTCCAGGATGACCTTGCCTATGTCGCGGTCCAGGATTTCGGTCTGCTGATCTTCGACGTCGCCGACCCCGCCGCGCCCCTGCTATTGGATTCGGTGGCTACTTCGGGAACCCCCCATGGCGTCACCCATGGCATCTGGAAATCCCGTCCCTATGCCTTCGTGGCCGGCGGCACCCCCGGCGTCCAGATCATCCACACGGGAGACCTGGCGGCTGCGGAGGTTGTGGATGTCACCAGCACCCCGGGAAGCGCGAAAAACGTAATCTACAAGAATGAACTACTGTATGTCGCCGACGGAAGCCAGGGATTGACGGTCCTCTCAATGGCCCCCAAATATTTTTCCGAAGCCTATTGGCTGTTCTCCGGCAATGGCAACGACCTGACTGGCGGGCATCCGGCCACCCTGGTGGGCAGCGCCCAATATGTGGAAATCGTGGAAATCGTTGAAGAGAATGAAATAATCATCCAGGGGCTGTTCACAAACGACAGTTCCGGCCATGCAGAATATGCCCCACCCTTGGAGGAAATCTTCATCGGCAGGATTTCGTTCAAATTCAAACTGGACGCCCCGTTCGGCCCTGATCCGGACTTCTCCAATTCCGTGGATATCATCACCAGCGACCGACCGGGGAACAACGCCGGCGACTTCAGGGTGGGACTCGATCCGGTCGATGGAACGATGGTGCTCTCGCAGGACGATCCGCAAGCAGGCCCGCCTGTGGATCTCCGAACCAGCCTTGACGCCTGGGAAGCCGATATTTGGTACACCGTGAGAATCGACTGGGATGATCAGGGGCGGGATATCCTGGTCAGCTGGTTCGATCAATTCGGTAGTTACTCCGACTCTCAGGCCGACAACTTCGCCTCGTCCTGTTTTTCCGCTGATACCTTGGGCAACCTCATCGGATCACGCGGCATCGATGCACCTCCCGTTGGATTGTCCATCGATTGGCTGAGGGTCGAGGACTCCCATCCCAAAGGCTCCCTTTCCGGGAACCTTCGTCTGGACGGCTACGCCCAGGACCTGGTTTTCCGGGATGACCACGCCTTCGTGGCCCTCGAATACGGCGATCTCCAGATTGTCGACTTCACCCTGCCCTCTTTTCCGGCGGTGGTCGGATCCGTGGACACGCCCACCCACTCCCACGGCGTGGCGGTGACTGCGGACCATGTCTTCCTGGCGGACCGCGAAGCCGGCGTGATTGTGGCTCGCGCCTCGTCACCCGAGTCCCCCTTGCCCCTGGGTGTCCTGGACACACCGGGTCCGGCCTACGGTGTGTCGGTCGCCGGCAGCCTGGCCTTCGTCGCCGACAGGGAATTCGGTCTTCAGGTGGTGGACATCACCTCGCCGGACTTTCCCCAGCTTTGGGCCGGGGTGGAAACCGCCGGCCACGCCATGGAGGTCGCCGTTTCCGGAACCCGGGCCTACGTTGCGGAAGCTGTCTTTTCCCAGGTCGCGGACAAATCCTTGCTCGCCGCGGTTTTCCCGAAGGGATCGAACGCGGTCTCCGACGCCAAGGCCGGCCGCTACTCCGGGCTGGAAATCGTCGACTTTTCGGTTCCCACCGCGCCCGTGGTGACCGGCGTGGTGGAAACGCCCGGCTACGCGCTGGATGTGGAGGTCGCCGGAAGCCATGTCTTCGTGGCGGACTTCGAGGGACTTGTCGTGATCGACGCCGCCGATCCCGGGGCGCCCTACATCGCCGCCTCGCTGCCCACCCCCGGAAAAGCCCGGGACCTGGCCGTTAGCGGCGCGTTTGCCTTCGTGGCCGATCTAGCCGGACTGCAGGTCATCGACATCGCCAACCCGGCCGCCCCACAACTGATCGGCTCCGTCGCCACCCCGGGCATGGCCTACGGTGTGGCCATCGAGGGCACGACCGCGTACGTGGCGGATGTGGCTGCAGGACTGATCGTCCTCGATGTCACCGACCCGTCGTCTCCCCTGCACCTGGGCACGGTCGCCACCCAGGGCGGAGCCTATGACGTCGAGGTCATCGGCAACTTCGCCTACGTGGCCGATGGTTACGACACCGATTATTCCAGCCTGCTGATCGTGGATGTCTCCGATCCCTCCGCCCCCTTCATCGCCGGTGGGGTGGACTCACCGCAATCCATCTACGGAATGGATCTGGAAGGTGACCACGCTTTCATCACCGATGGCGGCCTGGGCCTGAGCATTTTCCAACGGCAGTGCGACACCGGCGGCCCGGCTCATTTCTCCGGGTTCGCCCTCACACGCGACGACGGCAAGGTGTCCTTCACCTGGAATCCCGAACCCGGCGGTGGACCGGACGTCTACCGGCTGACCGGCGCCAAGGGCGAGTCCGAATGGGAAATCCCCTTCGCCCGGGACGGCGAGGGGTGTTTCACCGCCTCCGATCCGTTGGCGGACGAACACGGCGGTGAAACCGTCACCTATTCCCTCTTCCACCTCGAATCCGCTGAGGAATGGGTTGTCATCGCCACCGAAGAGGTGTTTTTCGAGGCCCCGCGCATCATCACCCGCCTGCTGGGAGCCCATCCCAACCCCTTCAATCCCCACACCACCGTTTCCTTTTCGGTGGAAAAATCCCAGCGGGTGAAGATCAGGGTGTACGACCTGGCCGGGCGCCTGGTGTCGGGCCTCGTCGACCAGGTTTACGAACCCGGTTATTACACCGCGGACTGGAACGGAAAGAACGGGTCGGGCGGGGATGTCTCCTCGGGAATTTATTTCCTGCGGATGGAGGCCGCAGATCTGGCCGAGGTCAAAAAGATCACCCTGGTTCGTTAGACCAGCGAGTCCACCACCAGCACCACCGACACCAGCAGGGCGAAGGTGTTGATCTCCATGAAGCGGATGCGGCAACTGCGCACGAAAGGCGCCAGTTGTTCGGTATCGACCTTCAGCAGACTCAGCGCCCGCACCACCACCAGCAGCCCCGCCGCGGCGATCACCCAGGCCGCCGGCGTGTGGTCGAACAGCGCGGCCAGCGGCAACATCAACGCCGCCACGCAGACCGCGGCGATCCACAGGAAGGTCAACCTGACGATCTGCCGCCGGTCGAAACGATCGAATAGCGAAGGCATCCCGCCGTCGGCGTAATCCTTTTCGTAGAACAGCAGCAGCAGCCAGAAGTGGGGAATCTGCCACAGGAAGAAGAAGAAGGCCACCTGGTGGATGGTGGGATCGGCAAGATATCCGCCCGCGGCCACCCAGCCCACCACCGGGGGCAGGGCGCCGATGACCGATCCCGGCAGGGCGGCGAACGGGGTCACGCGTTTCAACGGCGTGTAGATACCGTTGTAGACCACGGCCGCGGCCAGGCCCAGCACCGCGGCGGTGCCGGACACGGTCCACAATAGTGCAGATCCGCCGGCGAGCAGGAACATGGCGGAGATGAAAGCAGTGGTCCTGGATATGCGCCCCGAAGGGATGGGACGCCCGGCGGTGCGGGGCATGCGGGCGTCAACGGCGGCGTCCTGGACCTGGTTCAACGCGGCCGCGCCGCAGGCCTGCAGCAGGATGCCGGCCAGGACGGGAACCAGGGGAAGATCGACCCTTCCCCGCACCATCGCGTAGCCCACGAAGGTGGTCACCGTCGAGGCCACCGTGATGCGCAGTTTCAGGAGTTCCAGCCAGGGTTTCATGGGGCCGCTTTCGAGGTCACAAGTTCAGCCTACAGCTCCTTGATGACCTCGATGATGGCCTCGATCTCCTCGTCCGTCAACAGGTCCCGTTGGGGCGGCATCAAAGCCTGGTAGCCCTCGACCAGGTCCGCGTTCGGTTCGAGGATCGACTTGCGGATGTACTCCTCGTCCACCGTGATCTCGCGGACCACGCCGTCGGTGACCACGTTTTCGGTCTTGCCGAACAGGCCCTTGAAACTG
>JBDLKA010000086.1:0-15244 GCA_039714075.1 Candidatus Krumholzibacteriota bacterium | reverse complement strand
GCCGCCAGTGGCGCCGCGACCGGGGCCCTGGTGGCCTATCTGGTGAAGCATCGTCTGGTAAAGTTCAGTTCCAAGGTGCGAATCATTAGCGAGCAGGGCCTCGAAATGGGTCGCCCCAGCCGCATCATTGCCGAAGCCGGGATCTCCGGGGGACAGGCCGACGACATCCATGTCGGCGGCCAGTGTGTCCTGGTGGGGTCCGGCAGCATCAACATTCCCTGAGCCCGCATCCATTACCTGGGGGCCGAGTCGAAAGCGAGGATGGGTCCATGAATGTCCCAGCCGGTTTGTCCACCGAGATGTGCGATATGGTTATTCAGACCCTTCGGCAGGTCGTCGGGCGTGAATTGCCCGACGAAAAAATCATGGAGCTGGACGAGAAGGACCATTTTCCCGAAGACCTGATCCTGAAGCTTCTGTCTCCCGACGTGGGCCTCCATCTTATTTTCCTGCCGGAAGAGAACGGCGGACTCGGGGGCGGGGCGCGGGACATCTGCCGCGTCAGTGAAGAGATGGCCGCCAGCGATCTGGGGGTGGCCACCGCCTTTCTGGCCATTTGCCTGGGCACCGATCCCATCCTCGTGGGCGGGACCCCGGAACAGAAGGATCTCTGGCTGGGCAGGATCGCGTCCGAAGGCGTCATCGTCGCCTATGGCGTGACCGAACCGGAGGCCGGCAGCAACGTGGCCGCCCTCAAGACCACCGCCGACCGGATCGTGGACGCCGACGGCAACATCACCGGCTACCGCCTGAACGGAGCCAAACAGTTCATCACCAACGGCGGCGTGGCCCAGATCTACACCATCCTGGCCAAGACGCCCGACGGTCCCAGCTTTTTCGTGGTCGAACGCGGCACACCAGGCCTGTCCGACGGCAAGCATGAGGACAAGCACGGCATCCGCGCCTCCAATACCACCGGTGTCCTGCTCGAAGAGGTTGATGTTCCGGCGGAAAACCTCATCGGCATGGAGGAAGGCCAGGGTCTGAAACAGGCCAACGCCGTTTTCGGCTACACCAGACTGATGGTCGGGGCGTTCGGCCTCGGCGGGGGGCAGGGGCCCTTGAACCGGGCGCTGGCCTACGGCAAGGCCCGGGAGCAGTTCGGGGCGCCCCTGGTGGAAAAGCAGGGTTATCTGCTGAAGCTGATCGTGGAGAACTGGATCGACCTGGCCGCCGGCCGGGCGCACATGGAACAGGTGGCCCTGCAGATCGACAGCGGGGGCAAGGACATGGGCACCGAGGGCTCCATCGCCAAGTATTGGAGCACCGAAGCGGGCAACCGCGCCGCCGATGCCTCGATCCAGGCCCTGGGCGGCTACGGCTACGCCCGGGAATACGTGGTGGAAAAAATGCGGCGGGATGTCCGGATCACTACCATTTACGAAGGCACCAGCGAGATACAGCAGAGTATCATCGCCATGTACCGGTGGAAGGAAACGGTCCGGTCCAAGGGTGGGTTCTACGACAACCTGGCGTCGAGTATGGACGAACTTCACGGGGCCGATCCCACGGTCGGCGCGGCCATGGCGGCCGCCGCGGTCCGGGGGCTCAACGATGTCGTCCAATACATGCACGGGGCACGGCTGACCAGGAATCAGATCGTGATGTTCACCTTCGCCGACATGATGACAGTCTGTGAAGTGGCGTGTGCCTTTGCCGAAAAGGCCGCCCGTCTCAACGGCGAAGGCGATTCCAGGGCCGATGTTTTCAGCGCCATGAGCCGGGTGTTTGCGCGTAAGGCCGTCAGAAACGTGACC
This sequence comes from Candidatus Krumholzibacteriota bacterium, assembly GCA_039714075.1. Lineage (GTDB taxonomy): Bacteria > Krumholzibacteriota > Krumholzibacteriia > LZORAL124-64-63 > LZORAL124-64-63 > JAGLCY01. The sequence continues at coordinate 13,487 of JBDLKA010000086.1, read as the reverse complement.
GGCGGTGCGGGGCTTTGCCTCGGCGGTTGGACCGAAGATCAGGACAAGGACGCGTTGGCCGCAGGCGGCGGGGTGCTGGAAACCGTGACGGCACGTTTTCCCCTGGAACTGACCGCGGGCCTGTGGCGGGACATGGAATCCGTGGGCGAATACCTCAAGACCCTTGATTGAGTCTGGTTCACAATGGATTTGACCCGGAAAATCGACATTTTCAGCGAGCGGTTGTCCGAAGACCCGCACTCGCGGGTTTTTGCCCCCTTGGCTGATCTGTTGCGCCAGGCCGGCCGCGGCGAGGATGCGCTGGATCTGTTGGACGACGGGTTGGGCCGGCATCCCGACTATGTTTCGGCCCTGGTGATCAAGGGGCGGACCCTCCTGGACCTCGGTCGGATCGATCAGGCCAGGGAGGTTCTGGCCCGGGTCCTGGAACTGGACGGCGAGAATTTCGTCGTCCTGCGTCTTATGACCGAGGATGCCCGCAGCCGGCAGGCCTGGGACGAGTCCATTCCCCTGCTGGAAAAACTGGTTGTCCTGGATCCGGATGACGAACGCTGGCCGGGCGCCCTGGCCGAGGCGAAACAATTCGCCCGGCGGGACCGCCCATCGGTCTCGACCAGTTCCTCCTTCGCCACCATGACCCTGGTGGAGATATACCTGGCCCAGGGCTACCGCGACAAGGCCCTCGAGGCCCTGGAGCAGATGGCTTCCCGCGAACCGGACCGTCCGGAAATCCAGCGGCGCATCACCGAGTTGAAGTCCGCGGGCCCCGTGGCCGCCGCGGAAAAGGGAACGGCGGCCTCCCCGGGGGCGGGCGCCCCCGAGGAACCGCAACTTCGCCCGGCGGCCCGGCGAACCCATGAGAAGAAGCAGTTCGCGGACTGGATCAACCGGATTCGCCAGGACGGAGGCACCTCCACGTGACACACAAGGTGGTGATGATCGGTGGTCCCAATCTCGGCCGTCTGGGAACCCGGGAACCGGAGATCTACGGGAAGACCACCTGGGGTCAACTGGAAACCCTGTGCCGGGGCTGGGCAACGGAACACGGTCTCGAGTTGGATTTCCTGCAGTCGGACACGGAGGGGGACATTGTGGGGATGATCCACCGGGCCGGCGATTCCGCCGACGGGGTCATCATCAACGCCGCGGCCTACACCCACACCTCGGTCGCCATTCGGGACGCCCTGGCCGCGGTGGACATCCCGATCGTGGAACTGCATCTGACCAACCCCGATGCGCGGGAACCCTTTCGCCGCAACAACCTGCTGGCGGACGTGGTGACCGCGGGAATCCGGGGATTCGGGATCGAAGGCTACCGGCTGGCCCTGGCGGGCATGTCCGGCCTTCTTGAAGACAGGCCGTCGCGAAGCTAACATTCATTGCCAGAAGAGGGCCGGCGTGTTATCAATTAGCGGATTTTGATACGGTTGAAAGACCGCGCTGCGTGATTGTATTCGGGAAAGCGAGGAACGAGTTGGCCGATACAAGCAATTTTCGGACGGGATTCACCATGAAACACAAGCAAGGCTTGTGGTCCATCGTCGAATTCCAGCATGTAAAACCCGGCAAGGGACCGGCTTTTGTTCGCACCAAGTTGAAAAACGTGGAAAACGGGAAAGTGGTCGAACATACCTTTCGGGCCGGGGAAAAGGTTGAAGAGGTTCGGTTGGAACGCCGGGAATTCCAATTCTTGTATCCCGATGGTGAATTTTTTGTTTTCATGAATACGGAAACGTACGAGCAGATCCAGCTGCACCAGGATGTCCTGGGGGATGTCCCCAAATTCATCAAGGAAAGCGACATGTGCAGCGTGTTGCTGCTGGAGGACAAACCGCTGACGGTCGAGGCTCCCCTGACGGTGGAGCTTCAGGTGAAGGAAACGGATCCCGGACTGCGCGGCGACACGGCCCAGGGCGGCTCCAAACCCGCCACCATGGAAACCGGTCTCGTGGTTCAGGTGCCTCTTTTCATCGAGGAGGGCCAGGTCCTGAAAATCGATTCCCGTACAGGGAAGTATCTGGGAAGAGTTTGACATGAAGAACGATCCCCGCACCGGAGGACCCGAAATGGATATCGAAAAGGTTCGCGAGCTTGTCAAGCTGGTCGAGGACAGCGGCATCGAAGAGTTGGAAGTCAGCAATGAAGAGACCACCATCCGGATCCAGAAATCGGGTCCGGTGACCATGGCGGCCGCCTCGGTCGCGCCGGCCATTCAGGTGCCGGCGCCGCAGCCGGCCGCGCCCGCTCCGGCCGCGGAGGCGCCCAGCCCCGCCGCCGACCCCACCCGGGCCAAGTGGAAGGAAGTGCGCTCACCAATCGTAGGCACCTTCTACCGGGCTCCGGCGCCGACCAGCCCCAATTTTGCTGAAGTGGGGGACCGGGTGTCGGAGGGGCAGACCCTGTGCATCATCGAAGCGATGAAGGTCATGAACGAGATCGAGGCCGAATTCAGCGGCACGATCAGGGAGATCTTCGTCGAAAACGGCAATCCGGTGGAAGCGGAAGCCGTTTTGTTCCTTGTTGACCCGGACTGATCCGGGTTTTCTTTTTATCTGATCCTGAATTGGGATCCTGAATCCGGACAGGGAGTTCTCGTCTCTGTCCGGATTTTTGTTGCCCCTGCTTGATTTCCCTGTTCAAGAAGACCGGTTTCCTGCCGATGATCAGGAGTGGAAAGTCGGCCCCGCGATGGAGCCGTCACCCGTCCGTAGGGACGGAACCCGTAACAGGAGAATCCTTTACATGGATATCAAGAAGATCCTCAAGGAAATGATCAGCCGGGGCGCCAGCGACCTCCATCTGAAAGTCGCCTCCGCGCCGGTATACAGAATCAACGGCACCCTGGTGTTTGCCGACTACGAGGCCCCGACCGTGGAGGACATGAGCGCGGTGGCCAAGCAGATCCTGTCGCCGGCCCAGCGGGAAGTGTTCGAAAGCACCCGGGAAATAGATTTTGCCTTTGGCGTGCCGGGAATCGCCCGTTTCCGGGCCAACTTCTATGTCCAGCGGGGCAGCGTGGCCATGGTTTTCCGTCATGTGCCCGTTGATATCCAGACCATTGACGAACTCGGCCTGCCGCAGGTGGTCAAGGAACTGGCGGTGCGCCCCCGCGGCCTGATGCTGGTGACCGGGACCGTCGGCTCCGGCAAATCGACCACCCTGGCTTCCATCGTGGACATCATCAACCGGGAATGCTCCCGCCACGTGATCACGATCGAGGACCCCATCGAGTTCCTCCATCGCGACCAGAAAAGTATTGTCAGTCAGCGTGAAATTGGTTGCGACACAACTAGTTATGGAGACGCCTTGAGACATGTTCTCAGGCAGGACCCGGACGTGATTCTCATCGGTGAGATCCGTGACGCGGAGTCGATGAAGATCGCCCTGACGGCCGCCGACACCGGGCACCTGGTTTTGAGCACCATGCACACCATCGACGCCACCCAGACCATCAGCCGGATCATATCCTTCTTCCCGCCCCACCAGCAGCAGGAGATCCGGTACCTGCTGGCCTCGACCATGCAGGCGGTCATTTCCCAGCGTCTGGTCGCCGATTCCGACGGGCTGACCCGTTATCCGGCCTGCGAAATCATGATCGCCACCAGCACCATCAAGGAATACATCCGCGAGGCGGAAAAGACCGTGATGATTCGTCAGGCCATCCAGGAAGGCTTCATCCAGTACCAGATGCAGACTTTCGACCAGTCGTTGATGCAGCTGTACAAGGAAAAGAAGGTCACCCTGGACGTGGCCACCAAGGCCAGCAGCAACCCCCACGAATTCATGTTGCGGGTCAAGGGCATCAAGGCCAGCAGCGACACCACCTGGGACCGTTTCGAGGAGTCGACCAAGGAGCCCGAAAAGGAAGCCCAGCCCATCTGAGGGGCCGGAAATTTCCGCGAAAACTGAAAATGGCCCTCCAGGGGGCCATTTTCTCTTGCCATCAATAGCCGGGAACCCCAAAATACAGGACTCGAATCGAAATGCCCCCCGGGGAGGGGCCGCCGCATGCCGTGGCGGGCCCCTGGCGTCCCGGGAGGGGTTATTTCGCGTGCCATTCCGACAGGAAGTCCTGCATGTTCAAGAAGATCCTGGTCGCCAACCGGGGCGAAATCGCCCTGCGCATCATGAGGGCCTGCCGCGAGCTGGGAATCCAGAGCGTGGCCATCCACTCCACAGCTGATGCCGAATCCCTTCATGTCAAATACGCGGACGAATCGGTCTGCGTGGGCAAGACCTCCAGCGCGGACAGTTATCTGCGCATTCCCAACATCATAGCGGCGGCGGAAATCACCGGCGCCGAGGCGATCCATCCCGGTTACGGGTTTTTGGCCGAGAACGCCGAATTCGCCGAAATTTGCGAGGAAAACGATTTTGTCTGGATAGGCCCGCAGGCCGACGTGATCCGGCAGATGGGGGACAAGGCCACGGCCCGGACCAAGGCCGATGAGGCCAAGGTGCCCACGGTGCCGGGAACCGGACTCGTCGATACGGTTGAAGAAGCCGCGGAGGCTGCGGAAAAGTTCGGGTATCCCGTGATCATCAAAGCGACCGCCGGCGGCGGCGGCAAAGGGATGCGGGTGGCCTGGGACGAGGAAGAACTGCACAAGAATTACGTCGCGGCGCGGACCGAAGCCGGAGCGGCCTTCGCCAACGATGCGGTTTATATCGAAAAATTTCTGGTCAATCCACGTCATGTGGAAGTGCAGTTGATGGCCGACCACCACGGCCAGGTGATCCATTTCGGTGAGCGGGACTGTTCGGTGCAGCGGCGTCACCAGAAGTTGATCGAGGAAGCTCCCTCGCCCGCGGTGGATCCGGCCCTGAGGAAGAAAATGGGCGAAGCGGCCGTCCGCCTGGCCAAACAGGTCGGCTACCGGAGCGCGGGCACCGTGGAATTCCTGCTGGACGAGGACGGGTCGTTCTACTTCATGGAGATGAATACACGGATCCAGGTCGAGCATCCGGTCAGCGAACTGGTCACCGGATACGACCTCATGAAGTGGATGATCAAGGTGGCCGCCGGGGAGAAGTTCGATTTCACCCAGAAAGACGTGAAGGTCACCGGACACGCCATTGAATGCAGGATCAACGCCGAGAATCCGGAGCGGGACTTCATGCCCTGCCCCGGCCGGGTGTTCTATTACCATGCCCCCGGAGGACCCGGGATCAGGGTGGACACCCACATCTATTCCGAGTATCTGGTTCCTCCCTACTATGACTCCCTTTTGGCGAAAATCATCGCCCATGGCAAGGATCGCGAAGAAGCTGTCGCAAGGATGCGGCGGGCACTCACCGAATGTGTTTTCGAGGGACTGCCCACCAGCACGCCGTTCCACCTCGAGGTGTTGAACAACCAGGTCTTCCTGGAGGGAAAGGCCACGACACGCTTCATTGAAGAGGAACTGACCCATCTTCAGGAGGGTTTGCGTGTCCGGGCGAAATCAGAAGAAGGCTAGGAAAAAAGGGGGCGCCCCCTGGTACGAAGCCCCGTGGCTGACCGGCCTGTTGCTGGTGGCCGTGGCGGTCTACTTCGGCCTGGCCCTGGCGGGTGATCCCGGTACCTGGTGGGGTGTTCTGGAAGGCGCCGGCGCCGGCGATCTGTTGGCCCTCGAAAACGCCGGCGGTCCCGTCGGCTCGGTCATCAACGTTTTTCTTCATCTTGTTTTCGGCAGCCTGTGGTGTTGGACGATTCCCCTGTGGGTGGGGGCGAGCGGTTTCGGTTACCTGCTCGGTCGCCAACGCGGCCTGCGCCCGCTGGTTCTGCGGGCCGTTCCCCTGTGGCTCGTGACATCCGCCTGGATCGCCCAGCCCGGGGGAATTTTCACCGGCGATGCGGGAGTGCGCCTGGGTGGCGCGGTCGGTCTGTTTCTGGCCCGGGGTCTATACGCCCCCTTGGGGGTCTGGGGCGGCCGCATCTTTCTGACGCTTTTCCTGCTGGTGGCGGTGATCCTGATTTTCAAACCCTGGCTGGGTGGCCTGGCGGGGGTGTCTTCTTTTTTGGGTAGAGGCCTGCTCGGCTTTGGCCGTGGTCTGGTGGAGGTTCTGAGCTGGCCCCTGGCCGCTTTGGTGGGGTTGGGCCGGTGGTTGTGGGGTTTGATGTCCCGTTCAAGCGGTGATCAAGAAGGTGATGAATCTGCTTCCGGGCAGTCCGCTGCCGATGACATTGACTGGGAAGATGCAGAAACGGCGGCCGGCAAGGAGAGAAGGTTGCATCAGGCGCCCGAACCGGACGCCCCGCCTACCACCCCGGTGGCTGCCCAGGCAGGGGGCATTCCCGAAGAGAGAATCCTGCCCGGCGCCGAGGGTGAATTCGAGGGCGACGGTCCCGCGACCGGAGGTGGAGCCCCCAGGCCCAGGCCCCGCAAAAAGGCCAAGAAAAAAACCGGTCCCATGGCCCTGCCCGGCTTGGACCTGTTGACGCCGGCTGGCCCCGAGGGGCAGGCGATCTCCGCCACCGACCTGGATCAGTCGGCCGATCTGCTGGAAGACACTCTGCGGTCGTTCGGGGTGGAAGGCGAAGTGAAAGACGTTCGTCCCGGTCCCGTGGTGACGACGTTCGAATACCAGCCCGGCGCCGGTATCCGCGTGAACCAGATCGTGCAAAGAAGTGACGACCTGGCCTTGGCCATGCGCGCCCGGTCCATCCGCATGGAAGCGCCCATTCCCGGCAAGGCGGCCGTGGGCATCGAGATTCCCAATCCCACCGCCAGGATGGTCCGCCTGCGCGAGGTCCTGGAACTGACCGGGACCCAGAAGCGCAATCCTCTTTCGGTCGTGCTGGGTAAGGATGTGGTGGGCCGGCCGGTCAGCATCGACGTCGCCGCCCTGCCGCACCTGCTGGTGGCCGGTTCCACGGGCAGCGGCAAGTCCGTCTGTCTGAACGCCATCATCTGCAACCTCATCATGAGGAATGATCCGTCCCGGCTGCGCATGATCCTGATCGATCCCAAGATGCTGGAGATGAACGTCTACAACGGGATCCCGCACCTGTTGTTGCCGGTGGTCACCGATCCGCGTGAATCCCTGAAGGCCCTGCAGTGGATGGTGGCCCAGATGGAACACCGTTACCGCAGCCTGGCCAAATGTTCGGTCCGCAACATCCAGCAGTACAACGACAAGGTGGCCCGGGGAGAAGTTACCGACACCGACGGCGAAGTCGTCACCGAACCCATGCCCTATTTCCTGACCATCGTCGACGAACTGGCCGACCTCATGCTCCAGCTCGGCAACGATATTGAAGGCCCGATCACCCGCCTGGCCCAGAAGGCCCGGGCGGTGGGCATCCACCTGATCCTGGCCACGCAGCGGCCCAGCGTTGATGTGCTGACCGGTGTGATCAAGGCCAACATCCCCTGCCGGATCGCCTTTCGGGTGATCCAGAAGAACGATTCGCGCACGGTGCTGGACATGAACGGCGCCGAACAATTGCTCGGCCACGGCGACATGCTGTACCTGCAGCCTGGCCGGGCCCTTCCCGTGCGTGTGCACGGATCCTTCATCGATGTGGATGAATGCGAAGCCATCGCCGAACACTGGCGTCAGTTCTCGGGCAGCACCGAGGAAATCAGCCTGACCGAGAACCCCGCGGGCGGGGGCATGGTCACCGGCGAGGACGATTTGTACGAGCAGGCGAGAGAGGTTGTGGTCCTGCACCAGAGCGGTTCCACATCCCTTCTGCAGCGCCGGTTGCGCATCGGCTACACCCGGGCGGGACGACTGATGGACATGCTGGAAGAGGCGGGCGTGGTGGGCCCGTTCACCGGCAGCAAGGCGCGGGATGTCCTGATCAAACCCGAGGACCTGCCCGGCATGGAAGAGGGACAGGCCTGATGAAACGCGTTTTCTGCGCCACCCTCGGCTGCGACAAGAACCTGGTCGATTCCGAAGCGCTGCTGGGGCGGTTCGCCCTCAAGGGAATCCAGCCGGTCAATGACCCCGACTCCGCGGATATCTGGGTGCTGAACAGCTGTGGCTTCATTGACGCGGCCCGCGCCGACAGTGAAGAAACCCTGCGCTCCCTGATCGAAAACAAGGAAGACCGGACCCTGGTCGTCTTCGGTTGCTGGTCCCAGGAACACGGGGAGGAAATCCAGAGCCGTTTCCCCGAGGTGGACATCGTCGCCGGCGTGGGGCAGTTCGACCGCGTGGTGGCCGCCTGTCTCGGTGGCATTCCGGATACCGGATCGGTGAAGACGCCGGCGGCGGTAGACTTCCCCCTGGCGGGGCCGCCCCTGGTTGAAGATCCCATGGCCGTCGACTACACCGGCCTGGTGGGGCGTCCCCTGCTGACGCCGCCCCACGTGGCCTTTGTCAAGATCGGCGAGGGGTGCAACTGCAGCTGCACCTTCTGCCGGATCCCCCTGATCCGGGGCAAGCAGCGTAGCCGGCAGGTGGACGAGATCGTGACCGAGGTGCGCGGGCACGTGGCCAGGGGTGTGACGGAGATCCAGCTGGTTTCCCAGAACACCAGCGATTTCGGGCGCGACACCGGTCAGACCCTGCTGGAACTGGTCACCGGCCTGAACCAGGTGGACGGCCTGCGCCGCCTGCGGTTGTTGTACCTGTACGCGGGCATGGTCTCGGTCGATGATTTGCGCCGGATGCTCGAACTGGAGAAGGTGGCGCCCTATCTGGAAATCCCCATCCAGCATGCGTCACCGCGAATCCTGAAGGCCATGAACCGCCCGGGCGGCGCCAAGGCTTCGCCCGACTTCTTTCACGCCCTGAGGAAAGACCGGCCCGATCTGGTTCTCCGTTCCACCGCCCTGCTCGGGTTTCCCGGGGAAGAGGATGAGGATGTTTCGGTTCTGGCCGATTTCCTGGCCGCCGTTGAATTCGACCATCTCGGCACCTACCGGTTTTCTCCCGAAAAGGGAACGCCGGCGGCGGAAATGCCCGACCGCGTTCCGGACGAGGTGATCCATGACCGGGAAGCCCTGATCATGGATCTGCAGGCCGATATCTCCCTGGGCCGGCAGCAGACCAGGCTGGGCCGGAAGTTTTCCGCGGTGGTGGATGAGATCATCCGACCCGGCGCCGACGGGTCCGAAGAGGCTTCGCGCATCCTGGAATCCTTCAGCGAGGGGGTCTGGGCGGACGAAAGGGAACGCGAAGCCTTTGGCGGTGTATTGGGATCGGAAGTTTCCCTGGCCCTTTGTCGGAGTTATCATTTCGGTTACGATCTGGATGGGATCATTGTCATGCCCGCGGCCGGCCTGCAGCCCGGCCATTGGGTTGACGCTGAATTCAGGGCGGTCACCCCGTACGATACCTGGGCTGCGAATGTTTAGCGCTGTGGATACGATCCGCCGGGATCCATCGATCCCCGGGCGAGAAAGGGAATCCGGAAGCATGGACAGGAAATCTGGTTCAACACTGGTCTTGGCTGCGTTGATGGTCGCGCTTCTGGCCGGTACCGGGATGGCCGCCGGTGAGGCAGAGGGCGGCGCTTCCGCGGCCGGTTACATGCCCGCCTTCGATGCACCCGATACGGTGCGCACGAACTTGTGGCTTACCGAGGCCCTGATGAGTGAAATCGTGGCTTCTTTCACCAATGTGTTGCCTGCGCCTCCGGCCGCCGTTCTGATGGTCAACCAGGGCGGCCTGGACGGGGATGATGTTTTCGGCGGTGTGGCCTCCGACATTCTTGGCAGTATGGGCCACGAGGTTTTTGTGGTCGCCGCCGATTCCACCGTCCAGGCTCCTGTCGACATCGTTTTCGATTACAAGGTCGTCGGCGTGGAACTGTCCTACCCGGAGGTGGGCCGGACTCTCGGGATCTGGCAACGCTGGGTCGCCAGGGATGTCTCGGTAACCGCCTCGGTCGAGTTGACCGAAGCCGATTCCGGCCGGTTGCTGTTCAAGGATATCGTGACGCGGCGGTTCGCCGACAGGGTCGACAACGGCGACTTCGATGCGGTTGAATCCCCGCTCTACGATTTTACGTCCGCGGAAACTTCCGGCAGTGGCTGGCAGAATCGGATGGAGGAGATCGTCGTCCTGGGGACACTGGTCGGTCTGATCGCCGTTTATTTTTCCAATACAGGAAACTGACCCGGCACGCCCGGGCATTCTAGGAAGGATTGCTTGTTCATGGCAGCAATGTTCCGGCAGAGCATGAACGGATCCCGGGCCCTCGTTCCGGCCATTTTTATCGTGCTTTCCGTCCTGGCCGGTTGCGGGGCGAGCAACCCCTATCAGAGCGGCACCTACGAACGGGGTGTGTTTTTTGCGGAACAGGGCAAGGACGTGGAAGCTGTTGCGGCCCTGGAATCCTTCATCCGCCACAATCCCACCGACAGCCTGGCCTCCGAAGCCCAGTACCTCAAGAGCCTGACCTACATGGAAATGGGGGAGTATCCCCTGGCGGCCGTTGAACTCCAGATCCTGCGCAAGGATTACCCCACCAGCAACCGGGTGGAAGACGCTCTCTACCAGGAGGGCGTGGCCTATCTCGAACAGGTGGGTCGTATCGAGAGGGACATCACCGGCGCCTATGAAGCGCGGTTGCACTTTTTGAAATTCAGCCAGGAATACCCCAATTCAAGGTACATGCCGCAGGTCGTCGAGCACATGGCCGGGATATCGGATTTGATGGTGCGCAAGAGGCTGGAACAGGTCAAGATCTACAAACAGTTGCACCGGCATGAAGCGGTGGCCATCACCCTCGACGACATCATGACCGATGAAGCGGGGAGCTCTCTCATTCCGGACGTGCTGTGGGAGCGGGCCAAGGCCGCCGAAAAGCTGGACGACCCGGACACCGCCGCCCGCATGTACGAGAGGCTGGTCGGTGAATATCCGGACAGCCGTTACGCAGGAAAGGCCGGGAAAGCCCTCCGGTCGCTGGAGGAGGATGGGGATTGATGTTACGGGCCATCCTGGGCGGTTCCTTCGACCCGGTTCATCTGGGTCACCTGGCCATGGCGGCCCATATCCTGGAAAACGATCTGGCTGACCGGCTTCTGGTGGTTCCCGCCTGGCGTTCCCCCCACAAATTCGAAGATTCCGCCACCCCCTCCGACCGTCTCGCCATGGTGGAATTGGCTTTCGCCGGGATGGACGGCACCGAGGTCGACGACCGTGAAATCACCCGCGGCCGCGTGTCCTACACGGTGGAAACCCTGGAGGATCTGGCGGTTGATTTCCCCGGCGACCGCCTGCGGTTGGTCATCGGCGCGGACAACCTGACGGGGTTTGCGGGATGGCGGGAGCCGGGCAGGATACAGGAGCTGGCCGAGATCGTGGTCTTTCCCAGGGACGGAGTCGATCCGGACGCGGAAAGCATCCGGCGGTCCGGTCTGGATCCCGGCAGGGTGATCCCGGTCAACGACTTCGACCATCCCGTGTCATCCAGCGCGGTCCGTGCTATCTTGGCCCGGGGCATCATGCCTGTCGACCAGTTGCCCCCGGCGGTGGCGGATTTCATCACCGCCCAAAATATTTACCAGCCCTGAGGCGCCGGTGCGGTCCTCCGGTTCCATTTTCAGCCACCTTTGCGACCAATGAAAGGCCTTGGCGGTGTCCCTGATCCTGATCGACGGTTCCGCACTCTTCTACCGCGCGCACTACGCCTTCGCCCGCCGTCCCCTGACCGCGCCCAACGGCGAAATCACATCCGTTGTCTTCGGTTTTTTCAATTCCCTGCTGGGTCTTATCGAAAAGCACCAGCCGGAGAAGATGGCCGTGGTGTTCGATGTCAAGGGCCGTAATTTCCGTCACGAGATGTTCCCCGAATACAAGGCCCAGCGGAAACCCATGCCCGAGGAGCTCGCCGACCAGTTGCCCCGCCTGCGGGAGTTGCTGAAGGCCTGGGGAATCACGGTTCTGGAAAAAGAGGGCGTGGAAGCTGATGACGTGATGGGGACGGTGGCCCGCCGGTCGGCGGGTATTTGTGACCAGGTCTGGCTGTACACCGGCGACAAGGATTTCATGCAGTTGCTGGACGACCGGACGGGCATGCTCAAACCCGGCAAGGCGGGCGCCGACCCCAAGGCCCTGACCGATGACGATGTCCGGCGTGAATACAAGATGGATCCTGCGTCCCTGATTCAGGTTTTCGCCCTGGCCGGTGACGCGGCCGACAACATCCCCGGCGCGCCGGGGGTGGGGGACAAGACCGCCCGGAAGCTGATCCAGGAATTCGGCAACCTTGAAGATCTCTACGCGGGATTGGAGAAGAGCAAGTTGACCCCCCGCCTCAAGCGCGTTCTGGGGGAGAACCGGGAACAGGTATTCCTTTCCCGGGACCTGTTCGTCATCAAGCAGGACGTGGATCTGGAACTGGACTGGGAGGCCATGAACACGATTCTCCCGACCGGTCCGGGGGTTCGCAAGCTACTCCAGTCCCTCGGGCTGCGACGGGTCCTGGCCCAAATCGAGCGCCTGGAGAAAGCCGGGGAACCGACACCGGCTGCGGACTCTGCGGACGAAACCATCCCGAAGGCTCAAGAGGAAGATACCCCTTGGGAAGCGCGGCTGAAGGAACGCGGCTACGTGCTGTTGGACTCGGACGAACTGCTGGAATCCTGGCTGGAACGCCGGGATCCCCTGGCCCCCCTGGCTGTGGATACCGAGACGGACGGATTGCGCACAGACACATGCCGCCTGGTGGGTGTTTGCCTGGCGGGATGGGATCGTGCCGGGCAGCGGCTGGAACCCGCCTATGTTCCGGTCTTGTGGCGTGAAGTCGATGATTCCACGGCCGCCGGGGGCACCCTGTTTCCCACTGGCCGCGAGGAATCGCGCCTTGCTTCGGTGCAGGCCAAGCTGAAGGGTGTGCTGGCCGCGGATTGTCTCAAGGTGGGGCAGAACCTCAAATTCGACGAGTGGGTCCTCGGGCGCCACGACCTTGACCTTGGTGGCGACCAGTTCGACACCATGCTGGCGTCCTATGTGCTGGATCCGGGACGCAGAAGCCATGGCCTGGATGACCTGGTCCTCGAATTCCTTGATCACCCCATGATGAAATTCGCCGACCTGTTCAGCAGTTCGGACCGGTTGAAGGATATCCTGGCGGTAGACCGGCACCAGCTTGCGCTCTACGCCGCCGAAGACGCCGACATGACCCTGCGGTTGTATGAAATCCTTGATCCCAAGCTGGCCGAGGCCGGTCTGGCCGACCTCTTTCGGGACCTCGAGATGCCTGTCGCCCGGGTCCTGCTGGCCATGGAACGCAACGGGATCATGGTGGACCAGACCTTCCTGGGCAGTCTGCGGGATCGTTTCGACAAGGAAATGACCTCGTTGCGCGAGCGCATCATAGAACTGGCCGGCGAGGACTTCAATATCCAGAGTCCCAAGCAACTGGCCGTCATCCTGTTCGAGAAGCTGGGTCTCAAGCCGATCAAGAAGACGGCCACCGGCTGGAGCACCGATGTCAGCGTCCTGACCGCGCTGGCGGACGAGCACGATCTGCCGGCCCTGATCCTGGAATACCGCCAGGTGGCCAAGCTGCAGAACACCTACGTGGAAACCCTGCCCCA
>JBDLKA010000085.1:0-15740 GCA_039714075.1 Candidatus Krumholzibacteriota bacterium | reverse complement strand
TGGATCTTTGTCGGCAGTACGATTGATGCTACCATCACGCTGCATCTCAGGGACCCTGCAAACAACCCTGTTGCCAACTACCCGGCCGAGGACATGTGGCTCGAATCCGTTGCTGATTGTCACTGGTGTATTCGTCCCTGCCAGGGAGGCGCGATTGCCGACGCCGACACCGATGCAAATGGCCAGACCACCTGGACCAATCCGCTGCGGGCCGGCGGCTACAGCCAAGATCTTACCGTGGTGATGATTGCCGGTTCTCCTCTGACCAGCGGTCCCGGTTTGAACATCATGCACAACAGCCCCGACATCAACGGCGACGGAGCCGTCAACCTGTCTGACGTGTCTTTTTTCTCCGCTGATTTCTTCGGTGGCTACTCGTTCCGTTCTGATTTCCAATACGACGGAGTCGTCAACCTGTCTGACGTGAGTAAGATAGCCCAGTCCATCGGTGCTTCTTGCCCATGACAAAGGCCTGCCCGGGGCAGTATCTGCCCTGGGCCCCCACGAAAACAAGGCCCTGGCCGAAAAGCCAGGGCCTTTGTTGTGGTCCCCGACCCCGGTAAACGGATCCACCTGGGCTCACCTCTTTACTGGCCGTTCCCCATGTTGGCACATTTGAGAAGCCTGGGCAGGGCAGCAAGTCCAAATGTCCTCGTCAAAAAAGTTGGCCGGATTTGTATGCCTTTTCGTCAGTATGAATGGAAGCATCCGTCTTCACCATCCGGAGGCAAATTTTCAAAATTGTCCAGACAGGAGTCCAGTAAATGCGTCAGTCCCAACTATCTGTCATCTTTGCGCTCATTCTGGTGGTCGGTTTCGTAATTCCAGCCATGGCTTTGGAAGATCCCCCTCCGCTGATTTTAAGGACAGACCCGGTATTCTACCCCGACGGCACTGCCGCGAGTTCTTTCTACGGAATCGTGACTGATGACGCGGGCAATGTGTACACGGTCGATTCCTCATGGAATTCGGCAGCATTGGCACCGGAGATGGGCAATTCAATCAGCCTCATGGCATTGCGGTCCATCCCAATGGGGATATTTATGTTGCGACTTTTTCAATTCCCGACTGCAGGTCTTCGATTCCTCCGGCAATTTCAAAATGAAGTGGGGATCATGGGGCTCCGGAAACGACCAGTTCATCGGCCTGCGTGACGTGGACTTTGATGCCGAGGGAAATGTTCTGACCATCGAATGGGATAAGTCTACAAACAGGGTCAAGAAGACGGATTTGAATGGTGTATTCATCGAAGAAGTCTATCGCTTCGGTGGGTCGGTCCTCCCCTTTGCTATGGATGTCGGCCCCGAAGGGACCATTGGGGTGGTCAGTATTCTCAACGGGTCGGGAACACCGACTGCCTTCAAAATTGACCCGGCGGGAACCCTGCTGACAAGTTGGTACGCCCCGAACACAAGGGGGATTCAGGAGGGTGACAACGGAAATCTCTACACATCCAACAGTGGAAGACTGGATATATGGGGCCCGGTCCGGGTTGCCACCAGTAAAACTTCATTGGGCGGTTTCAAGGCTCTTTATCGTTAGTTGAGAGCCCACCTCGCCAGACGGAAACCCACCCTGTTTCTCCGGGTGACGGATTTGTCCGTGCCGCGGCTCGCGGACCGGCAACCCATGGCGTTGAAATGCCAGTTGCCGCCGCGTTCGATCCGGAAATCGCCTTCAGCGGGACCGGTCGGATCGATCACCCAATCCGCCCCATAATCCCTCTCATACCGGTCCCAGCACCACTCCGCCACGTTGCCGTGCATATCGTGGAAACCCCAGGGGTTGGCCTTTCTGGTCCCCACCGCACGGGTTTTCCTGACCGAGTTCTTGCTATAGATTGCCATCTCGTCCAGGTCACCCGCAAACGGCCCCGTCGTCCCCGCCCGGCAGGCGTACTCCCACTCCGCTTCCGTGGGCAAACGATAGCCGTCGGCCGACTGGTCCCAGGTGACGCTTTCCCCCAAGATTTGGTAGGCCGGCGTCAGCCCTTCCAGCGCCGAGAGTTTGTTACAGAAATTCACGCAGTCGTACCAGCTGACCTTCTCCACCGGATGATCCTCGCCCTTGATCTTCGCCGGGTTGTTCCCCATCACGGCCTTCCACTGGCGTTGAGTCACCTCGGTTTTTCCCAGCCAAAAGGCGCGGGTCAGGGTGACTTTATGCTGCAACTCGTGGTCGGCGCGCCCGGGCTCGCTTTCCGGACTCCCCATCAGGAACGTTCCCGGGGGAATCAGGATCATTTCGATACCGGAGGCGCCGGCCGACCGGGGAAATAAACCAGGTAGGGCAAGGACCATCACAGTGAGCACCACCGGAAACCGCCGCAGGGCAGAACACAGAAACTTCGCTCGGTCCCGGTGGAATCCGGATAGCTGCTCAGGCATGGGTTGTCGACCTTTTGGAATGGGTGGCTTTGCGACGACAGCACGGAAAATTACCAACAATTGCATCCATCGTCCAGCCCGCCGGATGATTTTCGAACAGAAGAACCCGGGCTGCCGCGCGGCAACCCGGGCCGTCCAAACGAGCAGGTCAGGTCAGCGGTACAAGCTCTTGAGGGACCCCCAACTCGATTCCTCCACCCCGACGGGATGTTGATCACAGATCGGACTGTTCACGCAGGCCATGGCGTAATCCGTGGCTCCAGGTCCCGTATTGGGATACATGGGCAACAGAAGGCCGGGATTAGCCCCGTCGGCATAGGCCATGTGCCCCGGAATCGAGGCCGGAACCGACGGCATGACGCCGAAGCACCAAGGATCGACTCCGAAAATCAACAGATTGATGGTAATCAGGGTCATGCAGGGGCTCGAGGGCATCGGGCTCGCCAATCCCACGGCGAAACACGGCTCGGTGTGAGCATTGATCGCCCCGGGTGGGTAGGTGTACCCCGAGATGAAGTTGCCGGGAGTCGGCAGGAAAGCCGTCCCGTCCGCATTGACCAGGCAGAACTCGAATCCGCTAATCCCCGCGGGCTGGGTGCAGTTGATCAGGATGACGTAGGCGTACGCCGGTCCACCGGTAAAGTACAGGCAATTCGTGCAGGTGGTGCAGTCCTGATCCCAGAAGATGCCGATCTCGTTGGGATCGGTGTTGCATTGGCCATGCGCCAGGCCGGTCAGGCCCAAGGCGGCTATGGCGACGAACAGTAGGATAATTTTCATGATATTCCCCCCTAGGAATGAGTTAGAGCAACAAAAGGGGAAACAAAAAAACGAAAAAATGATATCCCCCCTGATGCCCCTCGCGGAAGGTATCATATTGACATCCTGTATTCAACAATATTCGACCCGTTTGCGCGCAGCGATAAAGACCCCGAGCACCGCACAGGACATCCCGCCGAAAAACAGGGGCCACGAATACACGACACCGGAATAGCCGCCGGCCATGATGGTATCGGTATCCTTCACGAACGACCAGTACCAGAGCCCGAAGCCCGATCCCAGCAGGGCCAGGGCGGGCAATGTCATCCGCAGGCTGGAGCCGGCGGCCTCGCGAAGAATCAGCAGAATACAGCTGGCCACGAAGAACAAACTGATGAGTACGGGGGCAAGCACCGGGCCATACCAGGGCACGGGGATCAGAAACAGGCAATCCCATTCCACCAATGAAACCGGCCAGCCCGCAAAAATCCGCAAGCCGATGTAGTAGGTAATATCCCAGACGCCGAACATCAGGAAAAACATCGCAATTACGGTTCGGGAATTGAAGGCGGCGACATACGCCACTGTCAAGAGCATGACGATGGTGCACGCCTCGCGAACATGTTCGATTCCGAAGCGACCGAGTTGCGCCACGATCTCCTGGATGTCAGGTCCGGAAAAGAAGAGGTTTTTCCGGAGATAGATGACACAAATGGCCTCCAGGAATCCCATGGCGGTTGCGAAAAGAACAACGCACAACAACCGTGACAGGACCGGCCGGCCCTTCGGGACAGGGGATGATTCCGGGGCCGGTCCTGTTTGTGGCGACGAGTCGTTCAGCAAAGGTCCAGCAACTCCAGTTCGTCGAACCAGCAGGCCCGATCATCCCGGCGGGCCACCATGATCCGGCTCTCGTCGGCCTCGTCGCGGGCTCGATGATAGCGCAGGTGGATGTGTCGATCATCCACCCCAAGCACCTCGATCTTGCCGCTGGCGTGACTCATGACGAACCGCGCCCACCGCGAAAGACCGGAACACCGGCGGCGCGCGGCATCGAACAATTGCCAACCCCGCACCAGCGGTACCTCGTAGGGCTCGTTGCCGGACGTGGGACGCCCCTGGAACAGATAGTACTGAGGCATGCCCAGTTCCGTAGCCGCCTCGAAAAGCTCGGCGAGCACCTCGGCGTCGTCGTTCACTCCCCGGACGATGGGACACTGGTTAGCCATGTTGGCGCCCGCCTGCCGCATGGCCCGGATTCCGTTGCACGCCAGGTCGGTGAGTTCGCGGGGGTGGTCGAAGTGGGCCATCAGGTACACGGCCGTCCCGCCCGCCGTCACCTGGGCGACCAGTTCCTGGAGGGCTTCGTCGTCGAGCAACCGGTGGGGATTGAACGCCGGCACCTTGGAGCCCATGCGGATGGTCCGCACATGGGGAATATTGGCCAAACGGCGAATGATGGGCGCCAAACGGTCGGTACTCAACACCAGCGGGTCGCCGCCCGACAGCAGGACGTCCGTGATCTCGGGATGCCGGGCCACATACTCGTAGACCGGACCGAGGTCCCGCGCGGTCTCCTCGTTGTGGCGCATGAACAGCCGCTTGCGGAAACAGTAGCGGCAATATGCGGCGCAGGTGGCCGCAGCCAGTACCAGGACCGTGTCACGATATTTGTGCTGGAGTCCGTGAACTACCGTGTTTCCGGCCTCGTTACAGGCATCCAACTCACCCCAATCGTTGAGTTCCGCCGTATCGGGTATGATGAGTCGGCGGATGGGGTCAGCCGGATCGTTCCAGTCAATGAGACCCAGGTAGTAGTCATTGGCACGGAAAGCAAATTGTTCGGCCACGGCATCAAGTTTACGGGCGACCGCGGCAGGGATCTCCGAAATCTGCGAGGGCTTACTGAAGTAGAAAACTTTCGGCGTGAACGAGGCAGGCTGTGGACTGGAAAAAGGCATCCGCAGGCCCCCTTTCGTATTATCGACCTTCAACAAGATCCGATGGGATAATGATTGCGGCAAATGTAAATATAGCAACAACCTGGCGAAGCGGCCATTGAACGCGACCTGTCCCTCCCCCAAATTTGCCGTCCGCCATGACAGTTTTGCGGTTACGATGGGGCCGGGCAAGACCCCAACCGCTGTTGGGCAGGATTCAGCGGCTGCGGCCCAGCGGCATCAGCGCCAGGGGTTCATGATCCTGGGGAAGGCCAAGCAACTTCTGCACATCCCCGTCATCAAAGGCGCCCACCATCACGGTTCCCAGACCGATGGCCACCGCCTGCAGATACACGTTCTGGGCGGCGTGACCGACCTCCATGTGCACGTAGCGGCGGGCCCGCTGGCCGTACTTGCGGGCGGTGCGTTCGAAGACACCGGCGATGGCCAGAACGGCAGGAGCATCCCTGACATATTCCTGCCTGATGGAGGCCGAGAACAGAGGTCCGCGCATATCGCCGCTCTTGACCAGAACCAGATCGTGCTGCCGGGGACGATAGTGGTACACACCTGCCGGAAGGTCGGACACCTCGCCCACAACCAGATAGACTTCGAGCGGATACAGTGCCCCGGCTGAAGGCGCGGTTCGGTAACCTTCCGGGTCGTTGAAACCCTGGGCGGCCCAAAGGATCTGGGCCACATCTTCAAG
This sequence comes from Candidatus Krumholzibacteriota bacterium, assembly GCA_039714075.1. Taxonomy (GTDB): domain Bacteria; phylum Krumholzibacteriota; class Krumholzibacteriia; order LZORAL124-64-63; family LZORAL124-64-63; genus JAGLCY01. The sequence goes on along the minus strand of JBDLKA010000085.1, from coordinate 9,945 downwards.
CTTCAGTGGTCCGGGCGCATACTCCCGGACCGACCGGCGCTTCTGCAACCCCTCTTCGACCGAGAGTTCTCCCTGGCGATTCGGGTCGGGAAGCTTCACTTGCTGGAGGGTCGATCCTCCGGCACCCGTTTCACCGTCAAACAGGGCCAGCAGGGGAAGAGCGAGCAGGAACCTTCGCATGTTCGACCTCCGGTTGACCGTGGGCGAGCCATTGCGGGGAATACCAATGTCTCCCAAAAATCCATCAGCCGCCAATATCATGGCGGTAGATCCCTCTGCCCGGCGCCACCCGCACCAGGTCGTCTCCTTCGTCCGGCAATTCCTCGCGCGTCCCGATCACCAGATACCCGCCCACGACCAGACTCTCCAGCAACCGCTCCAATACCTGGCTCTGCATGTTCTGGTCGAAATACGTGAACGCCAGATTACGGCACAGGACAAGGTGGAACCTTCCCGGCGGCGGCACCGCCCGAACGTCGTGAAGCTGGAACTCCACGCGCTTGCGATGTTCCGGCCGCAACGCGTAGACACCCGCCGCCAAAGTGAATGCCGTCTCCCTCCATTCGGTCGGCAACTCCCGCAACGCGCTCGGCGGATAGCACGCCCGGCGCCCCCGCTCGAGCTGAACCTCGTCCGTGTCGGTGGCCAGGATCCGCAACCGATGCTCAGGAAACCGCGCCGCCAACTCGCGATCCCACATGATCGCCAACGAATAAGGTTCTTCGCCCCCCGCGCAGCCGGCGCACCAACAGTGCAACTCGGCTTGGTCTAAGTTGCGTGCCAGGTCGGGCAGGACCACTTCCTGCAACGATTTGAACAGCGCATGATCGCGGTAGAACCGGGAGATGCTGACCCGACACAGCCCATCCAGGACCGCCCATTCGTCGGCATGTTGCTCGAGGTAGGCGCGGTACCCGGCGGCGCTGCAAAGGCCCAGTTCATTCATGCGACGTTGAATACGTTTGAACACCTGCCTGCGAACTTTGCGGAAGCCCGGCCAGCGCATGTTGAGGTGCGGCAGAGCCCATTGCAGGAATTCAATGCCGTCGGGGTCCTTCACGTCGACCATTCCCCGATAACCGGCCCAAGGGGAAAGCTCATGAGCGAAACTGATCGCGGAGCCGTCGGAAGCGGTTCACGTAAATGATTTCAAAAAGATCCCTGCGCGCGGGGATGTGCTTTTCGCACCACTGGCGCAGGTTGTGGATTTCGATGTCGATGTCGATGTCCGGATAATCGCTGGCGACAATCAAGGAGCAGATGCGGTCCGCCCGGCGTTGGAGATCCTGGGCGGGGTCGCGCTTTGCCGGTTTCCGGAATAGCGGATCGAGAGTTCGGCTGGGCCTGACCATGGGGCGCCTCCTAGTCGACAATCTAGGCCTCCGGCGGAGGCCGGGCCACCGGATGGCAACAAAAGGCCGTCAAGACCAGAACATCCCGCGTTTATCTGACCGATCTGGCCAGACGGAGTCCGTAGGGGTAGCCGGAGCCACCTTGGATATCCCAACCGCGAGCCGCGGAGCGACAGCCCGCCGCATACCAGACCCAGCTACCGCTCTTTAATACCTTGTATTCGCCGCTATCCGGTCCCAGCGGATCGGTCACGGCCCCGGGCTGATGCCGCATCCACCAATCCCAGCACCATTCGACCTGGTTGCCGTGCATGTCGAAAAGACCCCACGCGTTGGCCTGTTTCAACCCCACGGGTTGGGCCGAATCCGGTGAATTGCCGCAGTACCAGCCCATCAGATCCAGGTACGGATCGAGCTCGCAGATCGGTTCGGTGATCGGGCCGTTGGCGAATGCGGTGGTGCTGCCGGCGCGACAGGCATGCTCCCACTCCGCTTCCGTCGGCAATCGATACCCATCGGCATCCTGGTTCCAGGTCCAGTTGTACGGGACCCCATCATAAGCCGGGGTAAAGCCTTCCTTGAGCGAATAGGCGTTGCAGAATCGAATGGCATCGATGTAACTGACGAGCCCCACGGGTAGCTGCGAAGTCGAGGTCCCGGATCCCATCACCGCGTCCCACAACTCTTCGGTCACTTCGTATTTCCCCAGATAGTACGGCCGCGTCAGCGTCACCTGATGGCGGGTTTCGGACACGGGATTCCGGCCTACCTCGTCCTCGGGGCTGCCCATCCAGAAGGTGCCCGGAGGCATCAAGAGCAGTTCGCCGTCCAGACCCGGATCCTCCTGATAGGAACCGCTGAAAGTCACGGTCTCGGCCATGGCCAGGTCCAAGGTTTCTTGAGGCGGCGCGACCCAGACCGAGACGTCGTTCCAGACCAGCGCGTACAGGCCGACCTCCATTTCTTCCAGCGTGGCCGCCCCGTAACCCGACACGTTTTCCGGTCCCCAGAGCAGCCACGGCGCGTTGATGTCGGCGGGTGTCGGGTCGATCACGATCGTGCCTGACGGCAGATAGGTTCCGTGGAAGGTGATCGTCGCGGCTTTTTCGAGGATCAGCGTTTCGTTCGGCGGCGTGGCCCAGTCATCCAGGGAGCCCCAGGTGATGGTGTAGGAACCGACCTCCATGTTCTCCAGGACGGTATCGTTGACGCCGGTGGTTTCGATGCCGCGAGGGCCGGTCACTATCCAGTAATAGGCGATGCTTTCCGGCAGCGCGGCGATTTCGATCGTTCCCGTCTCCACGGGAATTTCCGTATAGGTGCCGCGGAAGGTCAGGGTCCGGCCGTTTTCGAGGGTGCCGGATTGCGTGTCCGGGGTTACCCAGCCGGGGATGTCCCACCAGGCCAGGGTGTACCTTCCCGCGGCCATGTTCTTGATCGTCTCGTCGTTCAAGCCGTTGTGGGTCAGGCCATGGTTGTTGGTCAGGGTCCAGGAGATTCGGAGATGATCGGGGGCGCTGTCGACTATTATGGTGCCTGGGCCTGTGGGGGTGGATGTCGGATCATCTCCACAGCCGGTGATTGCCAGGAATGCCAGGCCGATAAAAAGACCTGTGTAAAGTAATCCCCTCATATCAAGGGCTCCTGAAACTTCCTAGAAATACACCGTTGCAATGACCGCGGTCGCCGTATTCCACGAGGATCCGCCGGGATTGCCGAATCGCATGGATTCCTCGTCCGACTTGGTGTAATTGGCCTGAAATTCCACGCGCAAACTGACTGCGTCAGCGAAAATGTACTCGCCGCCGAAGGTTGGGCCGAAGACCTTATCGGTGGTACTGTCACCGACTTCCGGACTGAAGATCATGCCCATGATTCGAAGTCCCAGATACGGAAGAACATCTCCTTCACGCAATACGCCGCGGAACAGAACTCCGAATCCCAGATCGGTACCGGCGTCACTGACGTGGGCCAAACTGACCAAAGGTTCGATAACAAAGCTGTGTGATGCCCAAATCGGTACCGAGACGCCGTTTTGCGTCGTCTGCATGATCGCGCTCAGACCCACTGTACCAGCACGGTCATTGTCCTGGGCTGATGCGAGGGACGCGCCGAACATCACGATAAAAAGCACGACAAATGTGAAACCGTTTGGGCGGAACTGAAGCTTCTTCATGTCCGAATCCTTTCTCGAATGCGGTCCGAAACGGCCGCAAGCATGTTCTGCTCAGGGAACAACATCAGTATGGATATCTCGGCTCCATACCCGGCAGAAGGTCCTCGTACTCACGAGCCAAGTACACGTCATCGAAATGCAATGTCTCTCCAAAACGGAAATATATCCGGTAGAACCCGGTTGGTTGTTCGACCCCGGCATCATCGCGCCCGCCCCAGTGGACCTGATGGACTCCGGCCGAAATGACCTCAGAGAGCAGGACTTTCACAGCGCCCTGCTGGTGGACGTCGACGACAGCCCCCCCGATACCGGCATTCCCGGTGACGGCCGTTTCACCCGGCCCGAGTGCTCGATGGACCCAGGCATCGACATACATCGGTTCGGGCACCTGAAAGCTGATGGTGAAAGGACTATTGGACGGATTGGGATAGGCCTCAACGCCGTGACCCTTGGGGTTGCCCCAGAGTCCGATCGGTTCGGCATTGTAGTCCCGCAGGTAGATCCCGGTAACATTCGGCAAACCGTTCTGGGGAAGCCCAAGGCCTTCTTCGGAATCACCGCAGCCGACGCCCATCAGCAGTATGATCGCGGTAAGAGCAAGCAGGGCGAGAGATGGGCCTGCGGACAGTCTCGAGCCACCGTTCATCGCGGAACCCCCTTGACAACTATTTTCTATTTAAATGCTATGAGATCAGAATCAGCTTAGCAGCAATTGCCATAATTGTCTTCAAAAGTCGATCAATACCGGATCGCAATGTTCGACCCTGTTACGCTTCTGTTGCCCAGAAATAAATTGGCCGGAAGCCTTTCTTCCTCGGTCCACCTCTCGCCCAAGGGTGGACCAAATCTGGAAATGACTTCCGGCTAATCAATATCTCCCTCGTGGATAATATCATCGCCTCCCCGACCCTTCATCTCAACGGAAATGAAATGAAATGGTTGGAAATGGAATGAATATCTTGTAATATTCCAGGTACATAGGTGTTTATCCTGATTTTTTAAGGCTCGCCCGCCACAAAAACACCCGGACATGGAATTCTGCATCCAAGTTTCCCATGAGGCTGGCGACATGAAAAATGGTACGAAAAACTTAGATTTGACACGCGGGGATTTCCTCGACCGCCTCCGCGAAATCCGTGAACAGCAACACCTCAGTCAGAGCGACCTGGCCGAAAGGGCGGGACTCACCTACCGGACCATCCACGACATCGAGCAGGGCAAGCGGGTTCGGGTCCAGGAAAAGACCCTCCTGTTGATCGCCCGGGCCCTGGGAATGACCCTGAACGATCTCCTGAACGGCGACGTCGAGCAGGAACAAGGCAAGGCCAAAACGTCTGGATCCGGCCGGGCCCTCTGGATCCGGGCAGCGGTCATGGTCGGCGTCGCGGCGGTGGCTGCCGCGGGTATCCTGTGGATGGTCGGTCGGTCCCACGCATCCTGGACACTGGAAGACAACCGCCTTGCCGGCAAGCACGGCGTCTTCGGCCTGGAGCTCTGGTCCTCGCCCTACGAGATCCCGATCGTCTCCTGCGAAGAATCCCCCTGGGACCCCGGCCTGCTCCTGGTGGCCACGGACAGGACTGCGCCCGACGGAGGCGAAGTCAGATGCCTGAAGCGCGCCACGGGCGAGCTGGTCTGGTCGGTGGGGCCGGACATCCCCGCCCTGGTCGCCGCCTTCGGGGAAGAAGACGTCCTTGCCGCCAAGTTCTCCTGCCGACTCTTTGGCTACGCCGACCTCGATGGCGACGGCCTTCCTGAGGTGCTCGTCCGGTTCACCCATGGCCGGTACTACCCGACTGCGGTCTGCACCGTGGAAAGGGACGGCACACTCCGCTCCCACTACGCGGTAAAAGGGCACGTGATGGATTTGCGGAACCAGGATCTGGACGGGGACGGAAAGGACGAGATCATCGGCGCGAGCACCAACAACGCCAAGGCCTACCAGGGCGCCATGGTGTTCATCCTCGACGACCAACACGCCAACGGCGCCTCCATCGACGAGAATTGCGATGGGTGGAGCACCCAACCCGACTCGGCCCTGGTGCGGGTGGTCCTGCCCCAGTTCCCCGCACCATACATGGAGTTGCTGCAGTCCACGCGGTTGTCGGCTTTCGAGATCCAGGTCTTCCGGAACGGCGAGGACGAGATCCAGCTGTCCTGCGAAGTCGGTGGTTCGGATCCCAACTACCGGTTGTTGATCCAGTTCGATGCGGAGCTGCATCCACTGGGCGCCGTGGTGAAGGATCGGTTCCAGGAACTGGCCAATTCCCAGTGGCCGGACTCGCTTACGAATGGGACGGGGCCCGGGGATCCGGTTTGGCTGGCGGCGTGGTTGGCCCGGCATAAGAGGTTCGAGGCGGGGCACTGGCCGCAGTAGACCCAGAGGACGTGGCTATGCTGAAGCGCCCCGCAGTCTTCTGCTGGCGGTGCTTGAACTCCATCTCTTCGTCCAATCCCACAGTGTCAACACAGGACTTGGATTGCGCCGTGACCTAATTCCGACTAAAATGGGTGGGTTTAATCTTTTCCACACCCGAAGTTGCGGAGGGTTGGCGGCATGATCGGTCGCGTCATCGGTCCTTATGAAGTCACTGCGTCCATCGGGCGCGGTGGCATGGGCGAGGTCTTCAAGGCCCGCGATACCAAACTGGGTCGCGACGTGGCCCTGAAAGTGCTGCCCACCGAGTTGGCCCGGGACGCAGAACGTCTGGCCCGCTTCCAGCGCGAGGCACGCGTCCTGGCCTCGCTGCAGCACCAGAACATCGCCGCGATCTACGGCCTCGAGGAGACCGACGGCCAGCCGGTGCTGGCCATGGAACTGGCCGGCGGTGAGGATCTGAGCACCCGTCTGCTGGGCGGTTCGCTGCCGGCCAACGAGATCGACAAGATCACGCGCCAGCTGGCACGGGGGCTGGAGTACGCCCACGAGCAGGGCATCGTGCACCGCGACCTGAAGCCGGCCAACGTGAAGGTCTCGGGCGAAGGCACGGTCAAGATCCTGGACTTCGGCCTGGCGCGGGCCTTCACCGCCGAAGGCGTGGCCGAGGGCGACGCCGAATCCCACTCCTACCAGCCGACCTTGACCCAGGCCCTGACGGGCTCGGGCACGGTGCTGGGCACGGCGGCCTACATGAGCCCCGAGCAGGCCCGCGGCTACGAGGTCGACCGGCGCAGCGACATCTGGGCCTTCGGGGTGATCCTCTACGAGATGATGACCGGTGAGCGCCTCTTCGAGGGCGAAACGGCCACCGATACCCTGGCGGCCGTGCTGCACAAGGAACCGGACTGGGAGCGCGTGGAGAAGGACCACTCGGCCCTGTTGGTCCAGATCTGCAAGCGCTGCCTGGAGAAGGATCAGCGCCAACGCCTGCGGGACATCGGCGAGGCACGGGTGGCCCTCGAAGGATCGAGCTCGTCCATCGTCGGTTTGTCCACGGCGGCGGCCGAAGCTGCGTTGCCGGCCCCGAAGCCCGCGGCGGCGCGCCTGCCCTGGGCCGTGGCAGCGGTGCTGCTGGTGGCTTGTGCCGGTGCGCTTTTCGCCGGATTGACCGGCCGGATCGGCCCAGCGCCCGAGCCACGCCCGTTGGTGCAATCGTCCGTGGCCGTGCCGGAAGGGATGTCGGTCTACCTGGCGCCGATCTCGCCGGGGCCGGTCCAGGTCTCGCCTGACGGCCGCCACCTTTGCTACGCGGCCACCGACTCGACCGGCATCCCGCGTATCCTGGTGCGCAACCTGGCCGACGGCTGGACGCGCGTCCTGAACGGTACCGAAGGGGCGATCTACCCGTTCTGGTCCTACGACAGCCGGGAGATCGGGTTTGGCGGCTCCGAAGGCCAGATCATGCGGGTGCCCATCAACGGCGGACCCGCGGTGCGGGTCGCGCCGGCGGTGAATTTCAAGGGAGGATCGTGGAACCAGTTCGATGAGGTCGTTTTTGCCGAGAGCCACGCCACTTCGATAAAAATGGTGTCCGCTTCCGGCGGCAATCCGGTGGATGTGACCCGCCTCGACCTGGACGAAAACGTCCGCAGCCACCGCTTGCCCCACTGGCTGCCCGACGGCAGGCACTTCATCTACATCGCCGTCTCGCAGTCCGACGACAATCCCGATCTCGACAGCACCATCTGGGCCGTCGAGGCGGCCACCGGTCAGAAGACGGAGCTGCTGAAGGTCCAATCCAGCGCCCAGTTCGCCGCCGGGCATCTGCTGTATCCCCACGACAGCCTGCTCATGGCGCGGCCCTTCGACACCGCGGCCCTCGCCTTCACCGGCCCGGCCAGCCCGGTCCTGGACAACGTCATGGTCATCCGGGCCGCCCATGTTTCGGTTTTCTCGGTCAGCCGCGCCGGCGTGCTGGCCTATGTCCGGTCCGATGCCGGGCAAGGGAAAACCACCATCATTCGCTACAGCTCGGAAGGCGAGGAAATCGGGCCCCTCGGCCTGCCGGGCCTGACCCTCGGGATGAATTTCTCGCCCGACGGCAAGGCGCTGGCCCTGGCGATGGCGGATACCCGTTCCGGCACCCTGGATCTGTGGCAACTGGAGATCGAGCGTGGCCTGCAGACCCGGCTGACCTTCGAAACGGAGTCGGAATGGAGTGCGGTGTACGCGCCCGATGGGACCTGGTTGGCGGTCCTGAACGACAAGCGGGGGCACGGGGGCATCTACAAGGCCTCCAGCCAGGGTGGCGCCGGACTCGAGCCGTTGGTTGTCGACGACAACGACAACTACCCGACTTCGTTCACGCCGGATGGGCGGGAACTGCACTACACGATATCGGACTCGAACGCGGTCATGCGCCTGGGTGTCCTGGACCTCGAGACCGGACAGACGCGGCGCATGCACCCCGATGCGGTCTACTCCGAACGGTTCGCCCAGGTGTCGCCGGACGGGCGCTGGCTGGCCTACTCGTCCCAGGAAACGGGCTCCAGCGAGATCTTCATCGACGGCCTCGGCCCTGCGAAAGGGCGCTGGCGGGTCTCCGCCGACGGTGGGATTCAGCCGAGGTGGGCGCCCGGCAGCGACATCATTTACTTTTTGAATGATGCCCAAGCCCTGATTGCGGTGCCGGTCAGCCGTGAGGGCGACGTCCTGATCTTCGGGGAGGCGCGGCGGATCCTGTCCGGGCTCGAGCCGTCATTCCTGCCCTCCTACGCCGTCGACCCAATCAGCGGGGAGATCGTCGTGCAGCGCGCCCTCGTGACGGGCGCCACCGAATCATTGGCCTTGGTCACGGGCTGGGCCCGTCTGCTGGAACGGAATCGAGATGATTAGGTCGTTCCTCCCCGGCAGAGCCGGGGGTCTCCCGCCATACGCTAGGAAGTCTGTAATTCCCTGTCCGGTAATTCCGGCTTCACAAGCCGGGCGGCCGACAGTATCCGCCCACTCGTCAAATCAATTGTGGCGTGCAGGAACATCGCGACGAACAGTGAACCGCTGAAGATCGTCAATAAGGCCATGACCAATCCGACCAATGCCGATTTAGCGATGCCGGAGCCTCCCTGGTACGTGTGCCCAAGACCAAAGATCACTGAGCTCAAGGCGACAGCTTGCCAGGTACCCACTATCGGCGTCAGAATCCCCAACAAAACGCCACGGTAGAGGATTTCCTCGCAAACGCCTGCCGTGATCGCAACGGCGTTAAACAGACGAACTTCACGGGCAGAACCGGGGGCCATTTCAATCAGACAGCTCACTTCATCACAAAACCCTGCCAGTTTTTGGGGACTGCCAATGATCGAAGTCATTTGCCAGATTATGGGGACTGTTGCCGCAATCCCAAGGCCGATTGCCAGCCACTGCCACCCCGAGGCTACGGGCACCAGGCTCAGTGGGGCCATGTCACGACCTGCTGCAATCCAGTAGCCGACAAATATCAGTACCAGACCCCATTCCCAGATCAGGGTCCAGATGTAGAAGCTGGTACGTGCGTTGGCTTGTCCCTCTTCGATTTTCCGCAACATGCGTCGAAAGTCCCAGGTTCCGAACAACGGTACGACAACTGCCAGGACCAGAAGTGTCACCAGGGCGAATAGGTCAAAAGTATTGCGATCCATGCTATTCACCTTTGCTGGTTTTGTTCTGGCCGCGCCCTCTGAGCGGTAGCAAGGCCATGGTCAGTGACAAGTGTTGATCCGACGGTGACTCTTTTTGCTTCCCGGCGACTTCCGATGTGATTATGTCTTCGATAGCCTTCAGATGTTTGTTGATTCGAGCCAGAATTCGTGGCGAAGCGCGTAAGTGCATCCGGGTGGCAAACATGTTGCGCTGTGGTCCTTCGGTGATGCTCTTGTCGCTCACCAGTGCTGCCGCCAGGTCTTTTTCAACCATCCGAAATGCTGACCCCATGGTTTTAACAGCGTGCTCCACGAGATCTTCATCGCCGCCGGAAGCGTCAAATGCGATGCGTTCGGCCA
>JBDLKA010000084.1:0-15896 GCA_039714075.1 Candidatus Krumholzibacteriota bacterium | reverse complement strand
AGGCCCCCCGGGGGGCCCTCGCCGGGCGGCCGCCGGTACAAATCCATGTTCACGAAGAAGCCGGCAAAATGACCGTGGAAACCGATGCGGGAAAACGCGAGCTAAGCAGGGCCGAGGCCGAAAGAATGCGCTGCGATGCCGCAATCTGTGAGCATGGCGGCCGGAACACGACGACCATTCCCCCGCGTGTCCGACGGCAGGTGTTGGCCCGTGATCGTCACCGCTGCCAAACGCCCGGCTGCGATAGAACACGGTTCCTTGAAGTCCATCACCTCGTGTCCCGCGCCCAAGGCGGAACCAACCATACGGAAAACCTGGTTACGCTGTGCGGATCCTGTCACCGTTTGATGCATGAGCGGGGCGAACCCGTCTTTTTAACCAAAACCGGGTGAATATCCTGTAGAATAGTGGTAATTATTTGGGTTCACCCCACGCCCTGGAGGCTTTCTATGCCCACCACCCGGATATACACCGCTGTTTTTCTGATCCTATTGGTCCTGACCGGCCTGGCCCTGGCCGCCGAGCCCCACCACGCCAAGGTGGAAATCAAGCTCGACGCCCCCGGCGCCGCCGAATTCGTCCGCGCCAACCGGGGCCGGCTGGATATCCTCCAGGCCAAGCCCGGTTCCTACGTCCACATCGCCGCCAAACCCGGCGACCTGGAATTCCTGCGTGCTTCGGGGCAAGACTTCGAAATCCTGCAGGCCGACATGGAAACCGCCAACGCCTACTCCGACAAGGGGATCGGCTACGGCATCTATCACACCTACAGCGAGACGTTTGCCTTCGTGGACAGCCTGCGGCTGCTGTATCCCAACGTCATCAGTCAGAAGTGGTCGATCGGGCAGACTCTCGAGGGCCGCGACCTGTGGGCCTTCCGCGTTTCGGATAATCCCGACATCGATGAAAACGAGCCTGAAATTCTTATCGACGCCATGCACCACGCGCGCGAGATCATGTCGTCCGAATTCACCATTATGTTCGCCGAGTACCTGGCGCAGAACTACGGCACTGATCCCGAGATCACCTGGCTGGTCGACAACCGCGAGCTGTACATCGTGCCGGTGGTCAATCCCGACGGGTCGGTCTACAACGAGACCAACAGCCCCAGCGGCGGCGGCATGTGGCGCAAGAACCGGCGTGACAACGGGGACGGCACGTTCGGAGTCGATCCCAACCGCAACTACACCTACATGTGGGGGTATGACGACAGCGGCAGCAGCCCGGACCCCAGCAGCGAGGTCTACCGCGGACCGTCGGCGGGCAGCGAACTTGAAATCCAGGCCATGATGAACTTCATCAACAGCCGGGAAATCCGCACCCACGACACCATCCACACCTACAGCAACCTGACCCTCTATCCCTGGGGATACATATCCACCCCCACTTCTGACGGCGCCATCTTCGACCACATGGGCGTGGAGATGACGAAGTACAACGGCTACACCCCCGGCCAGCCCGGGGCGATCCTCTACACCGTCAACGGCGGAACCTTCGACTGGGCCTACGGCGCTACGGGCGAACACGCCAAGATCTTCTCCTTCAGCAACGAGATAGGCAGCGGCAGCGACGGTTTCTGGCCTGCCGAAAGCCGGCGCGAGCCCCTGTTCCAGGAAAACATCTGGCCCCACATCTACCTGATGCGCGTCGCCGGGGCCTTCGTGACCGTCCATTCGCCGGTGGTGGCGGCCGGGACCAAAAGCATCAACCCGGGCGAGAGCGGCATCCTCGATTTCACGGTCGAGAACCAGTCGGTCTTCGATGCGGTCACCAACCTGGACATCACCATCAGGACCGACGATCCCTGGATCCAGCTGGGTTCCGCGTCCCGGACCATCCCCAGTCTGGGAACGATGGGTTCGGTCAATTTTTCCGGTGACCCCATCCCCCTGACCGTCGACGCGGCCTGCCCCGACGGGCATCTTGTCCAAATTACCGTGACGGCCCACATGGCCGAAGGGGATATCGATTTCCCCCTGAGTTTCCCGATCGGCACGCCGGTTGTGCTGTTCAGCGACGACATGGAAATCGGGCCGCTCAACTGGACGACCACCGGGCAGTGGGGCATGACGGGAAGCACCTACAACTCCCCCGTCAGCAGCCTGACCGATTCCCCGGGCGGAAACTATTCCGACCAGTCCTTCACCACCGCCACCTTGAACCAGACCTTCAGCGCCACGGGGTTGAGTTTCTGGCACAAGTACGACATCGAGTCGAACTACGACTACGGCAGGGTCCAGATTTCGGCCGACGGCGGTCCCTGGACCACGGTCGCCTCCTACACCGGCCTGGCCTTGATCTGGGAACAGGTCACCATCGACCTGTCGCTCTACGCCGGCCAGGACATCGCACTTCGGTTCGCCATGGAAACCGATTATTCCGTGGTCGAGGACGGTTGGTACATTGACGACGTGGTCCTGACCGGTTTCCCCAGCCAGACATTCTTCATGGACCCGCCCCTGGCGGTTTCCCCGGTTGAAGGGGAAACGGTCGGCGCCACCCCCACCCTGGCCGTGTCGCCCGTCATCAAGGCTTCGCCCCTCGCCCTGGGCTTCGGCTTCCGGATCTACGGCGACGAACTGTGCTCCGATCTGGTCGCGAGCGCGAACGACGTGCCGCACGCAGGTTCCCAAACCACCTGGACCGCTCCCTCCCTTCCCGACGGCAACTACTGGTGGCGCGCCTGGGCCGGAGACGGGACCGATCGATCCGACCTCTGCCAACCGGTGGGATTCATCGTCAACGATGTCAGCGCGGTGGGCGATGTGGTGATCGGCGGCCCCCGCCTGCGTGTGCTCGGCAACGTGACCGGCTCGCAATCACGTCTGGAATTGAGCCTGCCCGGTCAGACCGACGTCACAGTGGACATCCACGACGCCCGGGGCGCCCGCATCCGGCAACTGTTCACCGGCAGCATGACCGGCGGTTCGCGGGTCCTGGTCTGGGACGGACGGGACAGCCATGGCCAGGCTGTGGCCAGCGGGGTCTACTTCGTGCGGATGGATACGGGGCGGGAATCGTTCACCGACCGGGTGGTCATCGTAAGGTAAAGGGGATCAATCCGTCCCGGAAACAGCCGGCGGCCGGGTCACACCCAATATGATGGGCAGATTCGGCCCCGGATACCCCGGTTCCTTCCACTCCCCATGGGCGGGATGGTTCAGCCAGAAGCGCGCCGTCCCGCTTCCCTCCAGGTGCTGGGCGCACACCAGATCCAGCGGCAGTTCGAGCAGTATTTCGTTGAAATCGTGCATCGACCAGGCAAACCGGCAGGATATCAGCAGCGCGCGCCCCCGGGCGTCCTCCCCCAGCGCGGCCTCGCGCCACCGCTTGCTCGACGGTTCCCAGCGGTTCTTCCCCGACCGCTTGATCAACCGCAGGTTCTGCACCACGGTGCGGTAGCGGTCCCGGATTTCTTCCAGGGGGGTCTCGTCCAGGTCGAATATGCGGAAGGGAGGATCGTCTTCAGCCAACGGGTCGAAGGCCACCGCCGAACGATACTTGTTGGGGTATTTGCTGATCACGTCGCCGTCCACCTGGCAAAACCCCACATGGGTCTTCTTGTCCGCCTGGTACATGCCGGCGTTGATGGCCGCGGCAAGGTCGAAATCCTCCGACCACTCCCGGATGTCCCGGTTGCGATCGTCACCCTGTTGGGCGGCCGCCACCACCTTCAGGTCCCACACCGTGGGATCGACCCGCAGAACAACAAGGTCCCCCCACGGCTCGCTCTCCCGTGTCCGCGAATCGAACCGCGCCAGCTCCAGCCCCGCCTCCAGTTCCGTCCACGGCTCCGCCCCGACCGCCGTAGCCGCTGCAACAATTACCGCCAGTAATGCCAGACCCGCCTTCTTCACTCTTCAGCCTTCGGTGGTGCCCTGCGTGGCTGTGACATCCTTGGTAGAGGGGGGTCCTGTACCCCTTGCCAGGCGCATTGCGACACAGCCATTCCTCAAACTACTCGATGCGATCAACAAGGAGCCTAAGCCTGGCAAGGGGTACAGGACCCCCCTCTACCAAGGATGCCACCCCCACCCAGGATACCACTGATTCGCGATCATATAGAACAAAATCGAGTCTATCATCAGGTGGAGGATCACAATGTAGAACAGGGATCCCGTCTTACGGTACGTAAAACCCTGGATCAGGGCGAATCCGTAGATGACCACCGGGCCCCAGCCGACGAAGGCCATTTCGTGCAGGAAGGCCGTGAAGAATACGGCCTGGGCGAGGTTGGCCTCGCCGAAGCGGAAGTGACGGGCCAACAACACGAACACCAGGTTGATGAAGGCGAGTTCATCCCAGACCCCGATGAAGTTGCAGCCCCAGAACAGACGCCACAGGGCTTCGGTTCGCGGGCCCTCCAGGGGCAGGGGCCAGCTGTGGTGCAGGGTCGGGGTCAGGACGTTGAAATACAGCCACATGAACCCGAAGGCCAGGACGAAACCCAGGGGCAGCCACAGCCACATCTTCAGGGACCATCTGCCCTGGAACCAGCTGTAGTCCAGGGCATGGCCGATCCAGTATTTGGCCAGCAGGGCGGGCACCAGCAGGATCCCCACGCCCAGGGCCAGGGCCAGTTCCACCACGTGCCCGTTGCCGGTGTCGCCGTCAATCCGCGTGTAAAACAGGAACACGATCACATAGGCGAGAATGACGGAGGTCTTCCACCAGGTGTCCTCGCTTTGCCTACGCCAGGCGACTCCCAGACCGCCGGCCATGAAAAGCCACCCGAAAAAGTGCCAGGGCACCGGGCCGATCCCGTCATACGATTTCAGGCCGATGATGAAGACCATGGCTGCGGACATCAGCCACAGGCTGGTCCTTTTGGCGGCGTTCGCGGTCACGAGGGGAGTGTCAGTCATTTGTCCCAGTCGTTGATTTCGGTTTCCACGTTCTCGTCCCCGGCGCCGTTCTTGCCCAGGACGAATTCATCGAACCAGTCCAGAAGTTGATTGTAGTAGAAAACCCGGTTTTCAGGCCGGCGAATACCATGTCCTTCGTTTTCGAAGCGGATGAACCGCGACGGCACCCCGCGGGACTGCAGGGCCGAGAACCACATCTCGCCGCCGGCGATCAGGCAACGGTAATCCAGCATCCCCTGGCTGATCAAGGTCGGTGTCCGCACTTTTTCGACCTGCTCCCAGGGTGAATTGCGCAGGTAGACCTTTCGGGCCTCCGGATCATACGGCTTGCCCATGAATTCCCATTCGGGAAACCATTTTTCGTCGGTCGTGCCCCAAAAGGTGATCTGGTCAGGATACATCCGGTCCAGGGCGGCGGCTTTGAAACGCTGCGACCGGGTGGTCAGGGCAGCTCCGAGGAACCCGCCGTAACTGCCGCCCATCACGGCCAGGCCTTCGGGATCGGCCCAACCTTCGGCGACGGCCCGGTCCAGGCAGGCCATCACTTCGCGGCCCGGACGGTCCACCCAGTCACCCCGGACACCCACGCGAAATTCGGTGCCGTAACCCATGCTGCCGGTGGGGTTGGCGATCACCACACCGTAACCGAAACGCGGCAGGATGTGGAATTCCGGCAGAAAATAGCCGCCGTACATCCACTCGGGCCCACCGTGAATGCTCAACACCACGGGCACCTTCTGGCCCGCGGCCAGGTCCTCGGGCTTGAAAAACCAGCCTTCGATGGTCCGGCCGTCCACTTCCACGGTGAACGGCTCCGGTTCCACCAGCCCCACCTTGCCGCGCCATTCGGAGTTGGGATCGATCTCGATCCGGGGGTGATGGGGACCCTTGATCTTCTCCGCCAGGTCCACCGTGAAAATGGCCCCGGGCAGGGTCTGGCCGGCGCCGGACAACACCACGCGCGGACCGGCGATTTGCACATCCCAGAAGTCGTGCCTCCGGTCGGTGAGCTGCTCGTGCTTGTCGCCTTCCAGACGGTAGAGATCCAGGCATCCCCGGTTGGCGCCCAGCACGTAGAATTTCCCCCCGGCCTCGGTGTAGTTGAAGAACAGACGGTCGAAGCCGGAACCGTGGATCTTCATCTTCCCGGCGTCACCGGCCTTCGCCGAAATGACGGCTATCTCATTGGGCGCGCTTTCCCAAAGGGGATCGGTGGCGCGCATGTAGGCGATGGCGTTCTTGCGGTACCAGATCGGCTTGCGATCCGCTCCCGGGTTGTCGGTCAGGCGACGCGGCTGCCCGCCCCGTCGGGCGACGATCCACAAATCGGAATTCAGATTCCAGCCCAGATCCTGGCGCGCCTTGGCCTCGACCACCAGGCTGCGGCTGTCGGGGGACCAGTCGCAGGACCGGACATCGATGGCGCCGTCGATGACCCTTCGTGACTCGCCGTTGGCCAGATCCATGACAAACAGCTGGCGCAGGCGGCCTTCCCGATAGCCTTGCCCCAGGTGCCGGTAGTCGATTCCGTCCGCCACCACGTAACGGTTCGGAACGCCCTCGTAGTTGTCCACTTCCGCGGAACCGATCCAGGCCAGGGCCGAACCGTCGGGCGACCAGATCAAATCGCCGAACTTGCCGGGGCCCGCGCTGATCCGCCGCCGCGAGGCTCCGTCGGCATCCATGAGCCAGATTTCCGTGCCCTGATCACTGGTCCGCAGGTAGGCGATGGCCTGCCCGTCCGGCCGCCAGACCGGACCCCGGCAACGGTCTTCGGGCGTGAAGATCAACAGGTCCCGGCCCGAACTGAATTCCCGGCGGTAGTGGGTGGTGCGGTTTTCCTCCTTGTCCGGATCCCAGGCAGTGATGCGGTACAGGAGAAAACGGCCGTCAGGAGAAAGATCCCCTGAATTGGCATGCTTCATGGTCAGGATATCCTCCGGAACCATGGCGTCGGCCCTGTTCGGCCCGAGCAGCAGGCCCACCAACAGAACCAGCACGACCACAAATATCGCCCGCAGATCCCTTTTCCTGTTCATTCAACCGTCTCCAATCTCAGGAAAACAAAGATGGCGATGGCATAGAAACCCACGATCAGCCACAGCTTGGCCAGCCAGAATTCGAAGGCCGTGTAATCACCCAGCAAGAGCAGGGTCGAGGTCTGGCTGCCGAAAAAAATCCCCGCCGCGGCGATCAGCAGGACCCGGCTGGTGGGAACCTTCAGGTCGGCGCCGCATTCCGGACACAGGGCGCCCCACAGGGAACTGGCCCGGCGCGATGGTCCGAGTATCTGTTTCAGGGCCTCGCGCCACGGAAAAGCAAAACCGCAGGCCGGGCATTTGGGGTTGTTCAAGATCCAGGCATCCCCTTTGCATCCGTGATGCCGATTCCAGGGTCGATGATTGACGGTTGATCCTCGAAAGGTATTGAAAATTATTCCGTCCGGGAATGCCAGTTTCATTTTTTCGGGTGCGGTCTGTTCTGTTATGATCCGGGTCCGTACCGAAGGATCGGTTCCGGCAAGGAAGGGAAGCGAAATGAGCTGCAATAGGTTGAAGGGAAGAGCCCCCGTCATGAACCTGGCCTGCCTCCGGGCGGCCGCTTTCGCTGTTTCCCTGGTTGCCCTGGTGCTGCTGGCCTCCTGCGGCGGCACCGCGGGGCCCGGTTCATCCGCTGGAGCCGATCAGCCCGCCATCGATCTGTGGCCCACCTCCTCGGGCGAAGCCCTGACTCCCAGCCGGGAAGGTTGCGGGGTTCTGGCCGAAGAAGCCTCGCCCGGCGGCAATTTCGTCATCACCCTGACCGAACCGGTCCAGCCGGACCGGGCCCCCATCCCCCACAACGCCTCCGAACGCCTGGTTTTCGCCCAGCTCTACGAAACCCTGATCCAGGTGGATTGCACGGGTGCAGCGCAGCCGGGCCTGGCCGAACACTGGACCTGCACCGAGGACAGCACCGTTTGGGTTTTCACCATCCGGGAGGGCGCCCGCTTCTGGGACGGCACGCGCATCACCGCCGAGGACGTGCGCCGCGCCTGGTTTGCCAACGAGGATTGCCCCGCGGTGTCGGGCCGGACCTCGCCCTGGAACTGGCTCAACGCCCGGGCCCGCACCGTAAACGCGCTGGACGCCCGGCGCCTGGCGGTGCGGCTGCCGGAACCCCACGCCCGTTTTCCGATGCTCCTGGCCCACCCCGCCACCGCGGTCTGTGTCAAAAGACCCGGCTGGGCCTGGCCCGTGGGCAGCGGTCCGGCCCGGCTGCGGGCCTCGGACCCGGCGCCCCTGCCCGATCTGGCCTGCAAGCCGAACCAGAACCATCCCGCGGGGCCCGCCTGGAAAAACCTGACCTTCCGGGTTTTGCCGGACACCGATCCCCGGGACCATGTGGCCACCGACATGGACCTGATCCTGGTCCGGGACATGGCCGCGGTGGATTTTTTCGAGGACGCCCCGGGCTTCCACCCGGTCCCGCTGCCCTGGACCCGGCTGTATCTGCTGGTCTGTCCGCCCGACATGAACCCTCGCGGATCCGGCCATTGGTTGAAGGCCGCCGGAAAAATGGATGCGGGACGCGACCTGACCGCCGTTTCGGCGCGCTCGTGGCCGGAGATCGTCTTTCCCGCCGGCGGGGATCCCGAATGTCCCCAGTTGAGCGGCCCGGTCACCGGAGCCGGCAGCGCCCGGCTGGATTGGAACCTGGCGGCGAAAAACCTCGACCAGGACGTGATCGCCTACCCCGGTGACGACCCCGGTGCCCGGGAAATGGCCCAGCGCCTGGGGGCTCTGGCCGGACAGCCCGCGCGCGCGGCCGCCCTGCCCCCCGGCAGCATCGAATTCGCTTTGCAATGGCAGATGGCCGGCGCCTTTATCCTGCCTTTCGACCAGCAGTATCCCACCGGCTGCCTGCAGATGGCCACCTTGCTGGGCACCGCCGCCTGGTTGCAGGAAGCCGCCCTGAACCAGACCGTCCGCACCAACGACAGCCTGGTTTCGGCCGACCGGAACGTCGCCCCGCAAAAGGAATCGCCCGCGGAAATCCTGACGCGCCAGGGCCTGGTCCACCCCCTGGGGGTCAGCCGCTCCTGGTTGGTCGTGCGGGGTTCGGTGGCCGGCCTGGAACTCGCGTTCGACGGCACTCCTTTGCTCGCCGGTCTGGGCGTGGCCGCTGAAGCGTCCGGCTCCGAGGCCGGTCCATGAACCTGCGCGGCCAAATCCTCCTGGGATCGGTGGCCCTGGCCGTGCTGCCGCTGATTCTGGTGATCATGGCCATTCGGACCGGAGTCGAGGAGCGATTCACGGAGTTGGACACCGTGCGGGTGGACAATCAGATCCGCATCGTGCGGGATGATCTGGCCCGGCAAAGCCGTGAGTTGGCGACCCTGCTGGACAAGCTGGCCGAGACCATGGTCGACGACAACGACTTCCGTCTGGGCACCCTTGGCGGACACGAAGACAAACGGGGCTACGTCCTGGATTTCGCCCCCCGGCAGATGTCGGTCATGGACCTGGACATGCTGCTGATCCAGGACGAGCGCGGACACACCGTCAGCAGCGGCCATTTTCGCGACGCCTACGGAGCCCTCGATCCCGATCTCCACACCCTGTTGTCCCACGCCCGCGGCGGCCAGGCGCTGGTCGCGACCCGCACACCGGAGGAATCCTTTCTCGCCCTGGCCCGGTCTCGCCCCGTGACCATGGGCGGCCGCGGGTTTTTCCTGACCGGCGGCGACCGGTTGGACCAGGAGCGGCTGAGCAGCCTGAACCGGGACGGGGATCTGGCGCTGGCCATCGTCTGGCCCGAGGGATCGTTCGCCACCAGCGATGCGCTGGCCCGCCGTCTGGCCGCGGACGAGAACGTGCTGGAAGCCGAGTACCATCTGCGCCGCGACGGGACGATCGTACGTTCGGAACACCTGCCCCTGATAAGCGACGGCAAGCTGGGCGACGCCTGGCTGCTGGTGACCCACGACCGGGCTTCCCTGAACTCCCTGCTGCGCGACATGAACCTGCGGATGGGCGCGGTATTGCTGTTGGCCGTCGTGGTGTCGGTCCTGCTGGCCGTTTTCATGGCCGGCAGGATCAGCAAGCCCCTGCGGCAACTGGCCGACCGCACGGGCAACCTCGATCTAGAAAGCCTGGACGTCGATTTTTCCTCCTCGCGCAAAGACGAGGTCGGGCGCCTGTCGCGGCTGCTGGGTGAGATGACCGGCCGTCTGCGGGACGGCGTGAAGCGCCTGCGCGCCGCCGAACACCGGGCCACCCTGGGCGAGATGGCCCGCCAGGTGAACCATGACATCCGCAACGGAATCACCCCGCTGCGCAACGTCCTGCGGCACCTTTCCGAGGTGGCCGACGAAAACCCCGCCCGGCTGAACGACGTGTTCGGCGAGCGGCGCGAAACCCTCGAAGGAGGCCTGGTCTATCTCGAGGATCTGGCCACCCACTATGCACGGCTCAGCCCCGGTCGCAGCCCCCGGGACTGCCGGCTGTACGAGGTGGTCGCCGAAGCCATGACCGACCCCTCGTTCACCCCGGAAACGAAACTGGTCAACACGGTGCCGGGAAATCTGCCCGCGATCCAGGCCGATCCCGTCAGCCTGCGCCGCATCTTCGACAACCTGATCCGCAACGCCCTGGAAAGCCTGTCCGACGGCCGGGGAACAGTCACCGTGGACGCCGCGGTGGACGAGGATCCCAACCTCGAGGAAATGCGCATCCTGGTCAGCGTCAGCGATACCGGCGAAGGGATCCCGGCGGAAAACCTGGACGCCATCTTCACCGATTTCTTCACCACCCGCGAAGGGGGCACCGGGCTGGGCCTGAGCAACGTCCGGCGGCTGGCGGCCGACTGCGGCGCAAATATCCGGGTGACCAGCGAACCCGGCCATGGTACGACTTTCACGTTGTCGTTCCCCATTCCCGACACCGCGGACAAACAGATATGAGTGTGATCCTGATCATCGACGACATGGCCGCCCTGAGGGACCAGTACGCCTACGACCTGAAGCGTCTGGGCGGGTTCGAAACCCTGACCGCGGGCGGCGGCAGCGAAGGTCTGGCGCTGCTGGAAAGC
The DNA here is from genome assembly GCA_039714075.1 of Candidatus Krumholzibacteriota bacterium. Classification (GTDB taxonomy): domain Bacteria; phylum Krumholzibacteriota; class Krumholzibacteriia; order LZORAL124-64-63; family LZORAL124-64-63; genus JAGLCY01. The sequence continues at coordinate 4,959 of JBDLKA010000084.1, read as the reverse complement.
GAAGAAGTCGACTGCGTCATTCTCGACCTGGAAATGCCCGGCGTCGACGGCTTCGAAGTGCTGGCCACCTTGAAGCGCAAGGGCAACCGGGTGCCGGTCATCGTCTACACCGGGACCGGCAGCTACGACCGCTGCACGCGGGCGGTCAAGCTGGGCGCCTACAGTTTTCTCGCCAAGGACGAACCCCTCGAACGTGTGGTGCGCGAGGTGGAGAACGCCCTGGCCTGGGCCAGCCTGCGCAGCGAGGTCAGCCGGTTGCGGCGCCAGAGCGGCGACGATTCCCCGTTGATCGGTGCCAGCCGGACAGCCGTGGCCATGAAGGAACAGATCGACCGTTTGGCCGACATTCCCAGCGCGGTGCTGATCCTCGGCGAAAGCGGCAGCGGCAAGGAACTGGTGGCCCGGCGCCTGCACGAGGCCGGCGGTCGCGCCCTGCGGGATTTCGTGGCCGTCAACTGCGCCGCCCTGCCCGACACCATGGTCGAAAGCGAACTGTTCGGGCACGAGCGGGGCGCTTTCACGGGCGCCGACCGCACCCGCAAGGGCGCCTTCGAAAGCGCCGGCGGCGGCACCCTGTTTCTCGACGAGATCGGCGAACTGCCCGCCCCGGCCCAGGCCAAGCTCCTGCGGGTTCTGGAAGACGGACAGGTGACGCGGCTGGGTTCCAACAAGACCATCAAGGTGGATACGCGGGTGGTGGCGGCCACCAACCGGAACCTGGAAACCGAAGTGGCCGACGGCCGCTTCCGGCAGGATCTCTTCTATCGTTTGAACACCCATGTGGTCCAGGTGCCACCCTTGCGGGAACGGCTGAGCGACGTGCCCCTGCTGGCCGAACATTTCCTGGCCCTGACCTGCGAAAAATTCGGGATCAAGGGCAGGTCCCTCGAACCCGCGGCCCTCAAGGCGCTCCAGAATTACGATTGGTCCCGTAACAATATCCGTGAGCTTCGTAACGTCATCGAACGGCTGGTCATCGCCGGCGACGGCGACGTCATTACGGCGGACCTGATGCCTGCCGAAATCTCCGCCGGACCCGCGGCCTCTCCCGGTGGAGAACCCGCCGGTCCTCCCGGCGGCACCTTGAAGGACCAGAAGACCGCCGCCGAAAGGCAGATCATCCTGTCGGCGCTGGAACGCAACGACTGGCACATCACCAACACGGCCGCCCAGCTGGGTCTGGCCGATCACAGCAGCCTTTTGAAGATCATGAGGCGGCACGGCCTGAAAAAATAGCTCCGGAGGGATTATTGATGTCCGCCACCCGTACCTGGCGCCTGTCGGCGCTGATTCTCCTTGTCCTCTCTTTGACCGCCACTGCCGCAGCCCTGGCCGAACGCGACACCCTGCCCCTGCTGGACTACCGCACCGAAAGCTGGTTTCTGCCCCAGAGTCCGGGCGTGACGGGTGGTCCGGTGGGCGGTTTGTTCAACCCCGGCGCCTGGGCAATGACCGACCGGATGGGGTCCGATTTCTGGTGGAACGACCGCAGCATCCGCAGCGGGCTGGACAACTACGGTTTCGGTTTCGGGCGCGGGTTCAACTTCGCCATGAACACCACCACCTTCGGCACCACCGGGGACAGCTACAAGATCTACGACTATCAGGTCGGGGTGGCTGGAGGAACGCGGGCCGGATCGTTCGGGGTGGGTTACCGCTGGGCCCACGGGGAAACGGAGCGCCATCCGCGACAGAAATCGCTGACCATGGGTTTTGTCAGCCGCCGCACGCGCTGGACGACCCTGGGAGCTTCGGCCGCCTGGAGCCTGGAATCGAGTGCGGCCCAGTACGTGTTCGATCTCGGAATTCGGCCCTTCGACCGCAACTGGCTTACGGTGTACGCCGACTGGGCCGTCAACGACGACCAGGTGTTTTTCAAGGGCGGAGTCTGGGGCGCGGGCCTGGAAGTGCGACCGGTCCGGGGCCTTCATGTGGGCTTCAAGGCGCGCCGGCAGCCGGGAACCGGAGACCTGGACTACACCGGTATGTTCGGCGTCACTCTGGGCGCCTTCCACGCCGCGGCCATGCCCGTCTACAATGAGGACGGCGACCATCTCGCCACCAGCGGCCTGCTGCGCACCAACCCTCCCTACCAGGGTTTCCCGTCCGTCTGGGACGCGCTGGTCGGCAGCGACCGGTACTATCCCCTCAGGCTGGAAAACAAGGTTCTCACCTATCAGAAATACCGGTATTTCGACGACAAGAGAATTGCCTGGCTGGACCTGCTGCCGCTGCTGAACGCCCTGCGCGACGACAGCAAAACCGACGGCATCGCCCTGAACCTGACCGGATTCCGCGGGCGCCCCTCCCTCATCTGGGAACTGCGGCAAAAGCTGGAGGAATTCCAGGCCGCCGGCAAGAAGGTCATCATCCACGCCGACCGACTGGATCCGACCACGTACTACCTGGCTTCGGTGGCCGACCACCTTACCCTCGATCCCTGGGGCAACCTGGCCCTGCCCGGCTACGCCCTGAGCCGCAGCTACCTGAAGGGCACCCTGGAAAAGATCGGCCTGGGCTTCCAGGAATTCCGCTACTTCGAGTACAAGAGCGCCATGGAAACGTTGAGCCGCGACAGCATGTCCGAGGCCGACCGCGAGCAGCGGCAGCGGATCGTGGACGTTCTTTACGAGACCGTGCGCGAAGGGGTCGCCGGTTCGCGCGATATTTCACCAGCGGTCTTCGACCAGGCCATCGACGAAAACGCCATCCTGTCGCCCGAGGAAGCCCTCGAGCTCGGCCTGATCGACGCGATTTCCCGCTGGGACCAACTCCCGGTGGCCCTGCGCGAGCAGGATGCGGGCCTGTGGCCCATTCCCCCGGCCGAATCCTACCGGAAATTCTGGGACGACCAGTGGGGCCAGCCGAAGAAGATCCCGGTGGTCTACGCCGTGGGTGAATGCGCCATGGACAAGGGCATCAAGGGCCGCAAGACCAGTGAATACCTGCGAAAGCTAGCGGCCGATCCGAGCGTGGCGGCGGTGGTATTGCGGGCGGACTCCCCCGGCGGCGATCCCCTGCCCAGCGACCTGGTGGCCGGAGCCGTGCGCACCCTGAAGGAAGCGGGCATTCCCGTGATCGTCAGCCAGGGTGACGTGGCCGCCAGCGGCGGCTACGCGATCAGCATGGACGGCAGCGAGATCCTGACCACCCCGCTGACCATCACCGGTTCCATCGGGGTGATCGGCGGCTGGGTCTGGGACGACGGCCTGACCGAAAAAGTCGGCATCACTTCCGATGTTGTACAGCGCGGTGAACACGCCGACCTGTTCTCCACAGTGAATCTGCCTTTCCTGGGCGGCATTCCGCGGCGCCCGCTGAACGACACGGAACTGGCGCGAATCAAGACCATGATCCTGGACAGCTACCAAAAGTTTGTCGCCGGCGTGGCTTTGGGCAGGGATCTGAACACCGACGACGTGGAGAAGATCGCCCAGGGCCGGGTGTGGATGGGCGGCGACGCGGTGGAACGCGGCCTGTGTGACGGCTTCGGTTCCCTGGACGACGCCATTCAGCGCGCCCGTCGGCTGGGGAACATCCGCGACGGGGAAGAAGTGGAGATCCTGGAATATCCCCCGCGCCCCTGGATCCAGTGGCCCAGCCTGACTCCCAAAATGCCGGGGTTCTTCGGGATCGGCGACCGGTTCAATGCCCTGCTTGCCGGACTGTACGGCCTGGATGACGAAGTGAACGAGGCCGCCCTGGGCGCCGACCCGTTTGTCGGGGCGCCCGGACTTTCGGCCTACGACGTTGAATATCTGAAAACCATCAGCGAAGTGCCCGGCGCGCCGGTGATGATGATCTCGCCGGACGTCCTGCCGGCTGACTGGCAGGAATTGGACTGATTTAACCACAAGTGAAATATGAGGTTGTCTTGTCAGCTCCTGAAATCGCCAAGAAGTTACGACTTGCCGTCATTGGCAGCTTGATTGCCCTATTCGTCGCTCTTGCCGTTCCTGCCTTGGCGGACCAGCCCACCCCGCAGGTCTGGCATCACGTGAGCGTGACGACCGCCGACAGCACCCTTTACGAGGATGTTTCCCTGGCTTGGGGGCTGTCCGGTTATTCAATCAATCTGACCGCGGCCGATGGGACCGAAACCACGCTCAGTCCCTCCCAGGTGGCGGCCATCCGGGACAGCTCCGGCGCCGATATCACCAACGCGGTCGCGGACGCCAGCCCGGCCACCGATGTGGACTTTGCCCTGATCGGTGACCGGCGAGCCGTTCCCTTCGAATTCAAGGTATTGTTGGCGGCCGGCGGCACCGGGGGTCTGATCAGTGGCGACAGCAGTTTCAGCCCGACCGGGGCCTTTTTCGCCGGAGCCAGGGTGGGTCTCGGATCCCATATCCATCTCAACTGCATGTACCGGCGACAAAGGGTGGTCGATACGGTGCATCCCCATGACACGGAAATTTCTGCCAATGCCAACGAGTTTCACCTTCTGGTGGGCTACCGGACAACCCCCTCTCTTCAAAACCCGAATTACAGTTACCTGGAAATGGGCCTGGCGCTGGTTCAATTCTCCGAAATGTTCAACGCCGAACGCAACGCCTGGACCGGTGACGGGAGTTCGGGCCTTGGTGTGACCCTGCAGGGGGGATTGGTGATTCCTCTTTCTTCAAAGGTGGGTCTGGACCTGGGCGGAATCCTGATGGCGCGGCCCACTCTGGTGGAAGACATCTCGTCCCCTGGTTTGTTGATCGGGATCAATGCCGCGCTGACGCTGAGTTTTTAAGCCCGACCGGAAAGCTTCCCCACCTTGGGCCCCCCGGGGGGCCCTTTCTTGTGGCCAAAACCCCACGAAACACAGGTGTCCAATTGGACACATTTGTTTTACAGCCTCCGACTACCCCTCCGACAACACCTTGTAAAAAAACAATCTAGTTGGTTTCCCAGCCAATTTTTCCCTGGCCGACTCCTTGCGCTAATGGGGGTGAGATCGCCAACAACGCGGCC
>JBDLKA010000083.1:0-16252 GCA_039714075.1 Candidatus Krumholzibacteriota bacterium | reverse complement strand
TGGCGGCTCTGTTGGAAACAAAGGAGTTACAGGGCCAAAAGTGTCCCCGGGGACACTTTTCCGGTCGTCCGCCGGTGCAGATCCACGTTCACGAAAATGAAGAAACCGGTCGGATGACGGTTCAAACCGACGCTGGGGAGCGCGAGTTGAACAGGGCCGAATCAGAACGAATCCGCTGCGACGCAGCGGTGTGCAAACACAAAGGCCGCAACACGACGACAATTCCCCCAAGAGTGCGCCGGGAGGTGCTGGCCAGGGACAAACACCGTTGCCGGGCCCCGGGTTGCGGACGCACAAGGTTCCTTGAAGTGCACCACATCAACCCGCGGCAGCATGGGGGAACCAACCAAGCGGAAAACCTGGTGACCCTCTGCGGGTCCTGCCACCGGCTGTGGCATGAACGGGGAGGCGGGCACGGGTCCAAGCGGCCGGGTTTTGAATTCTCGAACGTAAAATGATATAATAGTTCACCGGTTATCGCCCGTTTACTCATCCGGAAAGGCTCGCCCGTGTCCATCTCCTCCCGAATTATCGCCTGTGCCTTGTTCTGCCTGCTGGTGCCCGGGTTTGCCCTGGCCAATCTGGAACCCATCCACCTGGATGGCAATTTTGACGACTGGGCGGGCCTGACCGCTGTCCACGACGACTCGAACGACGATTCGGGAACCGTGGATTTCGGCCGGATCTGGGTGGCCAACGACCAGGACTATCTCTACATCCGGTTCGAAACCGAAGGCAATGTCCAGCCGGACGAGCAGCAGAACATGCGGCTCTATATCGACACCGACATGAACGCCGGTACGGGGACGTCCTTCAATGGGATCGGCGCCGAGCTGATGTGGGAATTCGGCTGGCGCGAGGGCACCTTCAAGCCCGGGAGCACCTACACGGTGGAGCACGCCGATGTCGGGTTGATGATTGGACCCACCGTCAGCAACACGGAATTCGAGGTGGCTTTTCGCCGGGACGCGATTCCGGCCGGAGGGCAGGCCCTTTTCAACGGCGGCGACATCAGGTTCATTTTTTATGATACCGACTCGGGCGACGTGGCGCCGAACTCGGGCAGCATCGCCTACACCTTCACGGCCGGTTCCATCGCCACACCCGGTCTGGCGCTGACGCGCGATGATCCCGCCCACATCCGCATCGCCACCTGGAACGTGCAAAGCGACGGCCTGTTCGATGGCGGCTCGGCGGAGTCGGCCCAGAACCGGATGCTCGACGCCATGGACCCCGACGTGGTCGTGGTGAACGAAGTGTGGTACCACAACGCGACCGAAGTGCGCGACATGATCGAGCAGCATCTTCCCAGCGGGGCCGGCGAAGACTGGTACGCGGTCATGCGTGACGCGGGCAACGTCATCGTCAGCCGCTATCCCATCCTACAGAGCTGGGAAGTGAATCCGGGCTACCGGGTGACCGCGGCCCTGCTCGACCTGGGCGCGGTCTCGGACAAGGACCTGCTGCTGATCGCCAACCACTGGCGCTGCTGCACCGCCGACCAGGACCGGCAGAACGAAGCCGACTCGGTGATCGGCTTCCTGCGCGACGCCAAAACCGCAGGCGGCGTGGTCACGGTGCCCGAAGGCACGCCTTTTGTCCTGTGCGGCGATCTGAATCTCGTCGGCTGGCGGCAGCAGTTGGACACCATCATCACCGGTGACATCCAGGACGAGGGAACCTACGGGGCCGACGCGGCGCCGGACTGGGACGGCTCCAACTTTATCAATCCTCTGTCCCGGCAGCCCGACTTCCGGGCCGGCTACACCTGGCGCAACGATTTCAGCACCTACTACCCCGGAGTGCTGGACTATGTCATGTACACCGACAGCGTGCTCGATCTGCACAACCACTACGTTCTGGAAACCCGGACCATGACCCCGGCGAATCTGGCCGCCCACGGACTCCAGCAATACGATACCACCGACGCCAGCGATCATGCTCCCAGGGTGGCCGACTTCACGGTGTTCAACCCGCTGTCGCCGGTACCGCAGACGCCGACGGCCGGCGACGCCCGGCTCATGCCCAACATTCCGAATCCTTTCAATCCGTCCACCGAAATCAGGTTCGAACTGGACCGGCCCGGCGCCGTGGAGCTGAACATCTACGACGCGCGCGGGCACCTGGTGCGCGGGTTGGTTTCCGGTCATTTCGAGACCGGCCCCTTCAACGCCATGTGGGACGGCACCGACCGTGCCGGCCGCCAGGTAGCCTCGGGTGTCTATCAGGTGCGGATGATGGTGCGGATGGGTGGCGAGACAGTCGTCCGGACGCGTTCGATCACCCTGGTGGAATAACGCTCCAAGCCGCCGCAGGAAACAACGCCCCCGAAGCCGTCAGGCGCGGGGGCGTTGGTCTGTCCAGGCCTTGATCAGGGTTTCAAACCCATCACCGGAGGGGAATTCGCCACGGCGAAGTTGTTGAGATCCTTGCTGTGGATGCAATACGGCATTTCATCCACGGGGGACTCGTTCTCTTTGGCGATTCGGGTCATGCGGACCCCCCACAACGTCTCCTTGGACGCTTCGAGGGTGGCGCCTTCGGCATCGCTATCGCCACTTCCGGAAGCGGCCTGCAGTTCGGCCTTCGTCTTTTTCTCGTCCTCGTCCACAGCCCAGAGCGGGTTTTTCTCCGCCTCGAAGACCTGGGCGTTGAACACCCCCTCATAGGGAATGTAGACAGAGAATCCCTTTTCGCAGTTGATCAGGATTTCGACGGTTTCACCAGCTTCCACTTGCTGGGGGGAAACATCGACCTTGTAAACTTTTTTCGGATCTGAGGATTGGTTGTTCTCTTTGTAGTAGGGTCTGATCTTTTTCGGACTCATATCATTCCTCCCTCTCTTCAATTAATGACCCGCCGCAGCGAGCCGCCTACTGCTCATACTTTTTTCGCAAAGCGATATACCGCGGATGCGACTGCAGGTTTTTCAGAACCGGATAGCGTTCCACCCTCTTGAATGAAAGTTCCCTTTCCAGGGCATTCTCCAGCCAGTCCAGGGCCCGGTCGCGGTCGCCGAGCTCTTCATAGGTGGAAGCCATGCTGAACATGATCCAGGGATCCAGGTCGGAATGATTGGTTTCCAGATCGGACAGGATCGCCAGGGCGGTCTCGGGTTCTCCCAGCTTATGGTAGAAAGACGCTTGATCCGCTTTAAAACCGGGGTTCTCAGGATACAGGGCCATTTCGACCCGGAGCAGTTCCATGGCTTTTTCATAGGCCGGACGCACCGAATCCTCGAAACCGGGGGCGAAATAGTAGGCGGCGGCCAGGGTGCGCCAGGTATCAAAGTCGTCGGGCCCCAGTTCCAGGGCTTTTTGGGACATGACGATGCTGTCGGTGTACCGCTGGTCATAATAATAAAGTGTGCCCAGGTTCGCGTAGGTTCCATTGGTTTCCTTGAGGGCCAGGGAACGCTTGAACATGGTTTCCGCGTTCTCGTAATCATCCTCTCCGTAGTAGATGATCCCCAGCATTCGATAGCCTAGTTCGTCGTCCGGGACCAATTCGACCATGGCTTGGAAATTCTCCCGTGCTTTTTCCATGTCCTCCCGTTGGTAGTGAAACGCTCCGGCATTCCTGTGGGCCCGCGGATAATATGGGCGGGCGTCAATGGCCCGATCAAAGGCGGCTTCGGCGCGTTTTTCTTCCCCGTTCCAGTAATACATATTGGCCAGGCTGTTCAGGGTCGGCGCGTGCCGGGGATCCAGGGCCAGGGCCCGGCGGTATTCACCCAGGGCGGCGTCGGTATCGCCGAGCCGGGCCCGGAGAGTGCCCAGGTAGTGGTGGGGCCACACGGCGGTGCTGTCCAGCCGGACGGCGGTGGCCAGGTAGGCCTCGGCCTCGGAAACCCTGACCGAATCGGCGGGTCCATACCTGAAGAAAACCGCCCGGCCCAGCTGGGTCCAGGCGCAGGAAAAGGAAGAGTCGTTGGCCACGGCCCGCTCCAGATACGGCAGGGCGGCTACGGTGTGCTCGTCGTCGGGGCCGGCGGAAGCTTCCGCCAGATGGCCGAATCCGCGCTGATAAGCAAGAAACGCAGAAGGAATGGTTGTGTTCTGGGCGCCGGTAAACCTGTCCGGAACCGCTTCCAGTTCAGGATCGATGATTCCCGCCAGCCAGGACAGCAGGTCGCTTTGCCAGATTTTCAGGTTGCCGGAGAAATCCCGGAATACCTTGGATTGGTAGGAATTGTCCCGGGTGTCGTGAACGGTCAAGGTCAGGTTGATGGTTTTGCCGCTCAGATTCCCCGTGCCGGTGATGATCTGCTGGACTCCCAGAACCGTCTGCGCCCTGTCGTCATCCACGACCTGTCGTCGCTTGACTTCCCCCGCGGGCACGACCCAGAACCGGCCGGAATGCTGTTCCAGTCCGGCCAGCCGGTCGTTGATCGTGTTGCTCAATCCCAGGCCGAAGGCCGTGGCGTCGTCCACATCCCCGGTAAGGTGGAAGGGAATCACGGCCACGCCGACCGGTCGCGGCCCGGAGGCGAAAGGAACGATCGAGCGCAGGAAGCTGCGCGATTGCGGGAAGGCCAGGGCCAACAACAGCACCAGGGCGACAAGGGCGGGCAGTAACCGGTGCCAGCGGGGCCGGCCGGGAGGGGCGAAAATGGAGGAGCCCGAAGGCTTGCTGCCGAACGACGTCTTGGAACCCTCCATGGCCGACTCGATGTCGTCGGCCAGGACATGGGCCGAAGGGTAGCGGTCCCCCGGATCGCGGGCCAGGCAGTTATGGATGATGTCCGTGCAGATCTTGCTGTTCCGGCACACCGGCTGGGGTAGGGGAGCCGGGTCCGAGTGCAGCACCGAATAGATCATGGCCACATCGCTGTCGCCGTCGAACGGCACCTGCCCCGAAAGCATTTCGTAGAGCACGACCCCCAGGGACCAGATGTCCGAACTGGTGCCCACGTCCTCGCCGCGCGCCTGTTCGGGGGACATGTAGGCCGCCGTACCCATCACCGTGCCGGTCCTGGTCAGGCGGGCCTTGCCCAGAAGCCGGGCCAGCCCGAAATCGAGGATCTTCACGTCGTCCCGGTCGGTGACGATGAGGTTGGCCGGTTTGATGTCGCGGTGGATCACGCCATGGTCATGGGCATCGCCCAGACCGAGAGCCGTCTGCCGGGCGTAACTCAGGGCCTGCTCGGGAGGGAGGGCGCCCCGGCTCAACACCTTTTTCAGGTTCCGGCCCTCGTACCAGGCCATGGCGATGTACCAGGAGCCGTCGTCGGCCTGGGCAATTTCGTGGATGGCGCAGATGTTGGGATGGTCCAGTGAGGATGTGGCCCGGGCCTCGCGCATGAAGCGCCGGGAGGCCTCCTCGTCTTCGGTCAGCTCGGCGGGCAGGAATTTCAGCGCGACGGGTCGGTGCAGGAGGGTGTCTTCGGCCTTGAATACCTGGCCCATGGCCCCGCCACCCAGGCATTCGAGAATCTTGTAGTGGGATACCATCCGTTCCTGCATGAGGCCCCCGGTCCCAATCATCAGCAGTTCCGTGGATATACGTGACCATCGGTTTCGGGCGAAACTTGGCTCCCTCGTTGATCAGGATATCACAGAAAAACCCCAACCGCAACGTATAAAACGGGTTAGGGTAAAAAGAGCCGCCGGGCGCGAGGGCCCGGCGGCGGCGGGCTACTTCGTGTGCATGATGAGGGAATTAGGGTAGAACGAATGCCAGCCTTTCCAGGTGACGCGGGCCGAGTCCCTGGCCCACAGTTTTCGACCCTGGTGGGGACCCGCGACGCAGAGCAGGAAATCCGTGCCTCCGGGAAAGGACAGGCCGGGGAACCACAGGCTTCCCGTTTCATAATCCTGCAGCACGAAGATCTGATGCCAGGTCCAGCCGCTGGCGGCGATCGTCAGGGTTTCTCCGTCGAGTACGCGGTTGTAGACCACAACCGAATCGCAGAGAGGTCAGTAGCAGACGGCAATGGGAATGCCGTTGACGACGTCGTCGACCACCTCCCTGTTCATCATGTCGCCGATCTTGTAGGCGCGAATATCGTCATCGTACTTGACGCCCAGGATCGGGGTGATGGCGTTTTCGTCCGGGTATGCGTGATGGCCTGGACCGACCATCAGGGGGTCGATGATGGGCCGGATCGTGTAGCGGCCCAGCCCGAACTCCCAGAAGGTTTCGCCCATGCGGTATTCCAGCACCGCCGCGGTGATGTCGAAGTCTTCCCCGCGCCTGTCGGTGATGATGATGGGCTCGGGCACAATCGTCTCCTGGACGGTGGCGGCGGCCAAGTCCTGCCGGTTGCCGGCCACGTCAACGGCCAGGGGAATGAACTCGTGGATTCCCCCCCCGGTCGCCTGAAAGGAAACCTGGCCGGGAGGGAATACCCCGTAAAGCTCGGCTTCGGCGCCTTCCAGTCCGAACCAGAGCTCGATTTCCTCGACCCCGCTATCCTGGTCGGTCGCGGACAGCTCGAAGGTGAACAAAAGGCTGGTCTGTTCCGCTTTCATCTCCGTCAGTGCGGCGACCGGAGGAACCGCGTCCTGGGTGGATGCCTGGCTGGACGACCATTCGGTTTTGGCTCCCTGCGGATTGCGGCCGCGGACCCGGAAATGATGGGTCGAGGCGTGTTCCAGGCCGGTGAACTCGAAGGACGACTCGGCAATCCAACCGCTTTCCACCACCTCCGCGTCGAACAGGGGATCGCCGGACCGCTGGACGAGAAACTCCAGGTCACCGGCTTTCTCACCCTCGGGCAGGGACCAGGAAACGGTGTTCGAAAGCCCCGGGGAGAATTCGGGCTCGGCAGCGAGAACGGGGGCGGGGCCGGCCGGAGGAATCACCTCGACGACGGCGTCGTCGTCGCTGCAACCGGCCAGCAGGAAGACTATCAGCAGCAGGGGCAGCAGCATCACCGGCGGAGCCGGGACGGCGCTGAATAATTTCGGGGACGGGGGGCGTCGGTCCATTATCAATCCCTTCGCCAGATAACACCTACCGACGACCCCCAAAATTCAGCATATGAAGACTTGGCGGGTTCGGCCATACCCTCCCGCCGGAAACCGGCCTACTCCCTTCTGATCCAAAACCGCCTCTTGAGAGCCACGGCGACCGGCATTGAAATCAACAGGATTCCGGTCCAGGGAAAGCCGCCGTAAATGATCAGGTGGAATTCGTCATCGGTGGCGGCCTGCGCCAGGATGATGTCTTCAACCATCTGCTCGGGAAGATAACCGCGCTGCAGTTTGGTCAGGAAATCCCCCGGTTGAAAAATCGAACGCAAGCTCGTGAACCGGGAAAGCTCATTGAGCTCTCCGGCAGAAAAGCGGTTGGCGTAGTGGGTGCTCGCGCCGGAAAAGGTCATGCGGTGGTCCGTCTTCACGTAAAGGTGGACCGTCGATACATCGGCGGCGCTCATGGCCGAGATTTTCATGGGATAGATGATTTCGTCCGAAGCAAAGGCCAGCCTGATGGGATCCAAATTTCCGGAATAGTAGCCGTAGTAGCCGCCCGGGTTGATTTCCGCCAGGGCCGTGCTGTCCACCTGCATGGCGACGAAGTACCACGACCGCTCCACATAGTCGTTGATGATCGTGGTGGCGGATTCCAGGTTGTCCTCGTGCAGGAATCCCAGCGTCGTCAGGAATTCCAGCAGTTCCGGCGCCTCGGTGGCCGACAGCACCAGGGTCTGGTAGTAACCCACCAGCTGGGAGGAGTGGATTTCGAATCCACCATCCGCGTAATCGGGGCTGTAGATTCCCCGGTTTCCCCAACAGTCCCAGTCACCGTCCCGGGAGCGGTGGACCGGCCGGGTCAGGGCGTCGAGATCCCAAAAGAGCTGTTTGTCGGCCAAGGTCAATTCAGGCAGATTGGGCACCGGGACAATCCAGGCAAAAGCCCTGGCGTCACCCCTGAACCCGGGTTGGATGCTGAGGTGCTCCGTGTGGTTCTCACTGTCGTAGTCGATGAGCGCCCGCTGCACCGGTTCGTACATGAACGCATCCTGGGGGAATAAGAACCCGCCGTCGGCGTAAACCATCGGGGGGGGGATCAGCACCAGGGCGGCCAGGACGGCCAGGACTGTCAGCAGGGAATAAATCGAGTTTCGCATGGTGCATCCTCCTCAAAGCGCGAGGGCGAGATACAACCGCCCCCGGAATCCGGTCATGTCGATTTGGTGAGAATGGCCTCGAGTCGTGACGCTGCCCTTGGACCCGCCCCAGCCGATTTCCAGGCCCACGGCCCGGCCACCCTGTCCCAATACGAATTCGGGTCCGAAGGTCAGGTTGTAGCCGCCGTTGATACCGGTCGAGGACGTTTCCGCCACGGTTCCCTCGTTGCCGAGCAGGGGAATGGTTTCTTCCATCCAGGCGAGTTCCACCGCGGCGCCGATGTAGACATGAATCCGGGTGCTCCGGGCAAGATCGGCCTTCATGCCCCACTGGACGGGGAGGTAACGCACCTTGATGTGGTCCTCGGCGTTGATACCGGGAGTGTTGTAATAGGGGTCTCCGGTTTGTTTGCCGTAGCCGACCGAAACGAAGACCCGCGAATACCGGGAGGCCCGAAAAGAAAAGGCCGCGGCGATCATCGGCAGCCCGCCATAGGTATCACGCATGTCTTCGCCGGTGAAGTGGTTGTACTGGGCGGACAGAGCCAACCGCGCGTCCAGGACATTCAGTTCCGGGAACCAACCGGATTCCCCCTCGGTCAAGGGAAGGGATCCGCCCACTTCGAGATTGGAGTCCTCCTGGGCCAGCAGCCGGCCGCCGCCGTCCGGGAAACCGTGAAACATCAGAATGAAAAGGACACCGGGAAGGATAAAGCAGAGCCTTGGTTTCGACATGGCAACCCCCTAGGAAGGTGACTTGAATCACTGATTCGCATTGATCGTGAACAGCCGCGGGCCCCAGGGGTAGGCCGGGAGGACTGTGGAGATCATCAAAATTTTGCCAAGAGATTCGAACCGGTAGGGCTAACAAGGGGTCATATGGTAATTCTGCCGCCGTCCGTTCCGGAAAAAATGAGGTTGACGAAAAAATGTCGGGACCGGGTTTCTGAAAAACCTGCGGTCCTGCTTCCATACCCGGAGCGATGGAAAAAGTTCCCCTGCCCCCCGGTAAGGTCCCTCGGCGGGCGGGTTTGGGCTGTCCCGGTGTCCCACGGTTGCCCAAAAACGGGACACATTTATGGGACACTTTGGCGGCATTCAGAAGAAATATAATGGACCCCAAAACAGCCCGAATTCCTTAAGTTGTTTTGTCATGGTTGGTTACTGTGTGTCCCATAAATCCGGCACCAACTTTGCATTATTCAGGGCAAGCGACACCTCCAAATCCGGCTTTTAGAGCGAGGGGCCGGATTGAAAAGCGGCGGAGTCGGAAGGGCGAACCCGATTCCGTCGCACCCCCCGCCCGGATGGTCTCTTGGGCGAAGAGGCCATCCGGGTATTTTTATACCCAGCGCCAATTCTTGCTTTCATCACCGCAAATGACGAAATTTGAAGCATGAAAACCCTCTATACAGGGTGATTTCACACCTTTTTCGGGTTTGAGGCGTGGCGGGGGCCGCGGCCTTCACTTTCCGCCCGAAATGCCAGGAGGAGGACGGGATGAACATTCCAATCACCAGGAACCCCAATCCCCAGTCGCCCCCCGACGGGGATTACGGATTCGGCCAGATCTTCACGCCGCACATGTTCGTCATGGATTATTCCGACGGGCAGTGGCGCGACCCGCGCATCATTCCCTACGGCAACTTCAGCCTCGATCCGGCGGCCAAGGTGCTGCACTACGGCCAGGAAATCTTCGAGGGCATGAAGGCCTACCAGAACGGTGACGACGGTTCGGTGCATATGTTCCGCCCCGACAAGAACGTGACCAGATTCAACATTTCCTGCGAGCGCATGTGCATGCCCCAGGTGGATCCGGACCTGTTCATCCGGGCGCTGGACCAGCTCATCGATCTGGATCGTGAATGGGTGCCCGAAAGTCCCAACGCCCTGTACATCCGGCCGACCATGATCGCGACCCAGACGGGTCTGGGCGTGAAGGCTTCGACCGACTACATCTTCTACATCATCATCGGGCCGGTGGGGTCCTACTTTGCGGGGGGCATCAATCCCCTGCGGCTGCGCGTCGAGGAGCAGTTCGTGCGCTCGGTCGAAGGCGGCACCGGTTTCGCCAAGACCGGCGGCAACTACTCGGCGTCGCTTCTGCCCATCCAGCAGGCCCAGGACGCCGGCTACGACAACATCATCTGGCTGGACGCCAAGGAGAGGAAGTACGTCGAGGAAATGGGCGCCATGAACATCGCCTTCGTTTACGAAGACAAGGTGATCACGGCGGCCGCCGGCGACACCATCCTCAACGGGGTGACGCGCGATTCGGTGGGCATCCTTTTGAAGGACATGGGATACAACTGGGTCGAAGATCCGCCCAACATCGCCGAGGTATGCGAAGACGCCCACACCGGCAAGCTGAAGGAAGTCTTTGCCTGCGGCACCGCGGCCGTGGTCACTCCCGTCGGTGTGATCCACTTCAAGGGCGCCGACCATCAGATCGCAAATGGAAAAGAAGGGGAGCTTACGGAGAAGCTTCGTGTTACACTGACCGGGATTCACGCGGGGAACAGCAAGCACCATCCCGAGTGGGTGCACGTTGTTCCCGTGTTAGAAAACGTCTGATCCTCCGTCGATCAGTCGGTTTTCCCAGGAGCCTGTTTCCACCGGGAGGCAGGCTCCTTGTCATAGTCCCCGGGAGAGGCCGTCATGCAGAATCTGAAGCTCACCCGCCCGCTGGTGGTGTTCGACCTGGAGACCACCGGCATCAACGTGGAGAAGGACCGGGTCGTCCAGATCGCCATGATCCGGGTCGATCCCGACGGCAGCCGCACCACCTTCGAGACCCTGGTCAATCCCGAGCAGCCCATTCCGCCGGAGGCTTCGGCCGTGCACGGGATCAAGGACGCCGACGTCCGGGACAAACCGACCTTCAGTCAGATCCGTCGCGAGGTGGAGGACTATCTCGCCGAAGCGGATCTGGCCGGGTTCAATTCGGTCAATTTCGATATGCCCCTGCTCCAGGCGGAACTGAAGCGCGCGGGCAGCGAAATGGATTTTCCCGGCGTCCGGCACCTGGACGCCATGAAGATCTTCCACGCCATGGAGCGGCGCGACCTGACCGCGGCCTACAGGCTTTATTGCGGCAAGGATCTGACCGGCGCCCACAACGCCCTGGCCGATACCGAAGCCACCCTGGAAATCCTCGACGCCCAGATCGCCCGGTACGACGAGGTGCCGGACGAGGTCGGCGCCCTGCACCGCTTCTGCAATCCCGACGAGGGCCGTTACGTGGACCGCAAGCGCAAGTTCCTGTGGAACGACCAGGGCGAAGCCGAATTCACCTTCGGCAAGTTCCAGGGCAAATCCCTGAACGCGGTGGTCGCCGATCAGCGCGGGCGCAGCTACCTGGAATGGATGCTCGGCAAGGACTTCAGCGAAGAGATCAAAGGCATTCTGCGGGACGCCCTGGACGGCACCCTGCCCAAAAAAGAGGTTTGAACCAGAAAATCCGGCCCCCCGTGAAAACGTCTTCAGCCCCATAATATTGCCAAATTCATGGTTTTTGCCCCTTTCCGGGCCCGCGGCCGCAGGGACTGGAACGGAGGTTGCATACCTCCGGGGTGGGTGAAATACCCCTTGGATCCGGATTTTAAGCCGGAATTGACCTTTAATCCTGTTGGGGAACAGACAAAAAACGGGGAAACCTGTGTTCAAAAAATCATTTATGGGATTCCAGGGCCTTCTTGGAATTGTCCTTTTGGCGGGAACGGGGCTGCTGGCGTGGAATCTCCTCAGCGGCCTGATTCCCGAGGAACGCCCGGTCAGGGCGAAGGCCGAAGCAACGGAATTGGCCAGGTCGGTCCTGGATTACCATGCCGATACCGGGCGGTGGCCGCGGAATTCCGACGGGGTCATCGATCTGACGGTTCTCCTGGAAGGGCGGGCCGGCGGATACAAGACGAACACCACCATGGCGGCGGGTCTTTCCGATGCGGGATCTCCCCTCGGCCACCCCGCTACCGGCGGCTCCTGGCTCAAGGACATTCCCCTCGATCCCTGGGGCCGGCCCTACCTGGTGATGATGACGGACACGGCCATCGCCGTGTTGTCCACCGGGCCCAACCGGAAATCGGACACCTTTCCGGGCCGGCTGTGGGCCAGGCCCGGCACCATCAATCCCTGTGACGGAGACGACGTGGGAATCGTCCTTGATGTGGACTCGAACGGAGAATTCAAATGAACGCTCCTTCGACACCGGTTGTTGCGGAAAGACCGTGGCGAAACCTGAGGTTCGAGGTTCTGGAAAAAATGGAGACCCTGCCGAGCCTGAATTCGGTGGTCCTCGAGTTCCTGGAACTGTCCCAGCGTGAATATTTCACCGCCAGGGATTTCGAAGCGGTCATCAGCAAGGACCAGGCCCTGGTGGCCCGGGTGTTGAAGCTGGCCAACAGCGGGCTGTACGGTCGTTCGCGCTCCATCAATTCCATTCCCGAAGCGGTGGTCCTGATCGGCCTGGTAAATCTGAAGAAAATCGTGTTCGCGGTCAGCACCGAGGGGCTGACGCGACGTTCCCTGCTGAATTACGACTACGACCCGGACAGGGGATTCTGGAGACATTCCCTGGGCGTCGCCCAGACCAGCCGGGTGCTGGTGGATGCCTCCCCGGAGTGTACCCTGCGCAGCGAGGAAGCCTATGTGGCCGGGCTGTTGCACGATGTCGGCCAGTTGATCATCGATGAATTCCTGCCGCCGATGGACGGAAAGCATGTCGATCGCCGGGACGAAACCGCGGCCGTGGGCCTGAACCACGCCGAGCTGGGGGAGTACATCCTGAACCAGTGGAATCTGCCGGAATCGATCACGGCCTGTGTCAGGCATCATCACGATTATACGCAGGCGGGCGATTGGAACCTCGGCGCGGCCGTTTTGGGCCTGGCCGAAAAAATCTGCGCCCATTGGGGTCTTGGCCGCAAGCAGGACATCAATCTGAGCGAGGATGTGCCCTGGGAAAAATTCCGGGAAATGGGGGAGTTCATCGGTTTGCCGGAGGACAAGTGGGGCCAGGTCATCTGGGACATCAGGCAGAACCTGGTGGGCCTGGACGGGATCTTCCGGGACTACGCCGAATGATCCCGTCCCCTGACGGGAACCCGCCCGCTAGTGCGGCGGGAAACTTTCCATGATCTTGTTGATGACGTTGTCCGCCCGGTCCTGCATTTCCTCGGGCGTTCTCTTGGACTGGTCCACGATGCCGGTGCCGGTACCGCGCCAGACCAGGCTTTTCGATTCCGCGTCGATCAGATCGAGGACCAGCGAGCCTTCGGTGAACTGGTAGACGTCGATCTGCCGCCCCCCGTATCCCCAGTAATAGTCGGAGTAGCGGTAACCCCAATCGGTGACCTGGATCTTTTCCTTGGCTCCCAGGTGGTAGACCAACAGCAGGTCGGGGTTGTCGCCCGGGGCGATGCCGCGCTGTTCCATCTCGTAGGCGACCGAGTTGTGGATGCGCTTACGCAGCAATTCCGTATCCTGCAGGGGGCCGGTGGGGTCGGAGGGTTGCAGGGGAACATCGATCCAGCCGTACGTCTTGAACTTGGACCACTCGACGTTCTGGTCGTAATCGTAATTGACCGACAGGTTCGAGCAGCCGGCAAGCGAAGCCAGCAGAACCAGAACCAGCAGTCCGGAGAAAAGGTTTCGCGCGCTGTACAAGGGAACACCTCCGCAATAAAGGCAAACGATCGGCCCCGGGGGACCGGATGGGAACTGAATGACTACAACCTACGCCAGGGCCCGGGCGCGGGCCAACTAAAATTTCCGCGGTCTAACCCGACGTTTCACCGAAAGGCATATTGAATCCTATCAGCGCCTTCAGGCGCCGGTAGGTGATTTCATGTATCCCGAAATCCCCCAGGACATCGCCGTTTTCATCCTGGTTGAAATTGAGGAAGCGCTCGTTGTCGCCGGATCCGAAACTGTATTGCAATCCCGCGGTGAACTCGATGTTGAGAAAGGTGAACGAGGCCCCGGAGCTGAGGTGCCACAGATCCCAGTTGGCGATCTGCAGATCGTCCGCGTCCACGTCGGGGAGGGACGAAAAATCCGACCGGAAGGCGCCGTACAGGGAAAATTTTTCGGAGAAGGCATGGTCGAAGGCCACACCGAAATTGATCAGGCTTTTGGCCCCGAAATTCAGATTGTAGGTATTCGCCACCTTCTGTCCGGGTGATCCGGACTGGGACAGGAAGTCGTCCGCTTCCATGGCCGGGCGTGTCTTTACGGCATTGTACCATTCCACCGTCAGATGCCAGCCGGTGGCGTGGGCTTTCCAGGACGCGCCGAAGGCCAGGGACATGGGGGACTTCCAGGTGGCGGAAAGACCCTCCTGCAGATTGGCCGAAAGATAGGGATCGTCGATATTGCCGTCCTGGTCCTGGTCCAGTCCCGAAACACTGCTGGTCGTATAAACGTTTCCGCTGCCGAACAGTCCCAGGCTGGGTGTGGTCAAGGTCACCCCGTAGGACATGTTCCCTTTTTCCATGGCCAGGCCGATCTTGGCCAACAGGCGCACATGCCAGAAGTCGTACTCGTCCACACCGTAGGCCTGGGCGAAATTTTCGGCACCGTCCAGACCCTGCGCGGCAACCTGGATGCGTGAACTCATGGACCGCTGCACGACATAGGGGGTAAAACCGAGACCGACATTGGGGCGGATCTTCCGGGAGAAGGTGGCCCCGTACCAGTATTCGTTGGCCGTGGCCTTGCGGAACGCCTCCCCGGAAAACCAGAAGTTGCCCTGCGGCGGCGGAGCCGTGCTTTCATCGACCCTGATGCCGGTGGCATCGAACTCGAACTTGACCTTCTGGAGATAGGAATAGGCCCACTGCCAGTCGCTGTGCTTGCCGGTGGTGAACCGGCCCGCCAAAAATCCCGGAGAGGTGGTGACGGTGGAACTGGACGGATCGTCGCTCCGGTCCAACCCGTCCTTCAGCTTGATGGAGTAGGCTTCCGCGGCCATGGTGGTCAACAGGAGAGAAGGGTCGACGTGCAGGGCGATCCACCCCGGGTTGTAGAAGGTGGCGCTCAAGTCGCTGCGGCTGCCAACCACCACGCCGCCGAGCAGCTCTCCCTTGGTGCCGTACTGGTTGTCCCAGTAGTGGCTGTCCTGGGCGGCGGCGTGTGGGGCCATTCCTGTGGCCAGCAACAGGATGAAAAGAGAAAGGCGGCGCATGGGTCTCCTGGGGGTGGATGGCCGGGGGCGACATTTCAATGGCCCGGAGATTAGGCCAGCCATCATCCGATTGCAAGGGTGGGGGCGGGGCGTTAAACTGATTGGGCACAGGTTAGGTTGCTGATCCGTACCGTAATCGGAGGAAACGAAATGATTCGCAATAGAATAATGATATCCGCCCCCATCCTGCTGCTGGCGGCCGTCCTGCTGGTGGCCTGCGCCACGGTGCCGATCACCGGACGCAAGCAGCTGAGCCTTATTTCAGACAGTGAAATGAACGCCATGAGTTTCCAGCAGTACGACCAGGTGATCGCCGAAAGCCAGCTCAGCACCGACGCCGAGGCCACGGCCATGATCAAGCGGGTCGGCGTGCGCATCCAGGGCGCGGTGGAGAAGTATTTCCGGGATAACGGCATGTCCAGCCATCTGAAGGGCTACGACTGGGAATTCAACCTCATCGAAAGCGACCAGGCCAATGCCTGGTGCATGCCCGGCGGCAAGGTGGCCTTCTATACAGGCATCCTGCCGATCTGCCGGGATGATGTCGGGGTCGCGGTGGTCATGGGCCACGAGATCGCCCACGCCATCGCCGAACACGGCGGCGAACGCATGAGCCAGCAGATGGCCCTGCAGCTGGGCGGGATGGCCCTGTCCGAAGCCGTCAAGTCCAAGCCCCAGGAGACGCAGGCCATCTACATGTCGGCCTTCGCCGTGGGCGCCCAGTACGGCGCCATGCTGCCCTACAGCCGCAAGCACGAAAGCGAAGCCGATCACATGGGCCTGATCTTCATGGCGATGGCCGGGTTCGATCCGCGCGAGGCGCCCAAATTCTGGGAACGGATGTCCGCGGGGGGTGGGGGCAAACCGCCCGAGTTCATGTCCACGCATCCATCCGACGCCACGCGCATCCGCGAACTGAACGAACGCATGCCCGAAGCGTTGGGGTACTATCGGTAGGGTCGGCCGGGCAAAGAGCGTCCCCGGTTCGGGGGGTT
>JBDLKA010000082.1:0-16701 GCA_039714075.1 Candidatus Krumholzibacteriota bacterium | reverse complement strand
CGGGGACGACCCCCAAGTTCCAGCGTCCGTTGGCCATTGCCATCAAGCGGGCCCGGCACCTGGCTCTGTTGCCCTTCGTGAAGGAATACTACCGGTAGCCTCGGCTGCGGTGGAGCGGAACCGGAATGCCGAAATCGTGGCCCGGATATCTGCCGCCCCTGCTGGCGGCAGCGGTGACCCTGATGCTGACCGCGGTTTTCGCCGCGGCCACGGGCGGTTCCGAATCGGCCGGTCCCTTGATGGGATTGGTCATGCTTCTGCTGATCCCGCTCCCGTTGGCGGTGGCGGTGATCTGGGGAAGCGTTGTCCTGACCAGCCGACCTTTCCAGGCTGCCTTTGTCGGAGCCGCGGTTTGGCTGGTTCTGAGCTGGTTGTTGTTGCCGCGGGATATTGTCTGGCAAATGGCGGGCAACGTTGCCACCGGTCTGGCCGCCGGTCTGGCCCTGGGCCGGGGTTGGCGATTGGATCTGGCGCTGGCGGTGGTGGCTGCGGCCCTGCTGCCGGTCATTATTTGGACCGTGGTCCAGATGCCGGTTTCCGAACAGCTCCAAATGATCAGCGAGCAGATGCTCGAGGTCTTGGAGGAAAACCTCCCCCCGGGGGCCAGCGAACAACAGCGGGTCCTGGCCCTGGCGGAGGAAAAGCGCAACCTGGACCGCATGTCCGCCCTGGCGGAGAAGGTCTATCCCTTTTTTATCGGGGTGGGACTTCTGGGCCAGGGAGGTATCATCCTCGCGCTGGTTTTGTTTACGGTCAGGCGACTGGGGCTTGCTCTTCCGGGCTGGTCCCTGCCGCGGTTCTCCCGCTGGAAGCTGCCGTTCTATACGGTCTGGCTGCTGGTTCTCGGCGTCGGCCTGATGTTGACCCGGGCGCCCTATCTGGCCACCACCGGGCTGAATCTGGCCTTGTTCGTGGCCTGTGTGTTGAGTGTCCAGGGTATCGCGGTTCAGTTTCATGTGACGAGCCGGATGCTCTCGAAAATGGGAAGGCTGCTCTACTGGTTGGTGATGGGGTTCTTTTTCGCACCCCTGATCATGGCCGGCGGGGTGGTGCTCGGGTTGGTGGATCAATGGTTTGATCTGCGCCGCCCGGGAACCGGGCCCGGCGATGAAGACGGGAACGTCGGGTAACCCGGGGACTTTGAATAGAATGAATAACGTGAAGAAGGTGGTTTGAGATGGAAGTGATCCTGATGCAAAGCGTGGACAACCTGGGTGAGATCGGCGAGACCGTCTCCGTCGCCCGGGGTTACGCACGCAATTACCTGATTCCCCACGGGCTGGCCGTTCTGGCCACCGAAGGGCACCGCAAGCTGGTTGCCGAGCACATGAAGCTCGAGGCCAAGCGCGACGACCTGCGCAAGGCCGGGGCCGAGGAACTGGCCGCCAAGCTGGGCGAACTATCCTGCACCATCACCGTGCAGGCCGGGGACGACGACAAGCTTTTCGGTTCGGTCGGACCCCGCGACATCGCCGACGCCCTCAAGGCCGACAGCGGCGAATTCGACCACAAGCAGATCGTGCTGGACGAGGCCATCAAGCAGCTTGGTGTCTATTCGGTGCCGGTCAAACTTCATCCCGAGGTTGAAGTGACCGCCAAGGTCTGGGTCGTCAAGGCCACTACCTAGAGGCCGGATGCTCATGAGCAATCCGGGGACTTCCTCTTCCCCCGCAAAGAAGCGGGGAATCTGCGTCATCATGGCGGGGGGCCGAGGCACGCGCTTCTGGCCCCTGAGCCGCACCGACAGGCCCAAGCAGCTTCTGGCCCTGGCCTCCGGGCGCAGCCTGTTGCGGGACACCTTCGACCGGGTGGAACCCCTGGTGGGCGCGGACCGCATCCTGGTGGTGACCAGCGGCAGCCTGGCCGCCGCCACCCGGGACGCTTTGCCCGATCTTGCCCCCGACCACGTCATCACCGAGCCGCTGGGCCGCAATACCGCTCCCTGCGCCGTCCTGGGCATGGGTCTGGCGGGCCGTATCGATCCGGACGCGCCGGTGGCCCTGCTGCCCGCGGATCATTTCATCCCCGACGACAACGCCTTCAGGTTGCAACTGTCCGAGGCTTTCGCCCTGGCCGCCGTCCGTGAAACGGTCGTCACCCTGGGCATTCCCCCGCACAAGCCGGAAACCGGCTACGGCTATCTGGAAATCTCTCCGGATACCGAAAAGTCCGGCCCGGCCGCCGGCCTGGCTTTCCATGAAAAACCGGATCCCGCCACCGCGGAAGCCTATGCCCGCAGCGGCCGGCATTTCTGGAACAGCGGTATTTTTGTCTGGAATCAGCGGCGATTCTCCGCCGCCGCCGCCGCCCATCTGCCCGCAGTTGTGGACCTGATGGCGCCCGCGGTCGCCGCCCATGGAACCGAAGCCTTCGTCCCGGCGTTGGAAGATGCCTACCGGGATTGTCCGTCGGACTCCATCGATTTCGCCGTCATGGAGAAACTCACGGATTTTCTCGTATTGCCGGCCACCTTCAGCTGGTCGGACCTGGGCAGCTGGGATGCCTGGGGTGATTTGGCTCCCGGCCTTGACGACGAAAACCGGGGTCTGGGAGAACTGATAGCGATCGACAGCCCCGCCAATATCCTGCATGCTCCCGACCGTGTCGTCGCCCTGGTCGGGGTCAGGGATCTTGTCGTGGTCGATACCCCGGACGCCCTGTTGGTCTGTCACAAGGCCCAGGCCCAGAAAATCAAAGAGATAATCGCACGATTGGAAGAAAAGGGTCGATCGGACCTGCTTTGAATCGACTGTCCCGGCTCCTGATGAGCCTCGACCAAGGAGTACCCCTCATGTTTGCCGTTCGCCGCCTGCTGATCCCCGTTGCAGCCGTTGCCTTGCTTGTCCTGCTGACCGCCTGCCAGGAGGGGGCTTCCTCCGCTGACTCCGGGTTCGGTGCCGGGGATTTCCAGTGGCAGCCGTTGTACGGCGATGGCACCAAGGACGTGTCCGAAGTCATCGCTACGGTGGGGGAGATCAGGATCACCAGCCGGGACCTCGAGTTGTATCGTGATGAATTGCCGTCCGCTCAACAGAGCAAATACAAGAGTGCCGACGGGGAACGCCTTCTGCTCAAACGAATGATTGAAAACGTGCTTCTGGTCCAGGGGACCGTGAAAAAGAAGCTGTACAATGATCCGGATGTGGCCCGGACGCTCATTTCGACGCGCCGCAATACGCTCAACTCGGCCATGATCAATTACGGTCTGCTCCGCGACCATAAGCCCTCCGAGGAGGAGATTCGGGATTATTTCACCGATAACCGGGGGAAATTCCGGCAGCAGGGGCTCGTCAGTGCCCGCCACATCGAAACCCTGACCAAGGCGGATGCGGAAAAGGCCCATGATCGCCTGACCAAGGGCGGCCAGGGCAATGACTGGATGACCGTCATGACGGACATGTCCGTCAACGAGGAAACCAGGGACCTGGAAGGCAGCGTCGGTTGGTTCAACCAGGGTGGGGTCATTCCCCTGCTCAAGGGCTCCATTAAATTCACGACCATCGCCTACGACCTCGAGCTCGGTATCCATCCTCCCTTCCTGGTCGCCGACCGATGGCATGTGATCGAGATACTCGATCGGGAAAATGAACGGCCCATGACCTTCACCGAAGCGCATGACCAGGTCGAAATCGCCATGCTGCCGGCCTGGCAGGACGCCCGCATCCAGGACTATTACCGGGAAGCCCGGCAGACCCATACCGTGGAGATGATGGGCCGGTTTGCCCCGGGTCAGGGCCTTTCGGTGGATGAACTCTTCAACCGGGCTCTGGCCGTCGCCGACCCCACGCAGAAGTTGGACCTCCTCAATCTGGTCCACACCGACTATCCTGAAAGCGATCGGGCCGACGACGCCTTGTTCATGGCCGCCACGGTTGCCCTGCAGGCCTGGGAGGACGTGAGAGTCGCCGAGCGGTACCTGAGACTGCTGCTGGAGGATTATCCCGACAGCGAACTGGCCGCGGATGCACAGTTCCTAAAGGATAACCTCTATAATCCCGATATTATGAATCCGAAGAGCATGGATGATCTGCGCAAGTAGGATTCGAAGGGAGGCCGGAAGATGTCAGGCAAAACGAGGATGGAAAACGTGACGACCCGGACACGCCGGGGATCGACTGTAGGGCCGTGGGCGGTCTTTGCCGTCCTGGTTCTCACTCTGCTCGGAGCCGGATGGTCAGCGGGAACGGCCCAGGAAGAAGTCTCCGCCGCGGAAAAGGACACTCAGGCCGTTGAGCCCGCTCCGCGGGAGGGGGTCTGGGTGGACTTCTCCTTCGGAACGGGTATCGACCAGGAAACGCGAGCGGTCAGCGAGGCGTCCCTGACCTTCGCCGCGGACGGGGAACGGGTCTACTGCCTGACCCGCGTCCACGGCATGAAACCGCCGGCCACCGTGACGCACGCCTGGTATTACGAGGGCCGGACGATGGCCCGCGTGGAGCTGAATATCGGCTCGGAAAACTGGCGCACCTGGTCCTACAAATCCTACCTGCCCGAGTGGACCGGCAACTGGGAAGTGAAGGTCCTGGACGAAGACGGCATGGTTCTGGGTTCGGCTGGATTTGAAGTGAAGTAGGAGGCTTCCATGATGCGGATCCTGAGGGTCGGAGGGACTCCCGTCCTTCTGCTTGCCACGTTGTTGGGGCTTTGTTGTCTCCCGGGTTGCGGTGCCGGCGGGCCTGGTCCTGCCGCTTCCGGACAGTTGTCCGACTCGGATCTGGAGCAGGCCGAGCAACTTTTCCAGAGGCTGACCCGCGAGCATTCCCTTCACCGCGACAACAAGACCCTGGCGGTGGCGGATGCCCTGCTGACCCAATATCCCACCTATCCCCGCAATGATGAAGTCCTGTTCATGGCGGTCGAATCGGCCCGGGGCCTGGATGACAACCAGCGCGCCCTGGATCTGACCGACCAGCTGGTGAGCCGTTACCCCGAAAGTGCGCGCGCCCCGGGGGCTTTGGCCCTGGGGGTGGAAGCGTCGCTGGCCGCGGGTGACACCCTGCGCGCCGCCGGTTACCACTTCGAGCTTTTCGAACGGGATCCCGGCGGTCAAACCGGGCCCGACGGGCGGCCCGTGGCGGCACCCGTCCTGGCAGCATTATCTCTCGACCAGTTGAACGAACTCTCCTTGCGGCGACCGGCCGGAGCCCTCCAGCCCTACCTGGGTTTTTTGAGGGTGGAGAAGATGCTTCAGGACGACCGGATCGCCGCGGCCGAAACGGTTGTCCAGGACCTGCAGACGCGGGCCCCGGACAATGCCTGGACCCTGGCGGCGAGCGACCTGCTTTTCGGCGGTTCCGGAGCCCCCGGGACCGACCGGGCGAGTGAAGTCCAGCCCAACCAGGTGGGCGTCGTGTGCCCCTTGACGGGAAGATATGCGCTGCTGGGCAATGCTTTCTACGATGCGGCGCTGTTGGCGCTCGAGGTGACCAACGACGAGCTCGGAACGGCCTTTGAGCTGAAGGTCGAAGACAGTGAAGGGGATCCCGTGGCGGGCGCCCTGGCCGCACGCCGACTTTGTGCCCAGGAGGGCAGCATTGCCCTTTTGGGTGCCCTGATGAGCGGTCCCACCGCCACCGTGGCGCTGGTGGCCGATCTCTGGAAGGTGCCTCTGGTTTCTCCCACCGCCACCAACGAACGAATCTGGGAACTGGGCGGAGGAATTTTTCAAACCAATTTGACCGGGCTCTACGAAACGCGCCTGCTGGCCTCTTTGGCCACCACCGTCATGCTGAAGAAGCGCTTCGGCCTGTTGTATCCCGATACGCCCGAGGGGCGGGGGTATGCCGAGGTGTTCCGGAAAGAGGTGGAGGGTTGGGGTGGGCAGATCGTGGCCCAGGCCGCCTTCCCGGCCCAGACCACCGATTTCAAGGACCCCATCCTGGCCCTGCGCCGGGAACGTCCCGAAGTCCTTTTCGTGCCCGCGTCGGTGGACCAGATGGTCCTGCTGGGGCCCCAACTGGATTTCTACCACGCCGGTTCCCTGATCATGGGTTTGAGCAACTGGAACAGTGAAAAACTGCTCGAAAAATCGGGTGCTTTGCTGGAGAGGGCGGTTTTCCCCAATGATCTGGCGCTGTTCCCCGACCACTGGACGTCCGAATTCCGTTCCCGCTGGAACGACGAGAACTATCCCCGGGAGGCCACCGCCCTGGCCCTGAAATCCTATCAGGCCACGCGCATGCTGCTCGATACCATGGCCGGCAGCGAGGCCGCCAGCCGCCTCCAGCTGACCCATGCGTTGCGGAACCGTCTGGCCAACCGCGATTTCGATTCCGAGGGCCCCGAGTCCTTCGCCGGGACGGTCCGCATGTTCAGGGACCAGAATATCGTGCCTTTCCCCGGGGGACGGTTCGCCGAAGCCTGGCAGTTGACCGAAGGCGCGGTGGCCGACTCGGCGTCCGCGGCGCCCGGTCCTGAAGCTGTGGAAGGTGCGGGTGAATGAGCTGCAGCCGGCTTAAGGCTGTCGGCTTTGGGGAATGAAGTAGGGGCTCTTGAACCGCCAGGGAATGACGTATTGCCGGCCGATGCCGGGATCAATCCTCCAGCCGAATTTCCACTGCCTGACCGCCTCGAGGGTGGCATCCACGAACAGGCGGCTGCCGTTGGTGCTGTTCACCCAGGCATCGCTCACCAATCCGTCGGGTCCGACGAAAATCACCACGTTGACGAATATGACCGGCGTGCGGCGCTCGGCCTCGCGGGCCTCGGGGGGATATTCCGGGCGCACCAGGTGCAGGATGTAGTAGTCGGGGTTCGACTGCATGGGCATGGCCATCTCGACCAGCGATTCCGAGGACAGTTCCGCATCCTCGTGGGGGACATCGCTGGCGATTTCGACCTGGTTGGGTTCCTGGATGTTGACCGGCGGGATCTCCTCGGTTCCGTCCTCGGTGGGATCCTCGATTTCGACTTCGATATTCGCGGGCGGCGGCTGGATCTGGAGCGATTTCGGGATCTGGTGAACGTTCTGGTTTCCCTCCTCGATGGAAATTTCCGGCATGATCTTCAATTCGCCGGGGGCGCCGTAGTACTCGAAACGTTCCTTGACGGCCTGTTCGTCCGGACCCAGGAACACCAGCAGGATCAGCCCCGCCAGGGCAACCACTCCGGCCCAGATCATCCTCTTGCGACCGCCACGGTGGGATTCCGCCTGAACTTCCGTGGTGAGGGATGAAGAGACCGTCGGGCGCGTGCTGTTGTTGTCGGGTCGGACCAAGGTCACCTCAGGGGTTACGCATCAGCGGGCGGGCGGTGAACCCGGAGTCGGATTTTTCCAACAGCCAGAGTTCCCACTTTGAGCCGGCACGGATCTCCAGCGTGTGCCGGTCGCCGAGTGCCGGCAGTCCGGGTCCGTGTCGTGAATCTAGGGAATATTCCGCCACAGTGGAAGGGGGCCGGTGGGCCTGGTCTTCATTCCGGGGCGGCAGGGGCGACCAGAGGAGATTGCCGTCGAGCTCGGCCCAGTCCACTTCGTCCGGCCGGATGCCTCCGTCCAGGCCGGCGATGACGGCGGCCACATCCAGCGTTGGTGCGAGGCGACTTTCCGGTTGGAACAGCGAAACGACGGACAGCAATACCGCTCTTGCTTCGGCCCTCTGCCATCCCCGGGCCATAAGACGCACTTCCTGACGCGGGGTGACCGGTAGCGGCAGTCGAACCGCCAGGGCGGGGCAGGCGGTGTGCCGGAGCAGGTAGTCATACGACGGTGTCACGGCCAGCGAGTCGGCCAGACCAGAGGCCGCCTGGACGAAAATTTCCGCCCACCTCGTCCCGGTTTCACTGCCGGGGTGGTGTCCGGCGGTCAGGGTGTCCGGTCGACCGCTGCGGCCGATGGTGATGAACAGATCGGCCCCGACCTCGCCGGCCAGGCGGACCTTGTCCTCGGCGCCGAGGGTGGTCTCCCCGTGCCGGGTCAGGTGGACCACGGCTCCGCATCCGGCCAGCAGGTCTCCCGCCAACAGGGCCGTCTCCAGGTTCAGGGTGGCGCCCCGGGTTCCCAGCGGGCCGGTGCCGTCGGTGTCGCTGCCGCCGCCGGCGGGATCCAGAACGATGACCTTGCCCAGCAGGTCGGCCGCCAGTGGTTCGGTGTGCCATTCCCTGTCGGCGGCCGCCACGGTCCGGGCGGTGTCGGGATCAGCGGGAGCGGGATCGACCAGGGGGAGCATGCCCGGCACCGTAATCCAGATTGGCCGGCCGGGTTCATGGGGAATCAGGGGGGTGGTCTGGTCGGTCACGCCCGGCGGGAAATCTTCGAGGGGCCAGCTTCGCGAAGACCACGGACCGAGCTGCCTGCCGCCGTTGCCGACCAGCTTGCGCCAGCGCCAGGGCGCCGGCAGTTCCGCGGAGGTGATGTCGCACGGCAGGTCCGGCAGATCCGGATCGGCGGGACGATACCGGGCCCCGGTGGGAATCATGGCCGGGTTCGGCCACAGGGCGGTGCCGGACTCGCCGCCGGAGATGGGCAGGGTCCGGTCATCGGCAAACACGAACCGGCCGGGGGGCAGTAAGGTGTTTCCGGCGGCCCGCCAGCGGACAGCCAGGATGCCGCCGTCGGCGGCATCCCCGGATTCGGCGATGAAATGTAGATCCACCCGGCCGGCCTGGGGCGGCATCAGGACCGTGCGGCGCACCGGCGTGGCGCGACCCAGCAGATTGCGTCCCCTCAATTCCAGGACGGCGGGCAATTCAAGCTGCGGGTCGGCGAGGGTCCAGTGGACGGTAAATCCCGGTCCGGTGACATGAAAGGGTGTCTGGCGGCCGTTCAGGGTCAATTCGATCGTGCCGGGGTCCAGGCCCGGTCCCGGCGGACGCAGGGTGTCTTCGCTGACAAAGGTCCATTCGATCCTGGTAGCGGTCATGTCCGGATCGACGGTGACCGTGTCCTCTTGAGTTCCGGAATGGATCCCGGACCAGGCGGGCGAGCCCTGGGAGAAATAGTCCAGCAGGCCCAGGAAATAGGCTTCGGCCTCCAGCCGCTGGCTGGCGGCCAGGCTCAGGCGGCCTTCGATCACCGGGTGCGAGATCATGGCGGGTTCGCCGAGGACCGCCGGGACGGTGGCCTTGCGCAGGACATGAAAATTCCCGGGCAGGATTTTCGCCGGGGAAATTTCCAGATTCAGCACCAGATGGCGGTGGATGGCCCGGGCCAGGTCCAGCGAGGCCCCGTCCGCGTTCAGCGGATAGTAGGTCTGCGTTTCGTTGACGGTCCGGTCAAGTGAGGCAACACTGTTGTGGTGAAGTGACAAGAATACATCGGGTTGCAGGGAATCGGCAAAGGAAGACCTGAAGGCCAGGTCGCTGGTCAGGGTGGAGTCGCGGGCGCTGAGAAAGTCGTAATCGGCGGTCCGGGTCATGAAGACCGTGGCACCCGACCATTCCAGCAATCCGCGCAAGTACAAGGCCACGCCGAGATTGACCTCGGCTTCGGTCAGGCCCCCGGGGCCCACGGCGCCCTTGAACATCCCGCCGTGGCCGGGATCCAGGACGATCCGGCGGCCGTGCAGGGGCGTCATGTCGCGCCCGCGGAACTGTTCCTGGAGAGCTTTATATCCTGGAATTTCGGGTTCCGCGATTTTGGGTGCGGGGCCGCCGCAGCCGGCGGCAGCCAGGCAGGCGGTCAGGATGAGAATCAAGGGCAGATTCCGTTTCAAGCTTTCCCTTTCCCTCTGAGGTGGCGTTGCGGCCCGGTTTGTCGGAGCCCGGGTTTTTTCCTGGCCTGATGTTACCCCATGACCCGTTCCCTGCAAACCCCGGAACGGCAGGCCGGCCAGGGGCCGAAGTCCTGTGTTCATCTGGACAGGGAGGGCTCCTTCTGATACTTTATCAGCCGCATGGAAATCCAGTCCTGGACCGGATTTCCGGGCCGCACGGCTGCGGTCCATCCTGTTCTTGATCTAGCCCTGTCCGGCCGTCGAGGAACCATAGAAAAATGTCCGATCTCCAGTCCCGTCTCAGGGAACTACCACAAGTGAGCGCCCTTTTCGAGGATGAGCGCCTGGCTCCCCTTCTGGCGGGGCGCCGCCGGGGCTGGATGACCCGGATCATCCAGGATGTGGTCGACGGTTTTCGGCTGGAGTTGAAACAGGCCTCGGGCCCGGTGCGGAAACGGCCCGAGCTGTTCGAGGCCGCGGTGGAACGTATTCTGGCCAGGCACGGGTCGCTGACGAAAAAGTCCTGGACCCGCGTGCTGAACGGCACCGGCGTGGTTGTGCACACCAACCTGGGGCGGTCCAATTTCCCCGTCGCCGCAGCGGATGCGGCCCGGGACGTGGCGCTCGGCAATTCGGACCTGGAATTCGACCTGGCCTCGGGCACCCGGGGCCACCGGGGCCGTGCGGTAGAGGAAAAAGCCGCCCTGCTGGCGGGCGCCGAGGACGCCCTGGTGGTCAACAACAACGCCGCGGCCGTCTGGTTGGCGGTGCGTCACCTCAGCCGGGGGGGGCGGGTGGTTCTTTCCCGCGGCGAGGTCGTGGCCATCGGCGGATCGTTCCGCATGCACGAGATCCTGGCCGAGACGGGTTGCACCCTGGTGGAGGTGGGGACCACCAACCGGACAAGCCTGGAAGATTATCGCAAGGCCCTGCAGCCGGGCACCACGGTCTTGAAAGTCCACCGCAGTAATTTTGTCGTGGAGGGGTTTACCGAGGACGTGACCCTGCCCGAGTTGTCCGCCCTGTGCCGCGACGCGGGTTGCCCCCTGGTCTACGACGCGGGCAGCGGGGCCTTCCATCCCTACGAGGAACTGGGGCTGCCGGCGGGGGAAACCCTGCTGACCGAGGATCTGGCCGCCGGACCCGACCTGGTGACCTGCAGCGGCGACAAGTTGCTCGGTGGTTGCCAGGCCGGCATTCTTTTCGGCAGCGGCGCGTTGGTATCGGGATTGAGGCAACACCCCATGCGCCGGGCCTTCAGGGTGGACAAGACCACCCTGGCCGCCCTGGACGCGGTCCTGACGGAATACCTGGTGGCCGCGGACAGGCCTCCGGTTCCGACCCTGGACCAGTTGGCGGCCTCCCTGGAATACCTGCAGCAAAAGGCCGAGGGCCTGCTGGGGGAATTGGCGGGGTCGGCGCCGGCGGGGTGGAGTGGAGAGGTCGTGCCCGGCCGTTCGAGCGTGGGGGGCGGATCATTCTCCACGGCCAGCATCGAGTCGCGTCTCGTGCAATGGCAGGCCGACAAGCAGCAACTGGAGATCTGCCACCAGCGCCTGCGAACAGGTGATCCCGCGCTGGTGGGCCGGATGAACCAGGACGGCCTGGCCGTCGATGTCAGGACAATCACTGAAGAGGAAATTCCTCTGGTCGTGGCGGCTTTTCGCGCCGCCTGGAACGCCTTACCTCTTGCCGCGGGAGATTGAAGGTCATGGAGAATCAAATCGGGTTTCCCGGCTCTTTGCCAGATATCCCTGCGGGCTTGGGAGGCGGGCAGATCGACCTGGTACCCGGCCAGGGGTTCTGGGCGCGGATCGAACAGATCGCGGTCAAGGGCGAGATGACGCGGGGTCTGGACACGGCCATGCACGGCCGGCCGTCGCCACGCATCTGGCTGTTTCTTCACGAGCCCGGCCGGGGGGAGTTGAGCGCCGCGGTGGCCATGAGCTTCGCGCGCGAACTCGCCTTCCGGGACCAGGCCGCCCTGGTGCTCGATTGCGATGACCGGGATCAGGCCCTGACCCGCTGGACCGGTCGGTTGGAAGCCGAAGGATGGATCGACCTGGCCAGGTACGGCACTTCGGTTTTGACCTCGGGCCTGCCCATGCCCTTCGTCGGCCGTCGCGGTTACCTGCTCGGCGTCGGTTCCTTCGCGCCGACGGATGTGACGGGCGAGGAAGTCGATACCCTGCTGACCCGCCTGCGCCGCCAGGCTGATGACCTGCTCCTGGTGGCTTCGTCGGATTCGGCGGGCCTGCTCTGGGCGCCGGCGGCCGCCATCCGGATTCTCTGCTGGGATCGCCAGACGTCACCCGCCGCCGCCGCGTCGGAGGTGGCTGCCAAATTTGAAGAGGCCGGCTGTCCCCTGACCGGGGTCGTCACCTTCCAGGAAACCGGAGCCGTCACCGAGAACCTGGTCGACGAGGTAATTGCCGAGTCGGAAGACCGGCCCGAACCTGCCGAAACCGCCGAGCCCGCCCAAACCGCCGAGCCCATTCCCGCAGCAGCCGAAGAGGTGCCCGACGGCCCGCTTGGCGATGTCCCTGCCGATCTCCCCGGGGAAGTCGACGACGGGTTGGAAGAGCCCGGGGACTCCGGTTGGAAGGATCTGCCCCTGGAACAGGAGGCGGATCCGGAAACGGTCGCGGCCAGTGGTGAATTCGGCGACCCGGAACCGGAGGAAAAATCCCCGGGTTTGGACGTGCAGGATGTTGAAGAACCCCTGGCCCATCCCGCCCCGAAGCGGGAGACATCACGGGTTTTCTGGGTCGGTGCCCTGGTCGCGGTGGCCATCATCGTCGCCGTTTCCGTCTACTACCTCAAGTTTGTGCGCGTGCCCACGGAAGGTCATTTCGAGCAGATTGAAATCGCCACCGATACCCGCGCGCCTGGAACCGGAAGCAATGAACAGGTCCCGGATGAGACCGGTCCGGGGGAGATGGCTCCCACCACGGCCGCGGTCGATTCCCTGGACGTGACGGCGGCTGCTGCCGCGGATACCCTGGCCGCGCCGGCGGCCGACGAACCACAGGATGTTGCCCAGGCCGCCACGGAACAGGCTGATACCGGGATCTCCACCGAGGCCCCGCCCGAACAGGTGGCGGCGGACGTGGAAAAGGTGGATGAAACGCCGGCGGAGGTACCGGCCACACCGCCCGCCGTTTTCGATATGGAACCCTACCGCGAACCGGTAGGGGCGAAGGGTTGGGCCCTGCACCTGTATTCGCTCCCCGACAGCGCCGGAACGGTCAAGCAGGTCAAGGAACTCGACCGCCGCGGTTTCCAGAGTGCCGTCAAGGTGTTCGACCTGGGAGATAAGGGGCGTTGGCGCCGGATCTACCTGGGCAGCTTCGAATCCCGGGCCGCCGCCAAAAAGGCCATGCCGGCCCTGCTCGAGAAACTGAGGGTGGACTGGGCGAAGCCCGAAATTTTCAAGAATTCCGCGCCGGAATAGACGGGCTGCCGCCTGGGCACAACCTGTCGACCGGTACAGATACAGCTGACTTTGCATGCACCGAATTGCAGCGGAAAGGTATTTCGTGAAACTCAAATCGATTGAAATGCAGGGATTCAAATCCTTCGTCGATCGCACCAGGTTGGATTTCGACGAGGGAATCACAGCCATCCTGGGTCCCAACGGCTGCGGCAAATCCAACGTGGTCGACGCCGTGCGCTGGGTCCTGGGGGAACAGTCGGCCAAGCAGCTGCGCGGCGGCAAGATGGACGATGTCATTTTCAAGGGAACCACCAAGCGGCGGCCCGTGGGCATGGCCGAGGTGACCCTGATCTTCGAAAACGAGGACCGCGGGCTGCCCATCGATTTCAATGAGGTCGCCATCAAACGCAAGGCCACCCGTGACGGCGGCAGCGACTATTTCCTGAACGGGTCGCTGTGCCGGCTCAAGGATCTGCGCGACCTGTTCTTCGACAGCGGGGTGAACAACACCTCCTACTCGATCATCGAGGAGTCGATGATCAAGCTGATCCTCAACGAGAACAACACCGAACTGCGCCGTCTGCTGGAGGAAGGGTCGGGCATCACCAAGTACAAGGCCCGGCGCAAGGAGACCCAGCGCAAGCTCGACCGCACCCACAACGACCTGTTGCGTCTGTACGACATCATCGAGGAGATCGGGCGCGAAGTCCGTTCGCTGCAGCGGCAGGTGGGCAAGGCCAGGCGCCACCAGAAGTTGTTCAAGGAGATCCGCAGCCTCGATCTGCTGATCGCAGCCCGGCGCCACGGCGGCATGGACCGCGAAGAGGCCGAGGCCCGCGAAAACCTGGAGAATTTCCGCACGCAGGCCGAAGCCGGCGTGGGCGAGCTGGCGGAACTGCAGGCGAAGATCGAAGCGGCCCGTCCGACCATCGACGAACGGGAAGCGGAGCGCCGGCAGTTGGAGGAGGCGCTCCAGGCCTTCGAGGAAGAGCTGCAGGAAACCGAACGCCAGGTGCTGGTGATGGAACACCGCATAGAGGAGCATCAGCGGCGCATCGACGAGAACTCCCTCAACATCCAGGAGGCCGAGGTCCGGCAGAAGGAGATCGAGGGGCAGATCAGCCGCCTGACCGAGCACCTGGCGACCATCGGCGAGGAACTGGAAACCTCGGGCATGCTTTTGGCCGAAAAGTCGGAAGCGTTGCAGATCATGGAGGGGAACCTGGCCGGCGACCGCGAGGCCCTGGACGACGCCACGCGGCGGAACCTGGAATACATCGAAAGCGATGCCACGCGGCGCAGCCACTTGCGGGAACTCCAGGTCAAACAGGAAAACCGCACCGAGCGCATGGGTGTGCTGGCCGCGGATCGGGAAAGAATCCTGACCGAAGGCGCCGAGGCCGAGCAGAAGCTGTCCGCCCTGGCCGCCGCCCGCCAGGAGGCCTCCGAGCGCAGGTCCGGGCTGTTGGAGGAACTCGCGGCCAAGGAACGCGAGGAAACCCGCCTGGAAGTCGACGCCGGCGATCTCCAGGAAAAGGTGGCCGCCCTGGGTGCCCGGCGGGAAGCCGCCCGGTCGACCTGCGACCTGCTGGAAAAACTGCACAACGAATACGAGGGCTACGGTCAGGGGCCCAGGGAAATCCTCAAGCGTCATGGCAACGAAGACCGGGTCACCGGCGGGCTTGCCGACCTGCTGCAGGTTCCTGCGGAAGATACCGCCGCCCTGGAAATCCTGCTGGCCGAAACCCTGGACGCGGTGGTGGTCGATGGTCCCGCCACGGCGGTCGATCTGGTGCGCGAACTGCGCCAGGATGAAATAGGACAGGCGAATTTCCTGTGCGGCGACGGTTTTGCCGCCGGTGATCCGGACAGCCTGCCCGATCTGCCGGGAGGCCGGCCGGCCCACGAGGTCATCACCGGACCGGGAACCGATGTTCCGGCCCTGAAACACCTCCTGAACAGGACGGTCATCTACGATACGGACAAGGACGCGGCCGCCGCCGCGTCGGGCTACCGGGGTCCGGGAGTGGTCTATTGCGTCAGCCGCGACGGCATGCTGGTCAGCAGTGACGGCGTCGTCCGCGGAGGACGGGGGGAGTCGGCGGACAGCGGCCTGATCGGACGCAAGGAAAAGCTGGCGGAGATTTCCGCGGAGATAGAACGGTTGGAAGGCGAGGTCGCCGCGGCCCAGGAGAAGGTGACGGCCAACCGTGCCCAGCGCGAAAATATCCGTGAAGAACTGATCAGCGGGCGCGGCGACCTGTCCAAGCTGGATGACGAGACGGGACAGTTGCAGGTGGAGATCGCCCAGGTGGAGCATCGCCGCGAAACCGCGGGCCAGCGTGCCGGGGAGATGGAAAACGAGCGGACCCGGTTGGCCGAAGAGCTGGCCGGCTTTGCCGAGGAAGAACAGAACATGACCGGCCTGCTGGCCGAGAGCGGCAAGCAGCGTGAAGACAGCACCACCCATCGCGATGATCTGCGCAGCCGGGTGGAGACCGCGGAAATGACGCGCGATGAAGCCCGGGCCGAAGTGGAAGAGCTTCGCCTGACCCATCAGCGGCGGGAAAGCCAGCAGCGGGAAACCGAAACGGCCCTGGTGCACCTGCGGGAAAACGTCGCCGAACAGTTCGCCCGCCGGGAACGGCTGGCGCAGGAGATCGAAGTCGGACGGGGCTCCATGGAGGCCCTGGGCGAGGAACTCGAAACCAAAAAGACAACCCTGGGCAAGGCCATGGAGGAACGGTCACGGCGCCGCCAGGTGGTGCGGGCCGCCGCCGAAGGCATCCAGACCCTGCACGAGGAAACTTCGGTCTGGCACGAACGTGTCCAGTTCATCGAGAAGCAGCGGGGCGGATTCCGGGAGCAGGCCCACGAAATGGAGACCCTGCTGGCCACCCTCGACATCAAGCGCAACAACCTCGAGGAAAGAGTGGAGGAGCAGTACCAGGGCAGCTTCCAGGATCTGGTGGCTTCGCTGAACGAAGAGGATCTGCCCCGCGAACTCGAGAAGGACGGCGACGTCTTCCAGATCGAGCAGGCCGAGGGACTGCTGGAGGTCAAGCGCACGAAAATAGGATCCCTGGGGCCGATCAACCACCTGGCCCTGGAGGAATACGAGACCAAGAAGGAGCGCCTGGATTTCCTGGAGAAGCAGCGGGACGATGTGGAGAAGGCCCGCGACGACCTGGTCAAGGCCATCAACGAGATCAACCGCACCGCGAAGAAGAGGTTCACCGAAACCTTCGAGGAGGTCCGGCGGAACTACATCGCCGTCTTCCAGACCCTGTTCAAGGGTGGCCGGGCGGATCTGCAGCTGATCAAGACCGACGACCCGCTGGAGAGCAACATCCACGTCAAGGCCCAGCCCACGGGCAAGGTCATCGACACCGTGTCTCTGCTTTCGGGCGGGGAGCGCTGCCTGACGGCCCTGTCGCTCCTGTTCGCGGTCTACCTGGTCAAGCCGTCGCCCTTCTGCCTGCTGGACGAAGCCGACGCCCCCCTGGACGACGTGAACATCGGGCGCTTCGTCAACATGCTGCGGGAGTTCAGCCGCAATACCCAGTTCCTGGTCATCACGCACAACAAGCTGACCATGGAGACGGCCAACCACCT
>JBDLKA010000081.1:0-16733 GCA_039714075.1 Candidatus Krumholzibacteriota bacterium | reverse complement strand
ACCAGGGAATCGACTACCAGAACCGTCGACACCAACAGGGCGAAAGTGTTGATCTCCATGAAGCGGATGCGGCAGCTGCGCACGAACCGCGCCAGGTTACCGGCATCCACCCTCAACAGGCTTGCAGCCCGCGCCACGACCAACAATCCGGCCGCCGCGATCACCCAGGCGGCGGGCTTGTGATCGAACATCGCGGCCATGGGAATCATCAGGGCGGCCACACACACCGCGGCGATCCACAGGAAGGTCAGCCGGACGATCTGCTTCCGGTCGAAGCGGTCGAACATCGAAGGCATCCCGCCGTCGGCGTAATCCTTTTCATAGAACAGCAGCAATAGCCAGAAGTGGGGAATCTGCCACAGGAAGAAAAAGAACGCGACCAGGTGCATGGTGGGATCCGAAAGGTATCCACCGGCGGCAACCCAACCCACCACCGGCGGCAAGGCGCCGATGAACGAACCCGGCAAGGCCGCAAAAGGGGTAACGCGTTTCAGGGGAGTGTAGACGCCGTTGTAGACCACGCCCGCGGCCAGACCCAGCAGCGCGGCCGTTCCGGACACCGTCCACAGCAGGGCCGATCCGGCAGCCAGCAAAAACAGGGAGTAGAAAAAGGCAGCGGTCCGGTTCACGCGTCCCGAAGGGATGGGACGCCCGGCGGTGCGGGGCATCCTGGCGTCGACGGCCGCGTCCTGCACCTGGTTCAGCGCGGCCGCGCCGCAGGCCTGCAGCATGATGCCGGCCAGGACGGGCACCAGCGGCATATCCACCTGCCCCCGCGCCATCACGTAACCCACGAAAGTGGTCACGGTCGAGGCCACCGTGATGCGGAGTTTCAGCAGTTCCAGCCAGGGTTTCATCGCGCCGCTCTCGGGTTCGAAGTCCCTTCTACAGTTCCTTCAGAACCTCGATGATGGCGTCGATCTCCTCGTCCGTCAACAAATCACGCTGCGGCGGCATGAGCGCCTGGTAGCCCTCGACCAGATCGGCGTTGGGGTCGAGAATCGAATTGCGGATGTACTCCTCGTCCACGGTTACCTGGCGGCTGACACCATCGGTCACCACGGTTTCCGTGCTTCCGAACATGCCCTTGAAGGTGGGCGCGATCAACTTGGAACCGTCGATGGTGTGACAGGCCACGCAGCCCTTGAGCGTCAGCAGCTGGGTGCCTGCCGGCGGGCCCGTATCAACGCCCAGCCATTCATCGAACTCCTTGCCCGGGATGGACTTGACCAGCGACAGCATGGCGCTGTGCCGCTCGCCGCAGTATTCGGCGCAGAACAGGTTGAACTCTCCTTCGCGGGTGGCCTCGAACCAGGCGTGGTTGGTGCGCCCGGGCACGCAGTCTTCCTTCAGGCGGAAGGCCGGTACGAAGAAACTGTGGATCACATCCGACGAAGTCAGGTTGAGCTTAACCGGCCTGCCGGCCGGCACGATCAACTCGGTGGACTGCTTGCCGTTTTCATATTCGAAAACCCACGACCACATCTGCGCCTTCACCGTGACCGGCATGGCGTTTTCGGGAATGTCCCGCATGACCTTGAACCCGGCCCAGCCGTAATAGAACATCACCAGCACCAGGATGGTCGGCAGCACCGTCCACAGGGTTTCCAGGGTGGTGTTGTCGGCGATCTGGGCGGGGTTCGGATTCTTCGACCGGCGGTAACGCACCAGAAAGTAGATCATCACCGCGGTCAGTCCCACCAGCAGCAGGACCGACGTGCCCAGGATGAAGATGAAGGCCTTGTCGACCAGGCCGGAATAGCTAGAAGCACCGTTCATTTTCAGCCCTTATCGAAGAAGGTAATCGAAGAATGTCAATCCGATGAAGATGCTCAGGATCCCCACCGCCACCAGGAACATGGCCACGAACCCCGCCTTCTCGTACTTCAGGTGCATGAAGTACATGAGAATAAGGGCAGCCTTGATCGGCGTGACGATCATGGCCACCAGGATCCCGATTTTTCCCGGAAAGAAAACCGACCCGCCCACCGTAATGGCGGTCAGGACCAACAATGCGACCCAGACCATGACAAAGAGGCCGTCCGGCAGGACATGGGGTTTGGCCGCGGCTGCGTTGGAGTTGCTCATCTCAAATCCTCTCTCGAACCCCGGTTAGGTGGTCAGGTAGAACAGCGGCAGCAAAAAGATCCAGATCAGATCCACCAGATGCCAGTAGAGCCCGGTGTACTCGAGGATGCCGTAGCTGCCCCCGTGCACGGCGCCGGAACGGATCTTGGCCAGCACGACCAGCATCACGATCATGCCGATGACCACATGGACGCCGTGCAGTCCGGTCATCATGAAATACAGGTTGAAGAACAGCCCTTCCCCGTGCGGCAGCTCGTGCAGGTGATCCATGCCCGGAAAGATGCCGTGGTGATGTTTGGCGCTCCACTCGAAGTACTTGATCACCAGGAAGGTCGCCGACAACGCCAGGGTGGCGGTCAAAAAGCCCAGGCTGCGCTTGGCCTGGTTCCGCTGCAAAGAACTGACCGCCATGACCATGGTCAGGCTGCTGGTCAGAAGCACGATGGTGTTGGTCACGCCCATGGCCACGTTCAGTTCGGCGGCCGCGTGGTGGAAGGCGCCTTCGTGCATGGAGCGGTAGACCCCGTAGATCAGGAACAGCCCGCCGAACAGCAGCAGTTCCGTGAACAGGAACAGCCACATGCCGGTTTTGCCGGCTTCAGGGTCGGCGTGGACCACGTGGCCCGGCGCCTGGTCAATTGCCTGATCAATGGCGTGAGCTGATTCGGAACTCATTACGTTCCCTCCTGGACATTATTCTGCCTGAGGATCTCCGTGAAATCGTAGGGACCGGTGTCCACCGTCGGCGGCGACGCGAAGTTCAACAGCGGCGGCGGCGAGGTGGTCTGCCACTCGAGGGTGGTGGCGCCCCAGGGATTGGCGGGCGCGGGACTTCCGTTGCGGATGGCTCTCACCAGGTTGAAGATCATCGTCAGCAGGCCGGCCACCAGGATCCAGGAACCTACGGTCGACAACATGTTCAGGTCGCTGAACTGGGGCAGGTAGTCCTGGTAGCGCCGCGGCATGCCCATGATGCCCACGATCAGCATCGAAAAATACGTCAGGTTGAAGCCGACCATGATCAGGATCCAGGCCCAGGTCGCAACCTTCTCGTTGTACATGCGGCCCCAGATCTTGGGCCACCAGAAGTGCAGCCCGGCGAACATGCCGATGGCCGCACCGCCGAACATCGTGTAGTGGAAGTGACCCACGATGTAGGCGGTGTCGTGCAGGTGGATGTCCGTCGACAGGGCGCCGTTGGCCAGCCCGGTCAAACCGCCGATGGAAAACAGGAAGATCCAGCCGCACGCGTACAACAGCGGCACCCGGATCTCGATCGAACCCCGGTACAGGGTGGCGATCCAGTTGAAGACCTTCACCCCCGTGGGAATGGCCACGAAGAAGGTCAGGATGCTGAAGATCCACCGCGCGGTGTCGCTCATCCCGGCGGTGTACATGTGATGGCCCCAGACCAGGTAGCCCACGACCGCGATGGCCATGGACGAAATGGCGATGGCCCTGTAGCCGAAGATCGTCCGCCGGGCGAACGCGGGCAGGATCTCGGAGATGATGCCCATCGCGGGCAGGATCATCACGTACACCACCGGGTGCGAGTAGATCCAGAACAGGTGCTGGTACAGGATGGGGTCGCCGCCGCGGGCGGGATCGAAGAACCCGATGCCCAGGGTGCGCTCCATGAACACCAGCAGCAGGGTGATGCCGACCACCGGCGTGGCGATGACCTGGATCCAGCTGGTGGCGTACAGTCCCCAGCAGAACAGGGGCATCCGGAAAAAGCCCATGCCCGGGGCGCGCAGCCGGTGGATGGTGGTGATGAAATTCATGCCCGTCATGATGGAGCTGAAGCCCAGGACGAACGCCGCCAGCACCGCCAGCGATACGTTGGTGTTGGTGTTCAGCGAATACGGCGCGTAGAAGGTCCAGCCCGTGTCCGCAACCCCGCCGCCGGTCACCAGCGAGAGCAGGGCCATCACCGCCCCGATCATGTACACGTACCAGCTCATCAGGTTCAGCCGGGGCATGGCCACGTCGTCGGCTCCCAGTTGCAGCGGCAAAACGAAGTTGCCCAGAATGGCCGGAATCCCGGGCACGATGAACAGGAAGATCATGATCACGCCGTGCAGGGTGAAGATCGAGTTGTAGGCCCGGGCGCTGACGAACTGGGTGCCCGGTTCCAGTAGTTCGAGGCGGATCAGGAAACCCAGCGAAATGCCCACCAGAAAAAAGGTGAACATGGCCGCGGCGTACATCAGGCCGATCTTCTTGTGGTCCACGGTGGTCAGCCAGCTCTTCAGGCCGCCGCCTGCGGGTGTGTCCAGGTAGCTTCCGGTGGTGCCGTAAGCCCCCGTGGCGGTAGCGGTGCTATCGGCCATCGGGCAAAGCCTCCTTCCCGCGTTTGCCGCGGGTGGTGAAAACGAGGAATCCAATGAAGAAGACGATGGAGATCAGCATCACGGTGCCGATCACCCGCGCCAGATTGAAGACGTAGGTGCGCCCCTCCGGGTCGTAGCTGAAGCAGAAGTTCAGCAGCCGGGCGGTGGTGGGCCGCACCTTGCCCTGGGACGCTTCGTAGACGCCCATCTGGAAATCGAAAGGCAGAAACTGCAGACCGTACAGATAGCGCACGATCTTCCGGTCCGGCGACAGGATCACCAGGCCGCCCGGATGCGTGTATTCCTTACCCGCGCGCTTGTAGGCGAAACCGAGGGCGGTGGTCATCTTGTCGATGTTTTCCTGGTCGGCGGTGAAAAACCGCCAGGTGTCCTTGGGCAGCTCGCGGCCGACCAGATTCAGGTAGTTTTCCTGCTTCAGCCGCGCCATCTCGGGCGTGTCCTTGGGCTCGAAGCTGATACTCACCAACTGGAACGGCTGCTTGTCGGGATCGAGGTTGCTCTTGCCCAGAATGTCCGCCACCTCGTTCAGAAGCGGCGTGCAGATGCCCGGACATTCGAAATAGACCATCGACACGATGGTCGGCCGGTCCACGAACTCGGACAGAACGACCGGCTGCCCGGTTTCATCACGCAGGGTGATGTCGCCGGGAACGTACTCGCCCAGGTGTTCGGTGAATTCGACCGCGTCCTCGTTGAGCTGGGCGGCTGCCGGGCCGGCGAAAAGGACAGCCAGCACCGCCGCCGTCACCGTTGTTTTGGCCGTCGTCTTCATCTTCATCATCACTTCCACACCGGTCCTTTCCTCGCTCGCCTTGTCGTCATTCGTCCGCCACACACCGTGGCGGAGGGCCCCCTGGGGCCGAACCGGTCCGGCGGGTTTTGCCGGAGATTTCTGGATTCGTTGGAAATTCGCGGTTTTCGGTTCGCGAAACCGTAGAACCATTCAAGTGAGAATGGGATTCAATTGAATTTCAACTCATACTAACATTGTGGGATATTGATCCGCAATATTTAAATTGGTATTCGTAATCTTTCCGGATATCAGCAAGTGAATATACCTGGAGTGGAGATACCTGGGCTTGAAATGAATCTCGTTTATTTTCAACAGGTTTGATCGGTAGAAGTGTCCCCGGGGGCACTTTTTCAACTCAATTCCTTTGTTTTCAACGTGTTAAGTTTTCCATCGAGGACTTCCAGTGTTTTGACCATAAATATATTGTCGCCAGACACCCCTCGCGGTGTGTTTTGCCCCAACCCGGTTCAGAAACCCGGCATGGTCATCAGGTAATTAATCCGATTTCGGAACCATTCCCGAAACGATCCGTGCGGAGATTCGTAGATTCCCTTTGTATGTGCGAACGGCTATGCTGACATCTTCCCACTCTCTTCCCTGAAACGAGGAGTTTTGCGATGCGTCGATCCGTCCTTCTGATTCCGCTGTTGTTGCTGTCGGCCACGACCCCCGCCCTGGCCGAAGGCGACGCCCTCGCCTACCAGATGCCGGACCAGGTGCTGGCCGACATCATCGATGCACCGCCCACACCTGGCGTCTACCTCAGCCCCGACAACGAATGGCTGCTGCTCCTCGAACGTCCCGGGTACCCGCCCATTTCCGAAGTGGCCCAGCCCGAACTGCGCCTGGCGGGGTTGCGCATCAACCCCCGCAGCAACGGACCCAGCCGTGAGCGCAGCCTCAGCGGCCTGACCTTCCGGAAGCTGTCCGACGGCGAGGAGATCGAAGTCACCGGGTTGCCTGACGAAGCCCGCATCACCAGCGTCAGCTGGGCCCCCGACGGAAAACGCATCGCCTTCGTGGTGACCTCCGCGGACAAACTGACCCTTTGGTACGCTGAGCTGAAGAACGGTCAGGCCGTGCGCGTGACTCCCGAGGACATGACTCTCAACGGGGTCTACGGCCGGCCCTACAACTGGTTGGCGGACGGAAAGAGTTTCGTGGCCCGGACCCTTCCCGCCGGACG
The DNA here is from genome assembly GCA_039714075.1 of Candidatus Krumholzibacteriota bacterium. Taxonomy (GTDB): domain Bacteria; phylum Krumholzibacteriota; class Krumholzibacteriia; order LZORAL124-64-63; family LZORAL124-64-63; genus JAGLCY01. Next base: position 10,312 of record JBDLKA010000081.1, on the reverse strand, counting down.
CGGCGACGCTCCCGCCGAACCGGCCACCCCCGTCGGACCGGTCATCCAGGAAAACCTGGGCAAGAAAGCTCCCGCGCGCACCCTGCAGGATCTGCTGCAGAATCCCTACGACGAATCCCTCTACGACTACTACACGACCAGCCAGCTGGTGCGTCTGGACCTGAAAGGAAAGGTCGACAACCTGGGTGACCCGGCCATTTTCAGGTCCGTAAGCCCTTCCCCCGACGGCAAATACGTCATGGTCCAGATGGTCCGGCGCCCCTACTCCTACTCCCTGCAGGAGGACGACTTTCCCAAGAAGGTCGAAATCTGGAACCTGAAGGGCGAACTGGTCTACCTGGTGGCCGACCTGCCGCTGCAGGATCAGGTGCCGATCAGTTTCGGCTCGGTGCCCACCGGTCGGCGCTCGTTCACCTGGCGCGCCGACGCGGCGGCCGAGTTGTGCTGGGTCGAGGCCCTCGACGGCGGCGATGGCGGTGTGGAAGCGGCCGAACGCGACCGCGTCTTCACCCTGAAAGCCCCCTTCAACGGCGAGCCCGAACCGATGATGACCCTGGCCCAGCGCTACGGCGGCGTCACCTGGGGCGACGGCGACCTGGCCTTCGTGGTCAGCTGGTGGTGGAAGACCCGCAATGTGAAGGTCTGGCACGTCAAGCCCGACGACCGAGGTTTTGCCCCCGCCAAGATCCAGGACCGGTCGTGGCAGGACCGGTACGCCGACCCCGGCCAGCCCATCATGCATTATGGGAAATTCGGCCGGAACGTGATCCTGACCGCCGACGGCGGCGACACCATCTTCCTGATCGGCGACGGCGCCAGCGAGGAAGGCGACCGCCCCTTCCTGGACGCCTACAGCCTGTCGACCGGCGAGACCGCCCGACTGTTCCGCAGCGAGGCGCCCTTTTTCGAGCGTCCCGTGGAACTGGTCAACGTCAAGGGGCGCCAGGTCCTGACCCGGCGCGAATCGCAGACCGACCCGCCCAACTACTGGCTGCGCGACCTGAAAAAGGATGCGCTGGAGCAGAAGACCTTCTTTCCCGACCCCAACCCCCAGCTGGCCGGCGCCAGCAAGGAAATGATCACCTACGAGCGCGCCGATGGTGTTTCACTGACGGGCACCCTGTACCTGCCCGCGGGCTACGACAAGGACCGCGACGGACCCCTGCCGACCTTGATGTGGGCCTACCCCACCGAGTTCAAGAGCAAGAAGGACGCGGGCCAGGTGACCGATTCCCCCTACCGCTTCACGCGTGTCTGGTGGGGATCGCCCATGCTCTACCTGACCCAGGGTTACGCCGTGTTCGACGACCCGACCATGCCCATCGTGGGCGAGGGTGACGAGGAGTCCAACGACACCTTCATCGAGCAGCTGGTCGCCAGCGCCCAGGCCGCGGTCGACCTGGTGGTCGAGCGCGGGGTGGCGGACCGCGACCGGATCGCCATCGGTGGCCACAGCTACGGAGCCTTCATGGCCGCCAACCTGCTGGCCCACAGCGATCTGTTCCGGCTGGGTCTGCCCCGCAGCGGTGCCTACAACCGCACCCTGACGCCCTTCGGTTTCCAGGCCGAAGAGCGCTCTTTGTGGGAAGTGCCCAAAATCTATTTCGCGATGTCGCCCTTCATGCACGCCGACAAGATCAACGAACCGATCCTGCTGGTGCACGGCGAGGCCGACAACAACGCCGGCACCTACCCCATGCAGAGCGAGCGCATGTACGGCGCCCTGAAAGGCCACGGCGCCACGGCGCGGCTGGTGATGCTGCCCCACGAAAGCCACGGCTACCGGGCGCGGGAATCGCTGATGCACCTGCTCTGGGAAACCACCACCTGGCTGGACCGCTACGTGAAGAACGCCGGGCCGCGCACGCTGGAGGCCAAGGAGGTCGAGGGTTCCTGACCGGACTGCCACGGAACAGAAAAAGCCCCGGGCGGAAACCCGGGGCTTTTTTGTGCCCAGCGGGGCCGGAAAATAGTATCGTCCCGGAATCACCATCTTATGCGGATCGCGAACGAAGGAACAGATGCCTTGTCTGACGGACAACCAGCCACCACCAGGAAGCCCAAACGCCGTGCGGCCCGGCCCCTGGTCGCCGCGGTCACCATCCTGATCATTCTCGGCGTGGCCGCCACCGGTTATGTCACCATCCGCGAGCTTCAGGTCCAGCGGTCGGTCTACGCCCGGATCCTGCAGGAGAAACTCGAGGCCACGCGCAACCAGTTCCGCGCCTATCTGGCGCCCTTCGGGAACCATCTGGCCACCATGGAAACCTGGCAGGAGGCGGGTCTGCTCGATCCCGCCGACCCCGCCCGGCTGCGATCCCTGCTGATTCCCCTGGTGGACCCCACTGGCCAGGCCGCCACCGTCTACGTGATTCCCGCAACCGGACCGGTGTTCCGCCAGGTCAGATCCGGCGACGGCTGGGTGGCGGGCCGGGCGGACTCCACGGGTCAGGGGTGCCGGGATCAGGAATGGTATGCCGCGGCCCGGGCGGGAACGGGCCGCGACCCGGTCCACTGGTCGGAATACGGACCGCTGCCCGGCGATGGGCGCAGTGGTCTGGTCGCCGCCCGGGCCGCAGGCGGCACCGTGGTGGCCTTGGGCCTGCTCAAAAACGATCTGGACCGGTTTGCGGCCACCGCTCCGATCACCGAAAACGGTATCCTGGTGCGCCGCACCGAGGAAGGGCGCATCATCTGGCTTTCGCCCCGGGGCGGTCATGCCCTCGACACCGCCAGCACCGGCGAGCTTCTGGTGTCCGGACTGCCGGAACACGCGGTCATCAGTTCGGCCCTGATCGAATGGGGAAAACGCGACCGGCCCTTCCGGACCCCGTTCCGCTTCCGGCAGGCGGGACAGACCTGGTGGGCCACCTTTTTCACCTCGGAGGAGGGCACCGATCCCGGGCAGCTGGGCCTGATCGCCCCCGCGGACGACCTGAGCCGCCGCCTGGAAACCGTGACCGGCAAGGTGACCCTGCTTTTCGCGGGACTGCTGGCCCTGGCGATGGTCGCGGTCGTCGCGCTCGCCTTCGACTACCGCAACAAGTGGCAGCGGTTCGCCCGCCGCAAACGACGGGCCCCGGCCGATGAAGCAGCGGTCGCGGCGCTCATCGCCGGCGGCGAAACATCCCAGGTCGAATTCAAGTCCACCATGCGCTGGAACCTGCGCGCGGACAAGCCCGGCAAGGAAATCGAACTCGCCTGGCTGAAATCCGTGGTGGCCTATCTGAATACCGACGGCGGCTTCCTGTTGATCGGCGTCGACGACGACGGAGAGGTCCTGGGTCTGGAAGCCGACAAGTTCGCCAACGACGACAAATTCCTGCTCCACTTCGATAACCTGATCAAACAGCACGTGGGGCTGGAATTCGCCGGCTACATCAGCGGGAATTTCCGTTCCGCCCCGGCCGGGCGCCTCTTCCTGATCAATTGCGACCGCTGTCCCGACCCGGTGTTTCTCCGCAACGGCGACGAGGAAAAATTCTTCATCCGCCTGGGCCCCAGCACCCGCCGGTTGCCGGCCAGCAAGATCCTGGACTACATGGCCGAAAGGGAAGACCGATGACCGAAACACCCCGGCAATCGGTGACCATCCGCCGGGATGTCCATCTGTTCGCCTCGCGGCCCCAGCTGGTTGAAAAACTGAAGCCGGCCGGCCGGCGCATCCTCCTGGCCCCCGACCAGCTGCTGCACCCCGAGCCCGCGACGGCCTACATCGTCAGGTTGGGCAAACTGCGGGTCACCCAGTTCCTGCCCAAGGGAGCCGAGGTGACCCGGGCCGTCCTGCAGGCGGGATCCCTGCTGAAGGTCGAAGATATTTCCCGGGTGGAAGCTGATCCCGCCGCGGATGTTTATTATCTATCCGAAATGGTTTTCATGGCCCTGGGCGAAGCAAAGCTGTGGGCCCTTCCCATTACCGCCCTGAACGAAGGCCTGAAAAAGGGATGACCCGTCACCCGACCGACCGAGGAGCACCTTAGATGTCCGATTCGTCCCCCCGCCCCGGCTCCGGCCACCCCCGCGTCGTGCTCTGCATTCTCGACGGAGTCGGCTACCGTACCGGCCCCGGCAGCGAAGTGGGCAACGCGGTTATCGGTGCCAGCCCCGCCTTCTACAATTCCCTGTTCGAACGCTACCCCTTCACCACGCTGGAAGCGGGCGGCCTGGCCGTCGGACTTCCCGCCGGGCAGATGGGCAACAGCGAGGTCGGGCACCTGACCATCGGGGCCGGCCGGGTCGTGAACCAGGAACTCGTGCGCATCGGCAAAAGCATCGCCGAGGGAGAATTCGACCGGTTGCCCGCCTGGGGGGATTTCCTCGACCGGGCCCGGGCCGGATCGGGCCGCCTCCATCTGCTGGGGCTGGTCTCGCCGGGTGGCGTGCATTCCCACACGGAACATCTCTATGGCATCATCGCCGCCGCCAAACGGGCGGGCATTTCCGAAATCTTTGTGCACGCCTTCCTGGACGGACGGGACACCGACCCCAACAGCGGCCAGGGCTACGTGCGCGAGCTGGTGGAAAAAATGGACGACATCGGTGCGGGAACCGTCGCCTCGGTCTGCGGCCGGTATTGGGCCATGGATCGGGACAAGCGATGGGACCGCCTGGCCCGCGCCTGGTCCATGCTGGTGGACGGCCGGGTTGATGAAAAAGGCGTCACCGCCGCCGACCCGGTGGAGGCCGTCGGCGCTTCCTATGCCGGCGGAATCACCGACGAGTTCGTCGAACCGACCATCATCACCGGACCGGACGGCGGGCCCACCGCCGTCATCGGCGACGGCGACAGTGTTTTCTTCTGGAATTTCCGCGCCGACCGGGCCCGCGAACTGACCTGGGCCTTCAAGCAGGACGGGTTCGACGGATTCCCGCTGAGCCATCGACCCGCGGTGAACTACCTGTGCATGACCCCTTATGACCAGTCGCTGGACCTGCCGGTGATGTTCACCCCCGAAGCGCCGCGCAACGGCCTGGCCGAGTTGTTCGCCGCCCAAGGCATCCGCAACCTGCGCACCGCCGAGACCGAGAAATACGCCCACGTCACCTATTTCTTCAACGGGGGCCGGGAAGAACCCTATCCCCACGAAAAGCGCACCCTTATCCCCTCGCCCAAGGTCGCCACCTACGATCTGCAGCCCGAAATGAGCGCGCCCGAGGTGGCCGCCGTGGTCAAAAAAGCCTGCGAAGGGTCCGACTACGACGTGGTGATCGTCAATTTCGCCAACGGCGACATGGTCGGCCATACGGGCAACTACGATGCGGCGGTGAAAGCCTTCGGGACCCTGGACCGCCTCCTGGCGGAAATCATGCCCCCGAGCCTGGAACAGGGCACGGTCTGGCTGGTGACCGCCGACCACGGCAACTGCGATGAAATGATCGGTCCCGACGGCTCGGTCCTGACCCAGCACTCCCTCAACCACGTGCCCTTCGTGGTCGCGGCCAAGGCCTTCGAAAACAGAGTCGGCATTTTGAAAGATGGTACGTTCGGATTAGCGGATATCGCTCCCACCCTGCTGTATCTGCTGGAAATTCCGCAGCCTGGTGAGATGACAGGACGATGCATCATTGAAAATGATGTTCAATCATAGCCTTGATAAAAAATTGACATAAGATCATTACCATTTTCCAAACCATGTGTTACTATGGACGGCCACCGGCGGCTTAAGCGGGATGGATGCCATCCCCTTTCGCCAAGGTGGCTGAGGAGACTGAATTCGAGCTGGATTACCCGATAAGGGGGGATTGGTTCGGATAATGGGTTAGACAGTCTCGTAGGCAATAAGCTCACTTTCCACTTCGGGTCCATTCGCTTGACAAAACACGTCTCGAGTGACAAGAGAGTAGCCCTCAATAACCCCCATTTTAAGGAGGCCGAAAGGATGAAAAAGCATCTTTTTGGCATGGCGCTTATTGCGTGCCTTGTGATGATCAGTGGCGCGGCCTCTGCCCAGACCATTGATGAGATTCAGTTCTACAATGCCGGTACTGGTCTTCCCGAGCCCGGCAACCCCAATGGCGGCGGCACCGATCTGCTGGGTGCCATCGTAACTGTGACCGGTACTGTCGTTGAGCTCCACCAGTTCAGCAGCGGTTCCGCCCACGTGGTCGATGCCACCGGACAGGGAATCGCCATCTACCACGGTAGTAACCCCTTTGCCACCACCCTTGGTCAGGAAATCGAGGTCACCGGTACGGTCGGCACCTACCGCGACCAGATCCAGCTCACCGGAACCGTCACGCTCGTGGAGACCGGCGGCACGCCGGTCGTTCCCGTGACTGACTATTCCATCAACTTTGTCAAGTCGACCTATGAAAACGTCGGCAAGATGGGACGGGTCATTGGTACGGTTACTTCTGTCGTCGGCAATGAGTTCTTCGTTTCCGACGCCATCGGTGACACGATCAAGGTCTATATCGATAGTACGACCGGTATCGACATCACCGCCGTAGCCGTCGACGACCTTTACGCCATTACTTCCCCCATCACCACCGACCTGGGCGAAATCGAGATGAAGCCCCGCTTCCAGAGCGATCTGGTCGAGAACCCCGGTGGCGACACACTGCCCGTCATTACGGCTGTCGACAGCGACAACTGGACGCCCGAAGCCGCCGACCCGGTCACCATCAGCGCGAACATCGTTGATGACATCGGGGTTACCAGCGCCCTGCTGTACTACCGCGACAGCGACGGCGTCACGCCCGGCGCCTGGGGCTCCGTGGCCATGAGCAACGTGGGTGACGTCTACTCCGGCGTCATTCCCGGCGGCCACAGCAGCACCCAGATCGACTACTACATCGAAGCGACCGACACCGGCGCCCAGACCGTGACCCTGCCCGGTGCCGCACCCACGTCCTTCCTGACCGTCGCGGTCGGCTTCACGCCCATCTGGGACGTGCAGTACGCCCACCCGGACAGCAGTTCGCAGTCCGCGGCCATGAACGGCCAGTTCGTGAACATCCAGGGCGTCGTGACCGCAGGCACCAGCCATGTCGGTTCGCCCACCAAGTTCATCGTCCAGGAACCTGAAGTGAATCCCGCCACGGAAGACTTCAAGTTCAGCGGCATCCTGGTCTACGAGACCACCGCGGCCTTCGAATACTACCAGGGCGACATGGTGGCCATCGGCGGCGAGGTCGACGAGTACTTCGGCCTGACCGAGATGATCCCCCACAACGGCAACGCCGTGTACCTGCTGGGCTTCGGTAACGATCTGCCGGCTCCCGCCCGCGTGGACACCCGGACCCTGTCCGACGACGAAGGCATCGCCGTCGACGGCAACGGCAACATGGGTGAAGCCTGGGAAAGCGTCTGGGTGCAGACCTGGCCCGCGGCCGTGGAAGACACCCTCGGCTTCGGCGAGTACATCATCACCGATACCGGCGCCCGTGCGGACAGCCTGGTGGTCGATCCTTTGACCCAGCTGACCTACGTGCCGACCCTGGGTGACGTCATCAAGGTCACCAGCTACATGGACTACTCGTACGGTTCCCGGCGCATCGTGCCGATCGCCGACGAGTTCATCATCCAGACCGGCGCCACCCCGGTGGAGAACCTGCCGAACGTCGTTGCGGCCGGCGGTTTGAAGTCCATCGCGCCGAATCCGTTCAACCCGAAGACCACCATCAAATTCGTGGTCAACCGGGAGAACCTGGTGCAGCTGAACATCTACAACATCCGCGGCCAGAAGGTTAAGACCCTGGTGCAGGGCAGCCTGCCGGCCAACGAGTACAGTCCCGTGTGGGACGGCACCAACGACGCCGGCCAGACCGTGGCCAGCGGCGCCTACTTCGCCCGCCTGCGCATCGGCGCCGAGGTCGTCCAGGTCAAGCAGATGACCCTGGTGAAGTAGAGTGAAGTAATTGTTCAGTTGATTGGAATCGCGTCTGGCCGGTGTCACCACCGGTTACACGGAGAGCGCGATGACGGCCCCGGGGATACAGAACCCCGGGGCCGTTTTTTGTGACAAGACCATGGATACCGTGGGGCGCGTCGTGTAAAATGAATCCTCCCCATCTGGAGGTTTCAATATCATGTGCTTTAATTCCCTCAAAGGTATTTCCCTTCTGGCTGTGATCATCCTGGCTGTCCTCGCCGGCTGCGGCGATGACGATCCCGTTTCGGTGACCTGCCCCGGTCCGACCGTGGAAGACCTGACTCCCGTCCAGAACCTGACGATCACCGACGATCCCTTTCTTCACGCCAGGGTGACGGTGACCTGGGAATCGCCCTTGCCCAATCCCGCCGATCTGGCCGTGGAAAAGTTCGAAGTCCGGGTGCACAAATCCGGTGGGTCCATCACCGCGGAGAACTGGTGCACCCTGCCCGTGCTGGGATCCATGCCTTCCGGAAACAAGCTCGGGTATTTCATGACGTTCGACCACCGGGACAAGGGCATCGTGCCGGGCGTCACCGAATCCTTCGCCGTCCGGCCCGTCTACGAAAACGGTGACCCGGGTCCTGTCGGAACGGTCGTCAGCCACCGCCCGACGGCGCCTTTCACGGTCGAAGGCCTGGTCCGCGACGACACCACCGCCCCGATCCCCGGCATGACGGTGCGCCTGATGGAGCCGTTCGAATTTCCCGAGGCGGCGGACATCGTCACCAGCGTGGAAACCGGCCCGGACGGACGCTTCCCGCCGCTGGGTCCCATCAGCGACCTGGCCGCCATGGTGGTGGCCACCGATTCGCCCGACACCCTGACCACTCCCGACGCCGAAGACAGCTTCTTCGATTTCACCACCGAACCGATCACCGCCGACACCTATGAAGGCGACATCACCATCACCCTCATTACCCGCTACACATACGAATTCCCGCCCGGCGGCTGGCTTGCCGAGTACTTTGTCGGTTGGGTGCAATTGATGACCTACACCAACTATGCTGGTGGCGGCTACAGGTTGAGGAAATGGGATGATTACGACCTGCGGGTCTATGTGCCCGAAGGAATGAATGAAGATGGGACCATCGATCTGGCCGCCGAATGCCGCCAGGCCATGGAAACCTGGAACACGGCCCTGGGACTGACGGTGTTCACCGAAACAACCGACCCCGCCGACGCGAAGATCGAGGTCCAGTATCTTGATTTGCGCCAAGCCTACGGACGGATCATGTTGGACCTTCCCGCGGGACATACTTTTAATGGGTGGGTCATTCCCGAGCGAGCCCTGCTCCAGTTGGACCCCATTATCAATCATAACAACGCCTCAGGGGTCATCCTGCATGAATTCGGCCATACGCTTGGCATCTACAGCCACAGCGGGAACCCGAACCATCTCATGAGCACGGCGGGATCCTGCTGCCTGGGCCAGGATGAGATACGGCTCGTCCACACCATCATGAACCTGCCCCAGAACTGTTTGACGAGCAATTTCGAGAAGGCGATGCCCTGGCCCTGGCCGCCGGGTCCTCAATAGGGCTGGCCGATGGCCTCGCAGACGAACTCCACCAGCGAACCGCCCGCCCTGCACAGGCGGGCGAATTCCTCCACGAAACCCGGGGCCTTTTTTTGGGCAAGACGTTGAAAACGGGTTGCCTTATGGGGTAAAATGGGCCTCATCAGGAGGTTTGTATCATGTACATGAATAGAAAATCCCACTTATTTGTCCTGTTGATCATTGCCGTACTGACCATCACAGGCGGCTGCACCGAAGACGACCCCACTCCAACGGGCTGCCCGGTTCCCACGGTGGAAGGTCTGACTCCGGTGGAAAACCTGGCCATCACGGACGACCCCATCGTTCACGCCACGGTGACCCTGAGCTGGCAGTCTCCCCTGCCCAATCCCGCCGACCTGGCCGTGGAAAAATTCGAAATCCGGGTTCACCAAACCGGCGGGACCATCACCGAAGAGAACTGGTGCACCCTGCCCGTGCTGGGAACCCTCCCCTCCGGCGACAAAATCGGTTTTTTTGGGAAATTCGATCACGAGGACGCGGGGATCGTACCGGGCGCCACCGAATCCTTCGCGGTCAGGCCCGTCTACGAAAACGGTGATCTGGGACCGGTCGGAACGGTCATCAGCCACCGTCCGACAGCGCCTTTCACGGTGGAGGGTCTGGTCCGTGACGACACCACCTCTCCCATCCCGGGCATGACGGTGCGCCTGATGGAGCCGGACTTAATTCCTGAAAACTCGGGGATCGTCACCAGCGTGGAAACCGGGCCGGACGGACGCTTCCCGCCCCTGGGCCCCATCAGCGACCTGGCCGCCATGGTCGTGGCCACCGATTCACCCGACACCCTGACCACCCCCGACGCTGAAGACAGCTTCTTCGATTTCACCACCGAACCGATTACCGCCGACACCTATGA
>JBDLKA010000080.1:0-16793 GCA_039714075.1 Candidatus Krumholzibacteriota bacterium | reverse complement strand
CGCGCGTTTCAGCGCCGCCGGAATTCCCATCCGCCGAGTGTTTCTTTGCGACGGCGACGCCCTCATTCTGCCCACCGATCACCTGGCCGGAATCCTGGGACTTCTGCGCGAAAAAATCCCCACCGTGCGGCGGGTGGGCATTTACGGTGACGCGCGCAGCATTCTGCGCAAAGAGCCCGCCGAGTTGGCGCGGTTGAAGGACCTGGGCCTCGGCATCGTCTACCACGGAGTGGAAAGCGGTGACGACGCGGTCCTCGCACGGGTGGTCAAGGGATCGACCGCGGCCGAAGCCGTCGCCGCCGCCGACCGCCTGCGCGCAGCCGGCATCCGCCACTCGGTGATGGTCATGCTGGGACTGGGCGGCGCCGAAGGGTCCGCGCGCCACGCGGCCAAAACCGCGGAAATACTCACGGCCATGGACCCCCCTTTCGTGGGCGCCCTGACGACGACCGTCGTTCCCGGCACTCCCCTGGCCGCCGAGCAGGACGAGGGCCGGTTCACCCTGCCGGACCGCTGGGGCCTGCTGGAGGAGTTGCGGGTCCTGGTGCGGGACAGCCGCTTTTCCCGCTGCCGGTTCCATTCCAACCATGCCAGCAATTATCTGCCCCTGAGCCTCAACCTGCCCGCGGACCGCGGCAAGGCCCTGGACGCCCTGAACCGGGTTTTGGCCGGCCGGGATGAAAACGATCTGCGACCTGATTACCTGCGGGGGCTTTGATCTGAGGTCCAGCGGAAGTCCAGTGGAAGTCCAGCGCCTTGACAGACACCGCCCTTCAGGTTGATCATTCACCCTGGGACCGGGAATACGAATCTGCGTACGTCCTTCAGTGAAAGATCCGACTCATGACCGAGGAAAGTTCCAAACCCATCCGCCTTCTGATCGCCGACGACGAAGAGGACCTGGTCACCTTCCTGGCCCACCGGCTGCGCAAGCGCGGGCTGGATGTCACCATGGCCCTCAGCGGATCCGAAGCCGTTTCCGCCGCCTCCGAACTGAAATTCGACGTGGCCGTGGTCGATCTGAAGATGCCCGACATGGACGGCATCACCGTCATCGAACAGCTCAAGAACCTGCAGCCCTTCATCGAGGTGATCATGCTGACCGGCCACGGCAGCCACGATTCCGCCTGGGAAGCCGGACGCCTGCACGCCTTCCGCTACATCCTGAAACCCTATGATTTCGAAGAGCTCCACGACCTTGTCCACACCGCGGCCGAACACCGCCGGCAGCGCATGCAGAAGGAGTTCGAGGACAAACTGAACGAACTGATGACCGGCACCACCAGTCCCCGGGATCTGATCGAAGAGAGCGAAAAACTGCGCAGTGAGTACGAACAGGATTAACACCGCCCTGGTCGCCGAAGGCCGCCAACTGACCGACCTGCTCGCCGGGCTGGTGACGCGTTCCCCCCTGTTGCGGTTGAAGGTGGTCGCGGTGGTCGATCTCGATCCCGGACCCGACAGCCCCGACCTCGAACTCTTCAAGGAATCGGGCCTCAAGCGGATTTCCACCGACATAGGCGACATCCTGACCCGCGACGACCTGGACCTGGTGATCCTCGGCTCGGAAAACAACGACGTGGCCGCCGCCCTGCGCACCGGTCTGTTCCCCCACATTCCCGTCCTGGGTCCCGAGGCCCACAAGATCATCCAGGGCGCCATCCGCCTGGCCGAGGACAACCGGGCCCTGCGCGCGGACAGCCGGCGCCTGAAGGAAACGCGGCTGCGGCTGAATATTTTCGTGGAGACCGCGCCGCTTTCCATCTACATCAAGGATACCGAGCTGCGGTACCGGAAGATCAACAATCACGCCCAACGGGTTCTGGGCGTCCGCGAAGCCGAGGTCGTCGGCAAGCGGGACAGCTCCGTTTTCCCCGAAGGCGGGGCGCGCTGGCTGCAGAAGGTGGAACAGGAAACCCTGAACAGCCGCCGCACCCTGCACGCCACCGGCGTGTTGCCGGTCCAGAACCAGATGATGCACGTGCAGGTCACCCTGTTTCCCGTCATAGAGAACGGACGGGTGGAAGGCCTGTACGGCCTGATCGAGGACACGACGGAACTTTTCGAGAGCGAGCAGAAACTCCACCAGGTCGACGAGCAGCTCAACGAAACCCAGAAGTACCTGCGCGAGGTCCTGGAGAACAGCCGGGACATCATTTTCCTGACCGATCCCCGGGGCAACATCCTGACCTTCAACAGCGGCGCCGAAGCCGCCCTGGGATACACGCGGGACGAAGTGGTCGGCACCCAGGCCCACCAGCTGTGCGCCATCCCCGGAAATTTCGAGAAATTGTTTTCCGAGACCATGCGCGAAGGTCACGCCTCCAGCTACGAGGCCGAGTTTCGCAGCAAGGAACGGCGTCCGGTGATCTGCAACGTCAGCCTGACCCTGATCGACGGACCCGACGGCAAGCCCCTGGAAGTGGTCTGCCTGTGCCGCGACCTGACCACGCGCCTGCGCCTGAAGAACGACCTGATCCGCTCCGAACGCCTGGCGGCCGTCGGGCAGATGGCCTCGGGCGTGGCCCACGAGATCAACAATCCCCTGGCGGTGATCGACACGATTGCCGGACTGGTCGAGGAAACCCTGGAAGACGAGGGCGATGCGCTCAAGCCGGAAACCAAAAAGGTGCTGGGCAAGGCCATGGACCGGCTGCACCACCAGGTTCGCCGGGTGACCGCCATCACCCACAGCCTGCTGGGGTTCGTGCGCACCCAGCATTCGGGCATGGCGAACGTGGACATCGAGGAACTGCTGGAGGAATGCCTCGGTGTCCTGGGGACCGAAATCCGGCGTTCGCAAACCGAGATCGTCCGGCTCTACGCCGAGGGCATACCGGAATTCACTTCCGACCCCATGCTGCTGCAGCAGGTATTCGTGAACCTCATGAAAAACGCCCTCGACGCCATGCACGAAGCGCCCTCGCGGCCGGGCATCCTGGAAATCATGACCAATATCGATTCCCGGCGCATCCTGGTCACCATCCAGGACAACGGGGTGGGCATACCGCCGGAGGATCAGGAAAAGATCTTCAACCTGTTCCACACCACCAAACCCGCGGGGCAGGGCACCGGTCTGGGGCTCTCCATCGTGCACGACATTCTGTACCGGTTGGGAGGAACGGTCAGGGTGGCCAGCGAACCCGGACACTGGTCCCGTTTCGTGGTGGAAGTCCCCCTCCATCCACCCGAGACGCTGCTGCCGGATCCTTCGATCAGTCTTTGATCTTGTCCAGATCCCCGCGCAGGCTGTCCAGTTTCGACAGGAAGGCGTCCTTCGAATCGGAAGCCATCTGGGAAGCCAGGTCGCGGTACTGCCGGATCCCTTTCATGAGGTTGGTCCGGATCTCTTCCGAAGGCATGTTCTTCACTTCCACCAATCCCTTGCGGCGCCGATCGATGTCCCTTTTCAGGCGATCCAGATGCAGGGAGATCTCCTTGAGGAACATGTGCGGACGTTCGGAGTTCAGCGGCAGGCTGGCCCGGCCGTAGATGTGGTCGACCATTTCCCGCAGCTTGGCCACCCGGGAGAAATAAACCGTGTTGGGTCCGCAGCAGACGGCGGTCTTGGCGGCGGGATCGATCTCGTTGGGCACCGTCGCGGAACCGGCCAGGTCGTGGCAGATGCAGGCCTTGATGACCACGTCTTCGGCCAGGTCGGGCAGCAGGTCGGGATCGCCGCCCAGGGAGATGAGCTTGCGCCGCTGGTAGGCGCGGCTGGCGGTGCAGATGGGCACCTTGGTGAATTCGGTGTTCGAGACCAGGAAGCCCTTGGGGCACTCGCTGCCCGGGTGGCCCTCGGCGATGCGCTCGAGACGGGTCTCCTCGCTGAGCGAGGTCTTCAGACACCAGAACGGCACGCCCAGAGGCGACGAGTCGCTGAGGTGGACATCATCCTCGCGGGCCACGCTGATCTTTTCCAGGTGGCTCTCGTCGATGTTGATCACTTCGGGCACCAGCAGGAAGGGGCTGCCCCAGCCCGTGCCGTCCACCTTGTATTCCTCTTCGAGCATCCGGGTTTCCTCGGACGTGCCGATGCCGCCCTGGACCGTGACGCGGAAATCCATCTTCGCTTCGGGAATCGCCCGTCCCATTTCCTGCATGGACGCCGCCCAGATCTCGCCCAGCTGCTCGGCCAGGCCCTCGCGCTTCTGGGCGAACTCCTCCAGGACCGGTCCCAGCAGCGTGCCCTTGCCTCCGAAAGCGTGGCCGCCGCAGTTCAGTCCCGATTCGATCCGGTACTCGGAAACCCACAATCCCTTGCGGGCCAGCAGCTTGCCCTGAACCAGGGCCGAGCGGAAATCCCCCACCTTCAGGATGATGCGTTTGCGGATCTCGCCGGTGTCGTCGGGGAAGAAGTCGGTGAACTCGGTCAGGTAGTTGAACAGGCGGCGGTTCATCCCGGCCGACAGGATGAGCGAGGATTTCACCCGGCTGTTGGCGTACCCGCGCAGGGCGCTCATGGCGTCGGAAAAAACCGGCGGCAGCAATTGGCCCTTGCTCATGCGGTCGCGGTCGAGCTTGGTCATGATGTTGACGTCGATGGCGCCGGAGATGATCCGCTCGCGCAACTGCTTCTGCAGGCGGGCCCTTTCGGCGGGATCACGCACCGTCTGCATCTTGTCGTACATGGACTTCAAGGGTGACTCGGGCAGCATCTCGAAATAGCGCGTGATCTCGCTGCCGGCCTCGAACAGCGAGCCCCGCAGTTTTTCCATCTGCCCTTCGATCATCTCGTCCATCATGTTCAGGTACGAGGTGATCCGGCTGGCGCGCGAATCCTCATCCGAGTCGGGGATCTCCACGTACTCACGACCGGACTTGCCGCTCAGGCGCTTGCGCATCTGTTCGATGAGGGTGTCGTCCACCAGGGAGATCACCGACGAAATACCATAACGCGCCACCTTGACGGGCGTATCGATGGTGAACCCCGTCCCCATGACCGGGATATAGAATTTGTGGACTGGATTGATCAATGGATGGCTCACGGCATCGTCATCCTTGCACTGGAGGCCGCTGATTTCTGCTTTCAATGTAGATTAGAGGCCGATGGTTGCAACAATTATTAACTATTGATCAAGAATTTGCAGGATTTCGGCGGTTTTCTCCTCCATGAGAGGGCGATTTCCTCGTGATTCCACGTTCAGCCGTATCACCGGTTCGGTGTTGCTTTTACGCAGGTTGAAGCGCCAGGAGCCCATGTCCAGGGACACTCCGTCGGTGCGATCGATGCCGACAGCCGCGCCACCATATATTTTTTCGATTTCGGCCAGGGCGGCCTCCGGATCCCGCAGCCGGCGGTTGATCTCCCCGCTGGCGGGGTAGGCCTCCTGCATGACCTTGACCAGGTCGGCCAGGGACCGGCCCGATTCCGACATCTCCTGCACCACCAGCAGCCAGGGCAGCATGCCGCTGTCGCAGTAGGCGAACTGCCGGAAATAATGATGGGCCGACATCTCGCCGCCGTAGACCGCGTCCTCGGCGCGCATGCGTTCCTTCATGAAGGCGTGGCCGGTCTTGTTCATCACCGGCCGCCCCCCCGCCTTGGCCACCATGTCGATGGTGTTCCAGGTCAGCCGCGGATCGTGAACGATGCCGGCGCCCGGATGATCGCGCAGACTCGCCGCCGCCAGCAGCCCCACCAGATAGTAGCCCTCGATGAAGTCACCCTTGGCGTCGAAGAAGAAGCAGCGGTCGAAATCACCGTCCCAGGCCAGGCCCAGGTCGGCGCCGTGTTTGCGCACCGCTTCGGCGGTCACGCCGCGGTTCTCGGGCAGAAGCGGGTTCGGGATCCCGTTGGGAAAGTTGCCGTCGGGCTGGTCGAAGACGGGTATGATGTCACAGGGCAGATGTTCCGCCAGCGCCGCCACGGCGGGACCCGCGCAGCCGTTGCCGGCGTTGGCCACGATTTTCAGCGGCTTGAACCGGTCCGGATCGACCTGCTTCACCAGGTACGCCACGTATTCTTTCAGGATGTCTTCGGTGGTGACATTCCCCTTCCGGTCGGCCGGGCGCAGATCTCCGTTCAGCGCGGCGGCGCCGATGGTGTCCAGCCCACTGTCCCCGCTGATGGGTTTGGCCTCGTCCCTGACCAGCTTCATCCCGTTGTGGTCCATGGGATTATGACTGGCCGTCACCATGATGCCGCCGTCCAGTTCGCGGGCGAAGGTGGTGTAGTAGACCATCTCGGTTCCGCACAGGCCGATATCCAGGACATCGGCCCCGGCATCGGTCAGCCCCCGGACCAGGGCCGCGCACAATTCGGCGCTGCTCAACCGGCAGTCCCGGCCCACGACCATTCTGCGGGCCCCGAGGAATGCCACGGTCGCCAGGCCGATCCGATAGGCCAGATCGTTGTTCAACTCGGCCGGAACCGTACCCCTGATGTCGTAGGCCTTGAAGCAAGGGGGCTTGGACTGGTCGGATGACATCGTATTTTCTCCTGCCGTTCCCGGGTCGGAATAGATTCAAATGAGAGCAAGGGTTGTCTTGAAGGCCTCCATTGAGTAGCATGAAATCCTCGACACGGCAACCCGGGAGAAACCGGGTCCCATCATTTTGGATGACTTGAAGAGAACCCCAGAGAACCCGGAGGGATCATGAAGAAGCTCGCCATTTTGGCCATAGTCGCCCTGACCGCCCTGAGCCTGACCGGCTGCGTCAAGATGCACACCGACACCATTATCGATAAGGACGGATCCGGCACCGCCAGCCTTACCATGTCCATGAGCCCCACCGGGGCCGAGATCATGGAGGAGATGAAGGAACTGGACATGGACGAGGAACAGGGAATGGATATGGACATGTCCATGTTCGACGACATCGACAAGGATGACTTCACCAAGGCCGCCGAAGACCACGGCGTCACGGTCAAGAAGTTCGACAAGGGCTTGGTCGATGGCCGCGAACAGCTGGACATTCTCCTGGAGTTCGAGGATCTCAAAGGCCTGTCCTACGTCCTGGGCAGCTCCATGGGTGCGGAAACCGGAGGCGGATTCGGCATCTTCGAGGCCCCCGACGGCAACTTCATCCTGAAATCGACCCGTTACGATTTCCCCCCCGAGGAAATCGAAGAGATGGAAGAAATCGAAACCGCGCCCGGGACCGACGGCGGGGAAAGCTCCGAAACTTCAGGAATGACCGAAGAGGAAAAAGCCCAGAAACAGATGGCCCTCATGGGCAAGCTCATGGGCGCCATGGCCGAACTGGACATCAGGTTCGCCATCACCGTGCCGGGCGAGGTCATCGAATCCAATGCCCCCACGGTGGAAGGCAACACCTCCATCTGGGAGATCAACGCCTCCAACATGATGAGCCAACAAGGCAACCAGGCCGAGCCGGTGATCACGTTTTCCAGCAAGGGACTGGACATCAAGCCTTTGAAGGAATAGCACCGTGAGGCGGGCCGAGCTCGAGTCCACCGACCGGGAACTGTTCCGCGACCTGGTGGAAACCTGTGACGTCGGCTACCTGTCCCTGGTGACCGCGGCGGGATATCCGCGCGCCATCGCGCTGAACTTCGCCGCGGTCGGCCAGACCATCTACTTCCACGGCGCCCGGGAGGGGGAGAAATCCGAGCTGATCGGATCCTCTGCCCGGGCGGGCTTCACCATCGTCAAACCCTACAGCTATATCCCTTCCCACTGGTCGGCCCCGCGGTTCGCCTGCCCGGCCACCCAGTTTTTCAAATCCATTGAAATCAAGGGGACCTGTGAGGCCGTGATCGATCCGCGGGAAAAGACCCGCGGGCTGGCGGCCCTGATGGCCAAGCACCAGCCCGAGGGAGGCTTCGACCCCATCGATCCCTCGGTGCCGCGTTACGCCAAAGCGCTGGAAAACGTGGGCGTGTTCCGGGTCACACCCGACATCTGGACCGGGAAAATCAAGTTTGGTCAGAACGAGCCCGAGACACTGCGGCGGTTGTTCGTGGAAAAGTTGCGGGAACGCGGCGGACCCTTCGACGAAGAGACTGCGCGGGAAATCGAATCGACTTTACGCTGATTTAAAATATCCGTGGCAGGGGTTCAATCGTCTTGGCCGGATTTTTCTTCCGTGACCACATCGCCGGCAAAATACCTGATGGTCCCGTATTCAGGATGGTCCAGTTCCCAGACCTGCATCCGGAATGAATCGCCTTCCAACACCACCGTCTCGGAGCCGACCGGGTCCAGTTCTCCTGCTTCGATCCGGGCGAGGTAACCATCCCAGTCGTTGAGGACAAAATCCCGATACGCAGGGGTGATTTCACAGGCCGGGTCGCGGGATCTCCGCCCGACGTTCTCGACTCCCCCCAGGGCCGTGTAGCGACTGATGATCATCCAGTAGGGTTCGCCGTTGACGATAAAGCCGATCGCATCGGTCACTTCACCTTCTTCGGCCAACAATTGCTGCCCGAATTCCATGATCTCCTCGTCGGTGTGATCGCCCAGCACGTTGAATTTCAGGTTGCCGTCGGCGACCTTGAAAACACGGCCGATCTCTTCGGATCCCTTCAGCTCGATCAGCTTCAAGAGGGCGCTGACCACGTCGGTCATGGTCAGGACGGGAATCATCAGGACAAGGACGGCGGCAATGGCCATCCTTCGTTTGCGGCGGGCGCGGACATGTTGGCGGTGACGTCGGAATATCCGGTCCAGGCCGTAGGGAGGACAACCCGGCAACGGGCCCTCCGGCCGGGCGGCCTTCAAAAGAACGGTAAAATTCTCACCGTTTTCGGGGGATTCAATACCAAGGTGCAACACTGCACTCCTCCACCCATAGGTTCATGCCGAACCACTTTTTTCATTCCGCGCAAAAATATATAATGTTGGGCGATCCAAAGGAAATTGTAGGCAATATTGCCAAAACTGTAAACAGGAATTCAATAATAATCTTCAAAATCAATTCCCACTTCGGGTTATCAACCGGCCAGATCCACCTTCTCCTCCATGAGAGTCGAACGATGGCCACACCCCGCGGCGGCACCGCCGCAAAGTGTGGCCATTATGGATGCACGGCCCAACCCGCTAGGGAACCACCCGCGCCTTGTAGCCGTACTTGATGACCTCCCACTTGGGCTCTTCCTGCAGCTTGCGGAAGACGATTTCCACCTTCGTGCCCACGGTCACCTCGTCGGGCGGCGCCTCGCAGACCATGCAGGTCAACCGGGTGCCGTTGTCCAACTCGACGATGGCGTTCACGTAGGGCTTCTGGTTGTCGAATTCCGCCGGCGGGATCCAGCACACCGTGTGGGTGACCACCTTGCCGCTGGTCGGCAGGTTGATGGTGGTGAATTCCTCGCCGCCGCACTTGCGGCAGACCGCGCGTGGCGGAAAATGGATTTCCTGGCAGCCGTTACACTGGCCGGCCTCCAGGCGGTAGCGCTGGGGAATTTCCCGGTGGTATCGCGGAGAAATCATCACTTCACCTCCAGGATGTGAACGACGCTGCTGCCGCCGCTGCCGCCCATGTTCTGCGCCAGGCCCAGGCGGGCGCCGGCCACCTGCCGGGCGCCGCTGCGTCCGGCAAGCTGCTCGTAGACTTCCACGATCTGACCCACGCCCGTCGCGCCGACGGGGTGGCCCTTGCTCTTGAGCCCGCCCGAAGTATTGACCGGCAGTTTGCCGCCCAGGGCCGTCTCACCGGCCAGGGTCGCGGCACCCGCTTGTCCGGCCTCGTAGAAACCGATCTCCTCCAGGCAGCAGAGTTCCGCAATGGTGAAGCAGTCGTGGACCTCGCAGAAATCGATGTCCCGGGCGGTGACGCCGGCGTGTTCGAAAGCCTTGTGCGCCGCCATGCCCACCGAGGGAATCCGCGAGGGATCCCGGCGGTCGTGCAGGGCGATGGCGTCGACCGCGTGGCCCGAACCCTTGATCGTGACCAGCGGCTTGCCCAGATCCTTCGCCACCTCGACCGGCGCCAGCAGAACCGCGGCGGCGCCGTCGGTCACCGGTGAGCAATCGAAAAGCCCCAGGGGCTCGGCCACCCGCACGGCGTTCCTGACCGTGTCGGCGGTGATCTCGGCGGGGAACTGAGCCTTGGGGTTTTTGGCCCCGTGCCTGTGGTTCTTCACCGCCACTTCCACCAGCATGTCATAGGTCGTACCGTGTTTATGCATGTGGGCGTTGGCGATCATGGCGTACAGGCCGGGGAAGGTGACCCCGTGGTAGACCTCGTACTCCTGGTCGGCCGCCGTCGCCAGACAGAAGGTGGCGTCGGCGCCGTCGTTCATCTTCTCGACGCCGCCGGCCAGCACGAAATCACTCGCCCCGCTGGCCACCTCGAGATAGGCCGCGCGGAACGCCGCCCCGCCCGAGGCGCAGGCGCTTTCGACCCGCGTGGCGGAGATTCCGTTCAGCCCCGCGTAATCGCTCAGGATCGAGGCCAGGTGTTCCTGGTGGTTGAACAGGCCGCTGCTCATGCAGCCGATCCAGGCCGACTGGATCTGGCTCCGGTCGACCAGCGCGTCCTTGAGGCATTCGTTGACGGCCTGCGCGTACAGATCCCGCAAGGGGGTCTGCCAGAGTTCGCCGAATTCCGTCATGCCGACTCCGATAACAGCTACGTCTCTCATTGTCCTCCCCCTTTCTACATTTCGTTGACGCGGATCTTGCCGCGATAGGCCACGTATTTTCCGTAATCCAGGTGGATGCGCCGGTCGGCGAGCTGGTCGCGAACCTTGGGCGCCAGATCCTGGATCTGCGGCAGACGGTCGGTGCAACGGTAGATGAAACTGTCCGAACCCGCGCCGCTGCCGAACGAGGTCATCAGGATGTTGTCGCCGGGCCGGGCCACGTCCAGGATGGCCGCCAGGCCGGTGGGCGACGACCCGCTGTAGGTGTTGCCCATCAGGTTCACCACCCAGCCCTGCTCCAGTTGCTCCTGCTTGAAGCCCAGGATCTTGCCGGCCTTCAGCGGGAACTTGCCGTTGGGCATGTGGAAGACGGCGTACTTGAAATCCGCGGCTTTCATGTTCGCCTTTTCCAGGATGCCGCGCGCCGAATTCAGCACATGATGGAAGTAGGCGGGATCGCCGGTGAAACGGCCGGCGTGCCGGGGGTAGAACTCCCCTTCGCGCCGCCAGAAGTCGGGCGTGTCGCTGGTGAAGGAGTAGGTGTGCAGGATTTCGGCGGCCACGTTTTCACTGCCCATGATGAAGGCCGCCCCGCCGGCGCTGGCGGTGTATTCCAGGGCGTCGCCGGGCGCCCCCTGGCTGGTGTCCGCGCCGATGCCCAGGGCGTATTCCATCTCGCCCGCCTTGACGTGCGAGTAGGCCACGTACATGGCCTCGCTGCCGGCCTTGCAGGCGAACTCGTAGTCCGCCACATGGCATTCCGGGCCGCAGCCGATGGCGTCTATCAACACCGTTCCCGAAGGCTTGACCGCATAGGGATGGCTTTCGGACCCGATGTAGCAGGCCCCGATCTTCTGCGGATCGATCCCCGCGCGCGTGACGGCGTGCCGGGCGGCCGTCACGCTGATGGTGATCGTGTCCTCGTCCGGACCGGGAACTGTTTTTTCCTCGAGGAGAAGTCCGCGTTTGAAGGCTTCCGCGTCGGCTCCCCACTGGTTCGCGATGTTCTCCGCCTTGATGCGGAACCGCGGAACGTAGGAGCCATAACCGACAATACCGTACATGAGCGTCCCCTTTGCTGGCTGATGTTTGGTTTTCGATAACCGGCAGTGTACCAGCCGAAGGGGCGAACCCGCAAGGGGCTTGAAATCATTGGAATTGGGTGGGGATATTTGTCCGGAAGGCCCCCCGGGGGGCCTTCCGTGTGTGGGTCCGATGTTCCGGTCAGCGCAAAAGGGTGACCTGCTGCTGGGTGGTTTTCAGGTCCGAGACCAGGCGCACGAGGTAGACCCCGCTGGCCGCCGCCCGGCCACGGCCGTCCAGACCGTTCCAGTCGATCCGGTCGGCGCCCGCCGGTCGGTGCCCGTCGAAGAGAACCTTCACCACCTGACCTTTCAAGTCGAGGATCTCCAGCCGTGCGGATCCCGCCGACGGCAGCGAATACTTGACCGTCAGGCGGGGATTGAAGGGATTCGGAAAGGGATCCAACAACAACCGCGCCTTGGGCGGACGCTTCACCTCAACGGTGTCCAGCACCAGGTCGGGACCGTCGTCCGACTTCAATTTCAGGTCGTAGATCCGCGGCCAGCCGACCTTGTCGTCATCGATGATGCTGCCGTTGAACCGGTCGGCCCGCCAGGTGCGCGGCGGCACGCCCTGCGACTGTCGGCGATCGACCGCGGCTCCACCGAATTCCGCATGCTGGACATCAAAAACCAGGGACACCGTCTCGGGGCCCAGACTGGCCTGCAGATGGCCGGTCACCGCGGGAACGGGCACGTCGTCGGGCCGGATCCACGGAACGTGGAACTCTTCGCCATTGGCCGGGTCGCCGTCACGGTCGAAACTCATGCCCCCGGCAGTGACCACGGCTTCAAGCGCGCTGTCGAGCATCGCGGTCTTACTGCTTCCGATCACCAGGGCGAACCGGAAGGTGACCGTTTCGCCCGGGGCCAGGGTCGTGATTTCCGGCGTGGACATCAGCAACCGGTAATCGTTTTCCATTCCCGGCAGAACGTCGGGATCCCGGCCGACAAGATGAAGAAGTTCGTATCGTTCCGCATCGTTGGTGGGATCGCCCCCGTTCTCGAAAGTCTCCATCCCCGAGAATCTCTGGAAAGAGGGCATGGCCATCGGATCGGCCGGAGGGCCGGCGGCCGCATCGGTTTCGACGCCGCACATGACGAAGCCCACCCAGCCGGGCGCCGGATTCAGGGACGCCACGTCACGCATCCAGCCTACCGACACCGGGCGGAAACTGCCGTCCGGTGCTTGAATCATTCCCACCCAACTTCCCGCCAGTTCGTCGTTCGCCTGGGCGCCGATGTCGAAATCGGCAAAGATGCCGCAGTGCAGGCCGTCGATATCGGTGGCTCCGTTGTTGGTGATCCGGTATTCATAGCCGATGAAATCGGCGGCCAGCGGTTCTGCCCACTGGAATGACTCCTGCACGATCTTCAGGTTCAAAGGCGCGTGATCGGGGTAGTCCTGAATGATTTCGGGCAGGTCGTCCGCCATGGTGCAGCGGAAATGCTGGTCACCGATGGCCGCGAAGTCCTCGTCGATCAGTCCGTCCAGATCGTTGTCCAGGCCGTCGAGTGGGTCTTCGTCTTCGAATCCATCGCCATCATCGTCGGCACCGGGCCAGGGAAAACGGGTGCCTCCCAGCGCCCCCCGGGCCGTGGCGAAGATGGTGTCGCCCGCGGCCAGGGTCGAACGGAATTCCTTTTGGTACTGGCCCGTGGAGACCATCGGGACGCCAAGCATTGTTCCGCCGATCCACACACCGGCCGACCACAGGTAATTGACCCCGCCCCAGCGGGCTGACGGGGCATGGCTGAAGGACGAAGGTACGCTGGGCCGTGACCCCATCAGTCCGAAGTTGGTGACGTGATTGTGGAGGTTGCCCACTGTGTGGTTGACGTGTCCATCGACCACGTAGGCTTTTTCCGAAGTGGGTTGAATGGATAAATCTTCTGCGGCAAACAGGCAGGATGCCGCAAATAGGCCACCGAGGACGGTGGCCACGGTCAGAATGAGTCGGGGATTCATTCTTTCCTCTCCCCTACGCCCCAAAAACAGGCATGCCCCGGTCAGGGATATTATAAAGAAAATCCGTTGGTGTTGTCAAAAAAGAAGGCCCCCCGGGGGGCCTTCCTCATCATCCGGCTGTCGCAGGAATTCAGGCGCCGGCCTGATCGATCGGCGACGGTGTCGGGCGTTTCATCAACTCCCGGTCCATCAGGAACAGGCCGGTGCCGGTGTCGCCCATCATGTCCAGCTTCTTGAGGATGTCGTCCACCGTGGCCTCTTCCTCGACCTGCTCCGAGACGTACCACTGCATCAAGTTGTTGGTGGCGTGGTCGCGCTCGGCGATGGCCAGATCGACCAGCTTGGAAATGTTTTCGGTCATGAACTTTTCGTGCTCCAGCGCGGACTCGAAGGCGGCCCGCGGGCTGTCCCACTCCTTGGGGGGCTGGGCAACGGCGAACAACTCGACCCGGCCGCCGCGCTCGATCACGTAGTCGAAGATCTTCAGGGCGTGCAGGTGTTCCTCCTCGGCCTGCATCTTCATCCAGTGCGCACAGCCGTCGAGATTCATATCCTCGAAATAGGCCACCATCGCCTGGTAGATGTAGCTGGAGTAGTATTCGTCGTTGATCTGCTGGTTCAGTGCGTCCAGGAGCTTTTTACTGAGCATGGTCCCGCCTCCGCGAAAAAACATCCCCTTAAAGGGAAACAGGTTACGTTGATTACCCCAAAGGGTAGACATTTTGCCGCTGAATGGCCAGATCCAATTGAACGCCATGGAAACGAACCTGAAAAAATCCGGGATTGGCGATAACAAGCCCCGCCTGCTATCATGTAGCGAGAAATTCCCGGGCCGGGAGCCTCTCCGAAAACAGCTTCGGGGCCGCCCTCCGGCCCGTTTTGTCAACATTCCGGTGGCTTGCTCCGCCTGTGCCCACAGGGCCGGGTGGATACGTGTGCACATCGCTTCCGCCACCAAAGATTTTAACGAAGGACCCGTGGATGCCAAGAAAGCAGATCGCGAAATTTTCCGTCCAGCACCTGTCCATCCTCGACGAGAACGGCAAACTCGACGCCAAGCTCGAGCCGAAGCTGAGCGAGGATGACCTCCTGGAAATGTACCGCTGGATGCGGCTGGCCCGCGAACTGGACGAGCGCATGCTCAAGCTCCAGCGCCAGGGCCGCCTGGGCACTTTTCCGCCCAATACCGGCCAGGAGGCCATCTCCATTCCCGTGGCGCTGGCCATGAAGGAGAAGGACTGGTTCGTGGGCGCGTTCCGCGAACTGGGCGGCCGCCTGGTGCGCGGCGAACCGTTGACCTCGACCCTTTATTACTACAACGGCTGGGAAGAGGGCAATGTCCTGCCCGACAAGGAATTGCGGATCCTGCCCATCAGCGTGGTCATCGGGTGCCAGATCGAGCACGCGGCCGGTCTGGCCTGGGCCGGCCGTTACAAGGGCGAGGATTCGGCGACCGTCTGTTTCATCGGCGACGGCGGCACCAGCGAGGGCGATTTCCACGAGGGGCTGAACTTCGCCGCGGTGTGGAAGCTGCCGGTGGTCTACATCGTGCAGAACAACCAGTGGGCCATCTCGATTCCCCGCGAAAGCCAGACCGCCAGCGAAACCATCGCCCAGAAGGGCATCGCCTACGGGATGCCCTGCCTGCAGGTCGACGGCAATGATCCGTTGGCCATGCACGTGGCCATAGGTGAAGCGCTGGACCGGGCCCGCAAAGGCGAAGGCCCCACCCTGATCGAGGCGGTGACCTACCGCCTGATGATGCACACCACCGCCGACGACCCCACGAAGTACCGCACCGAGGAAGAGGAGAAGTGCGCCTGGGAAAAGGAACCCCTTATCCGCTTCAACAAATACCTGAAAGACAAGGGCTACTGGGACGACGCCAGGGAAGAGGCTTTGCGCGGCGAAGTGAAGGCCCAGGTCGAAGAGGCGGTCAAGGAGTTCGAGTCGCCCAAGGACTGGCCGCAGGATTCACCCTTCAAGCAGGTCTTCGGCACCGAGCACAAGGTCATCGCCGAGCAGCACCGGGACTTCCTGGCCAACGTCGCAAGGGAGGCCGACCATGGCTAAGCTGAACATGGTTCAGGCCATCAACCTGGCGATGCACCAGGAAATGGCGAAAGACACCGATGTCATCGTGCTGGGCGAAGACGTGGCCGTCGACGGCGGCGTGTTCCGCCTGACCGAAGGCCTGCTGGACAAGTTCGGCGCCGAACGCGTCCTGGACACTCCCCTGGCCGAAAGCGCCATCCTCGGCACCAGCATCGGCATGGCCATGGCGGGTCTGAAACCGGTCTGCGAAATGCAGTTCTCCGGCTTCGCCTTCCTGATGATGGGGCAGTTCGAAGCCCACGCCACCCGCATGCGCTCGCGCACCCACGGACAGTTCACCGTGCCCCTGGTGATCCGGATGCCCTACGGCGGCGGCGTGCGCGCCCTGGAACACCACAGCGAAAGCCGCGAGGCCACCTACGCCCATTTGCCCGGCGCCAAGGTGGTGACCCCCAGCAGTCCGCGGAACGCGCGGGCGCTGCTGGTCGCTGCCATCCGCGATCCGGATCCCGTGGTGTTCATGGAGCCCAAACACTCGTACCGCGCCTTCCGCGAGGATGTGCCCGACGAAGAGGAAGTCATGCCCCTGGGCAAAGCGCAGGTGGTCCAGGAAGGCACCGACCTGACCCTGGTCAGCTGGGGCGCCATGATGCGTCCGGCCCTGAAAGCCGCGGCCGAGGTGGAGAAGAAGCACGGGACGAGCATCGAGATCATCGATCTTTTGACCATTTCGCCGCTGGACAGTGATACGGTGACCGAATCGGTGAGCAGGACCGGGCGCTGCGTCGTGGTGCAGGAGGCCCCGCGCAGCTTCGGCGTGTCGTCCGAGATCACCGCACGCATCAACGACAAGGCCTTCCTCTACCTGGAGGCGCCGGTCAAACGCCTGACCGGCTACGACGTGGTCATGCCCTACTTCGGGCGCGAGAAAAGCTACATACCCAACGCCCCCAGGGTTGTCCACGCCATCGAGGAAACCCTTAATTTCTGACCGGGAGGCAGCCAGCTTGTTCGAATTCAAACTGCCTGATCTGGGAGAAGGAATCGCCGAGGGCGAGATCCTCAAGTGGTACGTCGCCGAGGGCGGCGAGATCGGCGAGGACGAACCCCTGATGGACGTCGAGACCGACAAGGC
>JBDLKA010000079.1:0-17425 GCA_039714075.1 Candidatus Krumholzibacteriota bacterium | reverse complement strand
AATTCGTTCATCCCGTAGGCCGGGGCCTCGAAGGAAAGGGCGAGGATGCGCTCATCTCCCCCGCGACGGGAAACCGAAGTCGTGCGGTCGATCAGGGCGGCGGATTCCAGGCCGCCGAAATCGACGGTCCCGGGCGCGGGAGCCCCGTAATAGGTCTCCAGAAGTTCCAGCGCCTGGTCGCGGTCGAAATTCCCCGCCAAAGTCAGGACCATGTTGTTGGGCACGTACCAGTACTTGTAGAAATCGTACACGTCGTCGCGAACCATGTGTTCGATGGTCGATTTGGTGCCCAGGGTGGGCAGTTCCAGGCTCGATCCCGCGAACAGGGCCTCGCGCAGCGCGGTCTCGGCGTAGTGGCCGGGCCAGTCACGACCCTGGACGATCTCGCCGATGACGATGCCCCGTTCCTTCTCGAACTTCTCGTCGGGCAGGATGGAGTGAAAGAGCATCTGCGACTGGATGTCCATGCCCGTTTCCATCTCGGCGGCGGGGATCACCATCATGTAGTTGGTGAAAAAATCCGTCGTGTTGGCGTTGTTGTAGGCGCCCGCGCGGTCGGCCATGTCGTACTGCTGTTCCTGCGTGTACTTCTCGCTGCCGTTGAACAGAAGGTGCTCGAGCATGTGGCTCATGCCGCTGGTGCGGTAGTCCTCGCGCGCCGAACCCACCTTGACCTGGGTGTAGATACCCACCATGGGCTGCGCGGGGTTGCGCATCAGGATCACTTCCAGGCCGTTTTCCAGGCGCAGGATCTCGATGTTGTCCGGCAACGGGTGGAAGACCGGCTCCAGGTTGGGATCGGAGTACTCCGCATCCGCGCCCAGGGCGGCCGCGCCGCTCATGATCAGGCCCACGGCCAAGAACACACTGAAAGATTTGATGATTTTCACGTTACGGATCCTCCGAAAGAGAGAAGGTGACCCCGAACAGACTTAACTTTGGGCGGCCTCGGCGCCGTCGATGATACCCACGAAATCGGCCGGTTTCAGCGATGCGCCGCCGATCAGGCCGCCGTCCACGTCGGGCAGGCCGATCAGTTCAAGTGCGTTGCCCGGCTTGCAGCTACCGCCGTAGAGAATGCGCATGTAGTCGGCGACTTCCTTGCCCAACAGGTCGGCGACCACGCCGCGACTGAAGGCGTGCATTTCCTGGGCGATCTCCGGCGTGGCGGTCTCACCGGTACCGATGGCCCACACCGGCTCGTAGGCCAGCACGGTGTTGTAGGCGTTGACGAATTCAAGTTTCGGAAGAACGCCCTCAAGCTGGGCTTTGACCACTTCCTGGGCGCGGCCGGCCTTGCGCTCGTCGAGCACCTCACCGAAACAGAAAATGGCCTTCAAACCTGCCTTGTGGATCAGGTCGATCTTGGCCGTGAACTGGTCGTCGGTTTCCTTCTGGTACTCGCGGCGCTCGCTGTGGGCGACGATCACGTACTGGCAGCCGGCTTCGGCCAGCATCTCGGCCGACACCTCGCCGGTGTAGGCGCCCCCGCTTTGGTCGGCGCAGTTCTGGGCGCCCAGCAGGACCGGGTCGCCCTTGGCCACCTCTGCCACCGCTGGGATGCTCACGTAGGGCGGACAGACCAGTACGTCGCCCTTGAGTTCGCGGCCTTTGAGCAGGTCGGCCACGCCCTGGGCCAGTTCGCGACCCGCGGCCGGGCCCATGTTCAGTTTCCAGTTTCCTGCGACCAGGTATCGGCGCATGATCGGCTCCTCGATCTTGACCATGGTGAATAATCAGGATTTACTGCGTGTATTATAGGAAATACCGCACTCAATAAGAAGAAAGGAATGGCGATGCCCCAGGGTTACAGATGCGATAAATGCGGCAACACGGCCTTCGAGAGCAGTGAATTCCGGGCGACCGGGGGCTTTTTGACCAAGATCTTCGATATCCAGTCCAAGAGGTTCACGACCGTCACCTGCACGCGCTGCAAGTTTACCGAGTTGTACAAGGGTGATCAGAGCACCCTGGGGCATGTCTTCGACTTCATGACGCGGGGCTAGTACAGGAAACGGTCCAGGTAGTATTCGACCCCGAGGCCGTAACTCCAATTCCATCCCTTCCGTGAAGGGTGCTCATACCCGGGATCCAGGTCCATGTTGCCAACGTTCACCTTGGCAACCAAAGCCATCGAATCCTCCAGGAAGATCTTGAATTGGGAAAGGAACGACGCCCTGAAACTCCTGGACTTGTTTTCCTCTTGCTGGTTCGTGGATTTGTGATAATCCCAAACGGCACTCAGCCTATTGTCCCACCGGTAGCGGTCAGCAATTGTCCAAAGATGCCTCAATGAACCCGTGACGTATCGGTCATCCCCCTGTTGGGTTCTCCAATTGGAAAAACGGTAGACGCCCCTTAAGGAAGTCCCGATCTGCTGGTTCAGGGATGGATTATGGAACCACCCGAAGTACGCGCTGAGGGATCGGCTGCGTGACGAATATTTTTCCCTTTCAGGGTTCTCGCTGATGTTTTCCCGATAATTTAACCCGGCCGTCAGGGCCAGACCCTGGGATCTCGGCCCGATGTCCTCTTCCATGATGTCCTTCAGGTAATAGATTTCGTAAGTGCTCAGACCCCCGCCTTCCCCCAGCATCGGCTCAAGGACATCCCGCCAAAAACTCTTTTCAGGCCTGTCGAAAACGATGCGATATCCGTGTTCGGTGGCTAGAACACGGGCAAGTTCGCGGACCTGGACATCCGTCAGCCTGTCGCGGCCCAGCTGGGCCAGCCTCTCATTCAATCGTTGGGCGCGAATCAAAGGAGTCACATCCCTGATCCGTCCCACTCCCGTGCTGAGATGGACCGAGTGGTAATTTTCCCTCGCTAATTCAGAATCTTCTATAACCTCTTCCCCGGTTCTGGAGTACCTGTCGTATTCCGAGTATCTCTTGCGGAGGATTCCCTGGGCTCCCAGCGAAACGGGCCCCTTGCCAAAGTAATGCCGATACACGGTGTTTACCGAGTAGCTCCCGTTCAGACTCCGGTTCTTTTCCTCGGAATACCCTTCACCGGAATGTCTGCGGGAGTAGGACCCGCCCGCATCAGCTTCAAAACGGAACAATCTTTGTTCGCTGCTACGCCATGATGTGAATTGGGTTTTCAGGTTTGATTTGAGACTGTTTCCCGAATGCGCCGTCTCATCCACAGTACTGTCGTGACCGCCTCCATCCAGTTCTCCGGACAAAACCCAGGTGCGATACGCCCAGTCCGGCAGGCGATAGTCCAGGATGTTGTCGTTGTCCCCCGGGTCTTCGAACCCGATGGAGGTCTGGGCTTCGCTGGAATTGGTGAAAAAGATCAAGGCAGGCAGGACGCCCAGCATCAGCCGGGCAGCATTAGTAAGATGCATGGAGTTTCCCCCTCATTTCGAGTCCAAAAAATCCGATATCTATATTTAACAGGGGTGCAACAGGTTACCGGGGTGATAACCAGTCGGGGAAAACAAGTTCCGGAAAATGGAAAATCCTTCAAACCTTCGGCAGAAACGCCAACAGCAACCGCGCCATCCGATCGCGCACCATCTTCCCCACCTCGACCACGTCCTGGTGCGACAACTCCGGCTGCCCGGTTTCGCGTGCGGGATTGGTGATGCAGGACAGCCCCACCGGGGATACGCCCATCCT
Source organism: Candidatus Krumholzibacteriota bacterium (assembly GCA_039714075.1). Lineage (GTDB taxonomy): Bacteria > Krumholzibacteriota > Krumholzibacteriia > LZORAL124-64-63 > LZORAL124-64-63 > JAGLCY01. The sequence continues at coordinate 13,799 of JBDLKA010000079.1, read as the reverse complement.
TTTCAACAAGACGGTTTCCGGCGCAGTGGACATTCCTACGGCGTCGCAATGAATACGGCGGAGCATACCGATCTCGGCTTTGGCCTCGTAGGCCGGCCCGTACATGCTGGCGTAGGTGCCGCTGTGCATGGGCACGCCGGTTTCGGCGGCGGCGGCCACCAGTTTGCGGGCCAGTTCGGGATCGAAAAGGTCGGGCACGCCCCCACTGCGGCCCACCTCGGCCAGGGCGGCCGCGGTTTTTTCGTCGGCCCCGGCAGCCGGAGCAAAGGGCTGGGTCAGCAACCCGCGCAGAGCATCGTGGAAGTGCATGTCGATCTGGTCGCGGATCACCATCAGGTCGCCAGGCATGTAGTACCGGTTCAATCCGCCCGCGGCGTTGGTCACGACGGCGGAATCGATGCCCAGACAGGCCAAAACCGCGGTCGGCAGCAGCAGTTCGTCGAAGGGAAGTCCTTCGTAGGGATGCAAACGGCCCTGCATGACGACCACCGGCACCCCGGCGGCCGTACCGCAGACCAGACGGCCGGTGTGCTCGGCCACGGAGGTCGTGGTGTAGCCGGGAATCTCCCCGTAGTCGACGGCCTGGGCGTCATCGACCGCGTCGACGAAGTTGCCCAGCCCGCTGCCCAGGACCAGACCCACCTTGCCGCCGAATCCCCTATCATCCAGGAAAGTGACGGACTCGGCCACCCGGTCACGCCACCGGTCCGACAGGATGTCCAGGCGATCCTTCATCACGGGCCCACCTTTGGCTCGTCGTCACAGAAGCGATCGCGCAATGAAGCAAAGGTCTCGAGTGCTTCGTGGACCATGTCCCCCTTGGCCTTCTCCGGCAAAAACGCGCTCTTGAAACCGTTGATGATCAGGTTTTCGGTTTCCAGCAGGGTGAGGTCGAAAGTATCGACGGCCAGCCTGAGTTCGCGCAGGGGCGAGGTCCGGGCAAACAGGGTGTTGTCCGTATTCAGGCAGACCCGCAAGCCCTCTTTCAGGTAAAAGCGGAAGGGATGCCGCGCCAGGTCGTCCACCACGCAGCTTTGCAGGTTGCTGCTCAGGCAGATTTCCAAAGGCACCCGGTTGTTGGCCACGTAGGCCATCAGGTCGGGATCCTCTTCCAGGCGCGTTCCGTGACCGATGCGGTTGGCGCCGCAACGGTGGAGGGCCTGATGGATGGAGCCCGGACCGTAACCCTCACCCGCGTGGACGGTGACGTTCTGGTTGTGGTTCATCACATGGTAGAAGGCTGCCAGGTGGTTCTTGGCGGGAAAATCCAGCTCGGCCCCAGCGAGATCGAAGGCCACCACCCCGCGGCCCTTCCAGTCCACCGCCAACTTCGCCAGTTCAAGGTTTTTGGACGATTCGATGGTCCGCAGGCCGGTAATGATGATTCCCGACCGGAAAGGGTCCGAAGTGTCCGCCTCATCCAGACCGCGCCGGACCGCGGCGACGGCCTGGTCGGGTGTCAGATCCTGCTGCGTGTGCATCAAGGGACAGAACCGGACCTCAAGGTACCAGACGCCCAGTTCGGAAAAATCCTCGGCCAGTTCACGCGACACACGAACCAGATTTTCTTCGGTCTGCAGCACGGCCGCGGTGTGGTCGAAATGCTTGAGGAATTCTTGGCTCACACACTCGCGGTCGGCGGGGAAATATCGTGCCCGCACCTCGTCGGGTTCCGCGGGCATGTCCATCCCCGCGGCGCGGCCGAGCTCCATGAACGTTTCCAGGCGCAGGGATCCGTCCAGATGGCAGTGCAGATCCGTCTTCGGCAGCGCCTTCAGCAGATCGTCGGATATGTCGGGGCCGCGTAGAAGATCGCTCGGCCTGTAGTCACCGGTTTTCAAGTTTCAGCCGCCGTTTCGTTCGTGCTTTTCGAGGTGAAATTCCCTGATGGTACGCAGCAGTTCTTCCTGGGCCTGGAAGTCGTCCCGCAGATTGATCTTCTCGGTGTCGATGGTGCGCACCGGACAAAGAGCCGGGGCGCGTTCGATCCAGTCTTCGTAGGCCAGGTGCAGGTCCTGCAGGAAATCCAGGGGGATGTCCGACTCGCAGCCCCGCCCGCGCTGCTTGATTCGTTCCAGCGCCGTTTCCGGCCGGCACTTCAGGTAGACGATCAAATCGGGTGGCTGCAAAAAGGCCACCATGTTGCGGAATACTTCCCGGTAGTTCTCGTAGTCACGGTCGTCCATGCAGCCGCGCCGGTGCAGAGTGGGCGCGAAGATCTCGACGTCCTCGTAGATGGTGCGGTCCTGCACGGCCGAACCCTTGTGATCCAGGATGAGCTTCTGCACCTCGAACCGCTTGCTCAGGAAATAGACCTGCAGATGGAAACTCCACCGGTTCATGTCCTTGTAGTAGTCGTCCAGGTAGGGATTGTTGATGACCGGCTCGAAATGCATCTGCCAACCGAACACCTCGCCGATCATGGTCGTGATCATGCTCTTGCCCACGCCGATATTTCCCGCGATCGACACGAAAAAAGGCGTGCTGGGACAATCCTTCTTGGGGAATTTTCTCTTCAGGGTTCCAATGCTCACGATCGGTTCTCCGCTTCAGTCGGCCATGTACTTGTTTTCGAAATCCTCGACCACCTCGAGCAGATGCTCGGGCAACATTCGGCGCGTGGCCAGCTCGATTTCACCGGGCACGTTACCGTACCGCGCCTGGGCCATGGCGCCGGCCATGCAGGCCTGCGTGTCGGCGTCGCCGCCCAGGGAGACGGCCAGACGCACCGCCTGTTCCCAGTTTTCGCTTTCCAGGAAACAGATGATCGCCTCGGGCACCGACCCCTGGCAGGACACGTCGAAGGCGTAGTCGGGGCGGATGGACTTCACCGTGCGGTCGAGATCGTAGCCGAAGCGTTCCGTGATCTCTTTTTTGATCAGCTCCGGTTCGGCCCCCTGACGCGCCAAAAATATTCCCAGTGCCACCGCCTGGGCACCCTTGATGCCCTCGGGATGATCGTGGGTCACGGCGGCCGACTTTTCGGCTTCGCTCAGGACCTCGTCCTCAGTGTCGAAGGCGAACCCCACCGGCCCCACGCGCATGGCCGAGCCGTTGCCCCAGCTGCCGTAGGGTTTGCCTTCCTTACCGTGCAACCATTCCTTGAAGCCCTTGCCGTATCCGGCCAGCGGATAGAGCCGGCCGAAGATCCGGTAGTTTTCCGCATAGTCGCCGTCGGTCAGCAGGGAAAAGGCCGTGGCGATGGTCAGTACAGTGTCGTCGGTGAACTTGCTGGCCTCGGTGAAGAGAGGGAAATCCACGGTCTTGACGGGGCAGAATTCGTGGGTCGATCCGATGATGTCCCCGGCGATGGCTCCCAGCATGGGTTCCCCTCCTTCATAAGGTGGCGTTGGTGGTGGATGATTATGGGTCATGGGGACGGGTTTGGGCAAGCTTTCGGTTGTTGAAATCAACCGAGGCGTCACATGCCCATCAGTGGACGCGCCACCACCATGTAGCCGATGACCGCTCCGGCGTGGCCCAGCAGGGCGGGCCAGACCGAGCCGGTTTTTTCGCGCAGGTAGCCCCAGCCGAGGCCCGCGGCGAGGATAGCGGCCATGAAGAGGAGGGCGACTGGCAGGTTGGCGATCAGGAGGTAGACGGTTACGCCGTGGTAGCTGGCGTAGCAGGTGGCGGTCAGGAGGATTGTTCCGAAACGAGGCTGCTGCGCGGACAGTTCGGTGTGGACGAATCCGCGCCAGTAGAGTTCCTCGGCCGGACCGTTGGCCAGGACCATGAACCAGAAGAGTATCCGCAGGTTTGCCTGGTTCACTCCCCAGTCGGCCAGAACAGCCGGAACATTTTGGTCGGCCAGGAAAAGGTCGCCGAACCAGCGGAAAGCCAGGACGGTGCCGCCCGCAAGGAGCACTGCCAGCATGAAACCATACACCAGTCCCCTGGCCATGTCCGAACCGGTCAGGCCCAGATGTTCCAAATGTCGGGCAAGCGAAAAACGCCGACGGTGTAGATTATGGACGGTTGGAAGGATGAGACAGAAACCAAGATGGTAGATTGCGAAAACGGCAAAGACGTTGTGGAACAGCAATAGCCCGGCGACCACCGCCAGAGGCGCGGCGAGAAGCCAAAACCCTCGCCAGGGATCGGCCCAAGAGTCATTCGTGACCATCATTATTCCGGAGGAGGATCATCGTTCAGGGAATAGTAGTGCTCCAGGGAGATGAATTTCACCACGATGTCCCGGTCTACATACGACGCGAAAACGAAGGCTCCATAATTGAGTGTATTGGGCTGTTTGCCGTCCTCGTCAAATACAGCCAGGGAAGTCGGGCCGCTCAGGGTGTCGCTGGCCACGAACTGAAGATCATATTCCCCCTGCGGGGTAAACATCTGGATGCGGCTGTTTCCCGTATCGGCGATAAAAATCCTCCCGATCCCGTCCACCGCAACACCCAGGGGTCTGTCGAATTCGCCGACTTCGTCGCTGGGCCCACCCTCCCAAGTGGATTCCTCGCATTCGGCGGCATTTCCTAAAACGAAATCGGTTGCCGCAGGAGGTTCGCAGGTGGCCTCGTCGAAAAGAACCGCCAGGCCGCGCATCGGATCGGGATCGTTCGGATCGATGGCCGTGTCGGTCTGATCCGGCGTACTGTCGAAACGAATGACCCAGTTTCGAGGCACCTCAATATCGCAAACCAACAGCCTACCATCGAAGTCTGAAGCCAAGCCCGCGGGGTCATTGACGAACCTGGCCCCCGCACCCCCGGAACGGGCCAGAATTCCGTACGGCTCCAAACCGCTGGATTCATTGAACGAATATCGATGAATGACACCGGTCAGGGGATCGGAGAGATAGATGAAGGTTCGTCCGCCCGGGACCTGGTCGATCCCCGCCTGGTTGGTTGCCAAGGACACCGCAGTCTGAACATCCGGAAGACTCGTCGAGCCGATCATATCCAGGGATCCTGCATCGAACCAGGTGACCCGCTGGGCCCCATTCTCCCAGACAAAAATGAAATCACCCTGCTCATCCACACACAAAGCCAAGGGATCGAGCAAGCCTGGCACTTGCTCGATAATTTCGAATTTGGTATCGCGTTTGGTCAGGAGATCCTCATGCAGGACATACAAGAGCCCCCGCGCCTGGGTCATCTGAATGGCGGATCCATCAATTTGAAAAGTGTCGCTGATAATGTATCTATTGACCGAAAAATCCCCGGAAGGCACGGGAATGGCTATCTTTTCTCCGCAACCTGCAACGAGCAATCCCACCGAAAGAGCCAGGGCAAGAATGACAATGCGGGCACCTGCTTGGTGAGGATTCATCGGGATTCCCTCCGCCAGGCCTCTGGGTCCTTGCCTCTGGTCAGAGGCGACAGATCCACGGAGATGTGATGAATGGTCCCGAAGGCACCCATGTCGCTGTAGGCGTAATCGACCCGCAACAGGAATTGCTTGCGCTTTAGTTGAAGACCGAAGCCGGCGGCCAATCCGCCATCGACCCGTCCGGTCTCGAAGCCTCCCCGCAAATACAGCATCTTTCTCATTCCCAGTTCCATGCCGAAACGGAAGCTCTCCTTGTTGTCCGACGGATGATTGAAATCGGTTGTTGTCACAAGGCCGATATTCTGGCTCAATTCCCAGGTTTTGGCCGCGCCGAAGGTACCTTCGGTTGGTGCTGGAAATTTTTGGAATTCCGCGGCAGACACGTAACCATCTGCCAGAGCGGGGGGATTTCCGGCCGGTTTGAGATCTCCACCGAAATTTTTCACCGCAAATCCCACCTTCAGATCGCCCAACCCGACGAAGTAAAGAATCCCCAGATCCGCCAGAAGGGATTTGATCTGAAATTCATCCAGGTTTTCCTGATAATACTTCACGGTTCCCCCTATTGAGAACCGGTCGGTCATGGCTCGGGCCAGGGTTGCACCCAGGAAAAACTGGTTGGCATTGAAATAGGTACCGGTACCCTGCTGGTGGAATTCATCCGTACGCAGGATATCTCCCGATCGCAGAACACCCATCGATAATCCATAACCGTAGTTCTGGTCTCGCCGGTGGAAGGAAAGATAATCGAGATCGATTCCCGCGGTGTATTTGCTGTGGCTGGCGTAGAAGTTCGTCCGTCCGGGCGTCCGCATGACTCCCGCGGGATTCCAGTAGAGCGTGGATGCGTCAGTTGCCATCGCCGTAAAAGCCTTGCCCAAAGCCACCGACCTGGCGCCAACGGGAATCCTCAAGAACTGGGCACCCGCCGTGCCGGCATTTTCCTCACCGTGCAGACGCAAAAGGTCAGCGGCGTGGGAAGGGGAATTTGCTCCGGTGACGCAGGAGATAAGGAGACCCAGGACCAACAGGAAAGAGCATTTACGGACAACCATTACCACGAGTAGCTCACCCCCCACATCAGAATCCGGGGATTCTCTATGTGACTGGGGTTCACAACTGTCTTGGCGTACAATTCACTGTCAGTCGAGTAATAGGGTTGCCCTTCAACCGGATTCAAATTGGTGCCATATTCCCAACTCGGATTGTAGTCTCCAATTTCGTATCCCCGCCCTGTATAAGGGTTGATCCGTCGGTAGTTCCTATGGTTCAGGATATTGCGGAAATCGATGTAAAAAGTCAGCTTTTGGCCCTTGCCTAATTTCCAGAACTTGTTCAACCGGAAATTGAACTGACTTCTCCAGGGACCGGTCTTGCTGAAATAACTATTATCGTCCCTGAGAGAAATCAGGTCGTCCGACGACCAGGTCAACGGAGTATACCGCTGGCCTGCTTCGGCACGGAAAAGAACGTTGATGCTCCAATTCTGGGGCATCCTCCAGCCGAACAGGTGGGGCCTGTCGGTTTCAAATACCGAAAAATCGAGATTCAGGCTGGCCGACCAGGGTTTGTCCCAGACCAGGGGATTTCGGGACAGCCCCCCCAGACTGGCCTGGGGCTGGTAGGCTTCCTCATAGCGGGCCTGAAGATACGCTTCGTCGGCATTGCTGTTGGTACCTGTCGTGCTCTGCAATTCGAAGCTGCCGGACCCGCTCAGCCAACGGGTCGTACGCTTGATGACCGTCATTTCGATGCCGAGGCTGCGGGCGGAATCGCCGTTGAAATACCGCACGGGCCGGATCGTAATCGTGTCGGTATCGTTGGGGTCCGGAGTCTCGTTGTGGCTGATTTCGACCGGATCCAGCTTGACCGCCTTGGCATAGCCGTATATGTCACGGTTGAAGAATGTCAGCCCGAGACTCCACAAGCCTCCGAACTCATGCTGAAGTCCCGTTTCGTATTCGACGGTGACTTTCGGGTCGAGGTTTGGGTTCCCCAACAGCGGGATATTTGAAACCGTCTGGGCCTGGAGTTGTGGATAAACGTATGCGAAACGCGCCCACTGGCTGAAATGACCATAGTTGAAGAAAAACTTGTCCCGTTCGGTGACGGGAAAACTCAGGCCGATGCGGGGCGACAGCCGGGCCTTCCAGTTTCGCCCGGCCAAGCGGAAAGTACTGCTGTTGAACTCTTCGGCCATATCCGGAGTGATGAAGATATAATCATCCGGGTTGGCCATGACCGTTTCGACTTCCTTGCCGGGAGCCCAAAGATCGCCCCTTATCCCCGCGTTGATGATCAGTCCCCGGTACTCGATGGTATCCTGGAAGTAGCCGGCTGCCGTAATGGGGTTGGCCCAAAAGACATCCTCATTGAGAGCCAGTTTTCCCGGTGGAGGACGACCCAAATACCCCTGGAGGTTGATCAACTGCATCTCGGTGAACGAAACCTCGAACCCCGTCTTGAACCGGTTGTTTCCCAGCCCCATGAAGGAATAGGAGCCCTTACCCGTCCAGGATTCCGTGAAGTGATCGTGCCAACGGTCGGCCGAGTAAAGATATCGAGCGTTTAATGCTTCACCCGGATCACTGTTTGCAGCCTCCCCAACTGTTGTGTAGGTGGTGAAATCGTCATTCCCATTGATGTTGTTGTGCTGACGGTTGAAATTCCGTCCCAGGGTCAGTTCGAACCAGGAATTTTCGTTCAAAACCTGACGGTAGTATGCCTGGCTCAAGATGTTTTCATTGGTGAACACCAGCCAGTTATCAAGGTTGTCCATGTACAAGAATGGATAACCTTCGCCCGGCAGGAAAAAGCCCTGGTCTATGTTCACGTTCCGGGTCAGGTTGATATTCAGTTTATGATGTGGGGTGAAATTCCAGGTCCACTTCAAAAGACCGTTCCAGTTGTTCTGCTGCCTGGGTGACCAGGCCTGGTCCGTGTAGATCGGCGACTGCAGTTTGTTTTTCCGGCCGTAAATGGGCAAATAGCCGTCCCTGGTATCCAGGGAGGCGCTGGCCAGGATGAACTGAGTACCGGGCATGTTCACGCCAAGGGCTTTCAAGCCGGCGCTGATCGGGTCCTGTCCCGACATCGACATTTTGACAATGTCGATGTTGTTGGGATGGGAATAGTCCGTCAGGTTACGCCAGCCCGGATCGACATCCGAGGGATGGGTCTTGATCAGGTAATCCCTTTTTACACTGACCCTTCCTTCAAACTTTTCACTTCCCTCCTTCGTCGAAACGTTGACCACTCCGCTTACCGCCTGGCCATATTCCGCGTTGAACCCACCAGTGAGGACTTCGATCTCGTTGATAAGGGAGGGGTCGATGGAGTAGCCGTATCCGCCACCGGCAAGAGGATCGTTCACCGACATCCCGTCGACCACGAACATCGTGTCGTCGGCCCGCCCTCCGCGGATGTGGATTTCGTTGTCCTGCAGCGTCACGCCGGGCGTGGTGGCGATCAGGTCCACCATCTGGTCCAGCGGCATGGCCTCCATTTCCCTGCTGGTGATGTAATGGGAACTGCCGGTTCTGTCGACTTCGACCAAAGCGCGTTCGGCCTGGATCTCTAGGGGGTCGGCCATGATGGCCTGGACCTCGAGATGGAAGTCGATGTTCTTTACCTCACCGGGGCCGACAACCACGGTCTTGGAGCCCACCCCGTAAGAAATGTAGGATGCTTTGATGGTGTACGTGCCCGGACGCAGGCCCTTGATGATGTAGAACCCGTCGGTGAAAGCCATGGTGCCGATGTTCGTCCCGGAGATGAACACGTTGGTGTAGGGCATCGACTCGCCGGACTCAGCGTCGAATATCCGGCCCTTGATCGTACCCGGTGCCTGGGGCTGGGCGGTATCGGAACCGACCTGGGCCGTGGCGGGGAAGACTGTCAGCACCAGCAACAGGGCCACCGGCAGGAAAACCTTAAGCCCGGACATGTTGAATGGGGATAGCAGGCGGTTCACGGACCCGTCACCCCCATCTCGAGCTCAAGGATGGCGTCGAGAGCCGCAAATACCTCGGCCTGATCGAAGTCGTCGAGTTGAAGAGATATGCCTACGATCCTGGCCAGGGCATCAACATTCCGGAGCGGTGACCGCACGGCCACGAAGGGATCCGGAGGGTTGGCAGGCCTTCGAGGGGTCCCGTAACATTCCCCGCACTCCTCCATCTGGTACAAAAACTCACCGACGGGATTGGCAGGATCCTGGATCATTAATCCGACTCCCCCGTCCGTTGAACCTCGAGTGGAGGTCATTACCGGCAGATGGGGCTGAAGACCCAGAGCCTGAGGGCCGATGGGCATGTTCAGGGCGGCAGCCGGAGACGCATTGATATTTATCCCCAGGACGTTTTCCCGGAACGGATTGGAAAGGCCCGCTCGAGAACCTGTCAGGATTCGGGAGATCAAAAGGATTTGGCCCCCGGGGATGGAATCATCTTCGGGATCAAGATATTGCTGAAGAACTCCTCCACCCAGAGAGGCTTGCCTGATGTTGTTGCTGGCTGTCCCGGTGTCGGTCCAAACTACCAATGCGAATTTTCTAATGGATTCCAGAAGTGTGAAGGGGTCATCGGGAAAGCCCTTCCAGAAGGTGTAAGTGTCCCAGTTACCTTCACCAAAGCGGGAATTCAGGTAGTTGGTATAGAATTCCCTGGTCCGGGAAGCCGAAGCATCAGGAATGTACAACACCTGCCCCTTCGGAGCCCTTACCTCCCATGAATATTGGAATACAGGTCCAGAACCGACGGTATCCCGCAAGGACACGGACAAGGTTCTGGAAGGGCCTGGAACCGCGGATTTCAGATTGATCGAAAATTCCCTGATTTCCTCGAAGCTTTCGAAGGCAACCCTTACCCAACTCGTTTCCGGGTCGGCCAAGGCATCGCCTTCGTCGTAGGTGCTGTCCGGATCCCCGTCAAAAAGAGTGTAGCGGAAAAAAGGCTCCAGGGTTGCCGACCCGTCGAGGTCGTAAGCCAGGAACCGGAAATTTCCCGGGCCCCAATTCCAGAAAAGCGTGTCAGCAGCGGCGGATCCGTCTTCGATAACGTTGCCGTCCGCATCCCGGAACTCCCGCTGCATATTGGTCAAAGGGTCAAAATCCGATTGGAATTCAATAACCGGCGGAAAATTACGCATGGGAACGAACTGCTTGACCGTATCACTGAGGGCGCCCCGATTGTCCCGGCAAACCACCATGAACAAAGCGTCGGCATTGCCCATGACATCGGGTGTGAAAGTCAGGGTGGTGTCGGTGCTGGTGGTCGTATCCCAAACCGCGTCAAGAACCTGGGACGTATCGATGGCGACATAGTATTCAACGACCCAGCCGTCCGGATCGGAACCGCTCCAATGGAAAGTACGGGTGGAATAACTGGTGGGTTCAAGACCCTGTTCCGGGTCCATGGGGCTGACAAAAAACGTAACGCTGGGAGGCTTGTTTTCCAGGGATTCCGGATCGAAGGGATCATTCGGAGCGCAACCGCCAACCCAGATCAGGCCGACCAAACCAACCAGTGTCAAGATACCTGCAAAGAACATGGCTGCACCACGACTGAAATCGGGAATCCTGTCGATCGGGGAGGGACTCATTTGATGATCACCAACTTCCCCCGTTGGATTTCCCCAGTGTCCTGATCTTCGACCACAAATATATAAAGTCCTGTGGCTACGGTCCGCTGGTATCGGGTCAACAGATCCCATGATTCCTGGCCGGAAGAAGGATCATCGTGGTAGAGAGTCTGAACAAGTTCACCGACGAGAGTGAAAATTTGGATCTGACACCGGGCGGGCAGGCCGGTAAACCAGATTTTGCGCCCAAGTTCCTCCTGCCGCCTATTGTCGAACAGGGAACCGGTCCTGTAGGGATTCGGATACACACCCACCGTTCGGGGATTGTCAGAGCCTGCAGGCGCGGGTCCCGGGTATACCAGCCTGTCGTTGGAGAAAAATCCGCTTTCAAATTCTCCCAGGCCCTCATTGAAACTTGGGGAACTGAAAGAGGTCACTGAATAGATGTAAGGGAATCCATCCAGAAGATCCGTGTCCACGAATTCCCGTTTGCCTTCGGAATTAAGAGGCGGTAACCCGGTGTCGAATCCCTGCCCGTCAATGATGTCGTATTGGGCGACCAGGTTGGACTCCTCGAAGGGATCACCCTGGATGATCTCACCTCTGGAACGATAGATCCGGTAACCCTGAAAATCCTTGCGCCCGGTAATATCGCTGATGTGTTGTTCGGGCGACCGCAACGGGCTTTCCAGAGGGAGATCCTCACCGGTTTCAGCATCCAGCGAGTCTCCCGGAGCCCAGGATATGACCACCGAATTGTCCATGAAGGCAAAATCCAACTTGGGCGAAGGTGGTCCCGCCGGGATGGAAAAACCGTTATTGTAGGCAACCTGCGCGATTTTGCTGTTTTCCAGGATGCTGAGGGAGTCCTCACCCGCCACGATGGCGAAAGTCATCCGCAGAGTGTCGCCCGCCGCCAGATAGGGAAAAGGTCCCGAGGTCAACAGTCCCACCCAGTTGGAAGGCCGCGAATAATCCACTTCCTGCGTCTCACCCACCGTGAAGGCGCCATTACTCATGAGTTGGTATTTTCCGGGAAGCAGATTGTCCGGGTCGCCGGCTTCGGAATACCAATCATCCTTGGCCGGAACGCCCCGGAATCGCCATGCGTTGTAGGAAACCGGGCGTACTCCATCCTCGGGCTCCGGCTCCCGGTTGGTTCCCAGTAAGCGGTATCCGATCCAACTCGTGGCCAAACCCTCTTCCCCGTCATCGTCGCGTTCGTAGGCCATCCAGATATTCGGATCACCGGGAACCGTATTGGCCTCGGGAACCAGACCGCTCGGGCCCCAGGCACCGTTGACATCATCGTTGAAGTTCCAACGGACCGGAGCCTGGGGGTCATAGGGATTTGTCTGTTCCGTATTCCCCACGGTCGTATCCACCCAAATTCCCAGATAGAGGTCTCTCAATTCCTTCTGGGAGGTCAGGTTGTTGTTGATGATGGCGTAGTCCAGAATTACGAAATCATCCGCATGCTTGGGTCCCCAGGCCAACACGCGCAATTGAACCAGCAACCCCAGCGGCGTGTGGTTGCCTGATTCGATCCGGGCGTAATCATCGAAGGCGAATTCGACGTGTTGTGTAGCCAGGGCGTTTGAGTTGAAATTGTCTTCGTTCTGTTCGTTGGACCAGGAGATCATCGATTTCTTTACGGGACCATCAGGGGTTTCCTCTACCACGAACCAATTCTGGAATTCCCGGACTTCATCACCCTCGGCCAAACCATTGGCATCCTGGGCGCCCGTGGACACACGCAGGGAACCATCGCTGTCGCGGGCCCCCACCCAAATGCCGCCCCGGTATATGTGTTCGACGTTGCTGGTAAGCGGATACTTCGCCGATGGCATGAAGCGGTTGTTGAAGGCCGTCCCGAAATAGCCCAGGTTGTTGATGGCCAACCCGAGCTTCCCCGCGTCGGTATGCAAATTGGTCACCGGCACCGAAGGATTGTCTTCCTGTGCAAAGGACAGTCCCGAAGGGAGCAGCAGAAGTGCAGTGAAAAAGATGATGATCCGGCTCGGGCGCAAAACACACTCCAGATGAGTATCATGGGGATGAAAAACCGGATCGCGCCGGGAACGGAATTCCGGCGGTCCGGCTGATCAGAGCAGTTCCATCTGCGCGGCCAAAAGCGGGACGATATCCTTATGCGATCCCGGGCTGTCAGAGTCGAGTTTTGGGAATCTAGCGGTTGACCGCGGGCCCTGTCAATCCACGAACAGGAAAGTATGGTATTATTTGCATAATGTTGACAATGATGCTCATTTTCCAGAAGGATCTGGGGTCTTTGATTCCCCCCGCGGCCTTGGTTTATCCCCGGGAAACCGGCAAACCCGCCCTGGTTCGGCGGCACCTGGCCGCGCCCTCTTCCCTGAAGGACATCATCGAATCAGTCGGGGTGCCGCACTGTGAAATCGGTACCGTTGTTTCACTTGCCTCCGGCCTGGAACTTCCCCTCGATACCCTGACCAGCACCGGCGATGTCCTGGCGGTTGCCGGAGCTCAGCCGCGACCGCTGGAATCGCCGCGTTTTCTGTGTGACGGGCACCTGGGCAAGCTGGCCCTCCTGCTGCGGATCATGGGCTTCGATTCGGCGTGGGACGATTCCTGGTCCGAGCCCGGGATGGCCCGCCGGGGGATCAACGAAAACCGCACCGTCCTGACGCGCAGCCGGTCCCTGCTCAAAAGATCCTCCATGGACAACGCCATGCTTATTCGTTCGGACGTGCCCGACACACAGGCCGGCGAAGTTTTGCGCCGGTTTCTGCTGGTCGATCAGGTTCGTTTGTTCGGCCGCTGCAGCAAGTGCAACGGACTTCTGCGCGAGGTGGCCAAGGCCGATGTGGCCGCACGCATCCCGCTCAGGACGGCCAAATGGCTGGACACCTACTATCTTTGTCGCGAATGTGACCACCTGTTCTGGGAAGGCACCC
>JBDLKA010000078.1:0-17864 GCA_039714075.1 Candidatus Krumholzibacteriota bacterium | reverse complement strand
AAAAGGAGACCAAGAAGAAGAAGGCCACCAAGAAGAAGGCGACCAAGAAAAAGGCCACCAAGAGGAAGGCCACCAAGAAGAAGGCCGCCAAGAAGAAGAAAAGGTAGTGGCTGCATGAAGGTTTCAGGCCCTTGACGGGGACTGGAACAGAAAACCGCCGGGGTTCGCCCCGGCGGTTTTTCAATTTGTGCGGTCTTCAGTACCTGGTCTAGTTGTCCTTCTCCGCCATGTGGGAGGCCTTGACCTCGGCGGGGATCACATCCAGGAACACGGTCAGCCCCACGCTGTAGGTCACGTAGTTGACCATGTTGGAATACCCTAGTTCCTCGACATCGTAGGCAAAGTTCGTCAGGTCGACCTGCCCACCGATCTGGAAGTTGTCGAACAGCTCGAAGTTGAGTCCGAAATTGCCCTCGAGGTACAGGCCGGTGACGTCGGCCAGCTCGCTGTAGCGGTTGATGATTCCCCCGAGCCCGAAACCAAGGCGGGGGACGATACCGAAGAAAGTGGCCGGTTTGGCATCGTACATGAGGGCCAGACCGCCCTTGTACATCTGGAAGCCGGTGTCACTGTCCACCACGACCCGCTGGGATTTTTCGGGGGCGTTGTCGGGATCTTCGGTGAAACGCATGGTGGTGACGGCTTCACCGCTGGCGAAGGTCCCGAGAATATCCAGGTGGAAGTCCTCGGAAATGTAGATGCCGATCCGTCCGCCGTAGGCGGGGCCGGATTTGATCTCCTTGTGGGCGCCGGTGTAGTGGTCGGTGTCCCGGGAAACGAGAAGGACATCCCCGTCGTAGATGTCGGGATCACCGGTGAGGTAACCCAGGATGTCCCCGGCATTCTGCGACAGGACGGTGCGGGGAGCGAGGTCCATGTTCTCGAGATATTTGGCGCCGGAGAATTCCCCGCCGAATACGCTGATGGTATAGGCCTTGACCGTATAATCATCGTAGGTCAGGACTTCTTCCGTGGCGGGAGCCGCTTCCTGTTCTGCGGTTTCCCCGGATGGAGCGGGGGCGGCAGGTTCTTCAGTCTCTTCCTGGGCCATCAGGACCGGACCGGTGAACAATAGACCCAGGGCCAAAATCAAGGACAGGAAAGTTCTGAGCTTCATCAAGTCACCTCAACCAAGCGCCGGCACCTGAAAAGGGCACCTGACCGCCTGACAGCTGGCTTTTTCGTGGGGCAATTACGGCTAGGGACGGACGGCGGAACCGGTTCCGTAACCCGAATAACGGTAATGTGCCGGGGTGTTTGTGTCCAGAACTTTCCCCGCACCGGATTCCGCCCGGGCCCTGTTGACAGCACCTTGTCAGGCTATTACCATTGCCGTTCGTCAAAAAATCCGGTCCTTGGTTAGATACCCGGGTACGGGATCGATTTCCGGTTCCTGGCAGCTGTTTCCAATCATTCGACCCCCCTCGAAACGGGAGGATGTCCGTTGAAGACCTATCCCATGGAAAAAATCCGCAATGTGGCCCTGGTCGGCCCCCACGGCGTCGGCAAAACCAGCCTGGCCGATTCCATGCTTCACGTCACCGGCAAGGTCGGCCGCAAGGGCAGCGTGGACGACGGCACTTCGCAGTTCGATTACTTCGACGAGGAGATCGAACGGAAGCAGACCGTCTCCGCGAGCATGGCCTGGACGGAGTTCGAGGGCAACAAGATCAACATCCTCGACACGCCCGGGGTGGATGATTTCCGGGGCGACGTCCACGCGGGCATGAAGGTGGTCGAGGGCGTCATGTTCGTCGTCAAGGCCGACGGCGGTTTCGAGGTGGCCTCGGAAAACCTCTGGAACCTGGTCCGTTCCACCGAGCTGCCCACCTTCATCGTGGTCAACCGGATGCACAAGGAGCACGCCGACTGGCGGGGCGTGATGAACGGTCTGAAGGAGCGGGTCGCCGGCGCGGCGCCGCTGCAGCTGCCCATCGGCAACGGGGAAAGTTTCGAGGGCGTGATCGACCTGGTGACCATGAAAGCCTACAAGTCGACCGGTGAGGAATCCGTCGAGATCGACATCCCTGCCGACATGAACGACGCGGTCGAGGAAGCCCGTGAGATGCTGATGGACGCCGCCGCCAGCGCGGACGACGACCTGACCGAAAAGTTCCTCGAGGAATTGACCCTCAGTGAAGAGGACATCATCCTGGGCCTGAAAAAGGGAACCCTGGAGGGAACCGTTTATCCCGTCTTCTTCTCGGATGCCGAAAAGGAAGTCGGGGTGCGGTCGCTGCTCCGTTCGGCGAACAACCTTTTCCCCAGCAGCTTCTCCCGTACGCGCATGGAAATGAAGGGCGTGCGGGCCGGAATGGAAGAGGAGGCCTCCTTCACTCCCGGTGCCGACGGCCCGGTGGTCGCGCTGGCCTTCAAGCGGCAGTACGAAGCGCAGGGCGGCGACGTCACCTGGCTGCGTGTTTTCAGCGGCAGCCTGAAGTCGGGGGACACCCTGACGGGCACCGACGGCCGGACCAGCGAGCGCATCGGACAATTGAGCCTGGCCGTGGGGAAGGCCAAGGACAAGATCGACGTGGCGGGGCCCGGCGACATCGTCCTGGCCGCGAAGCTGAAAAATACGCAGACCGGCGACTCCCTGACCTCGGGGGTCGATTTCTCGTTCCTGCCGATCACCTACCCGGTGCCCACCAGCGCCGACGCCATCAGCCCCGCCGTCAGCGGTGATGAGGACAAGATGGCCGCCGGCCTGAACAAGATCCGCGAAGAGGATCCGACCTTCCAGCTGATCCACCAGCCCCACCTGGCGCAGACGCTGCTGGCCACCCAGGGCGAGATCCACACCGCCTTCATCCTGGACAAGCTCAAGAAGCAGACGGGGGTGGGGGTAGTGCGCAAGCGCCCCCGCATCAATTTCAAGGAAACCATCCGGGGCACCGCCGAGAAGCAGGGCCGGCACAAGAAGCAAAGCGGCGGCCGCGGCCAGTTCGGCGACGTCCATATCCGGATGGAGCCCAAGGAGCGGGGCGAGGGCTTCGAGTTCGCCGACGAGATCGTCGGCGGAGTGGTACCCGGCAAGTTCATCCCCGCGGTGGAAAAGGGTTGCCGGGAAACCCTGCTCGAGGGTCTGGTGGCCGGTTATGAAATGGTCGACGTGAAGTGCGCCCTGTTCTTCGGTTCCTTCCACAACGTGGACTCGAGCGAAGCCGCCTTCAAGATGGCCGCCCGGAAAGCCCTCAAGGGCGCCATCGAGGAGGAAGCGGACAAGTTGCGGCCCGTCATTCTCGAACCGATCATGCAGGTGAAGATCGTCGTGCCCCAGACCTACATGGGTGATGTGATGGGCGATGTCTCCACCAGGCGCGGCGCCCTGCAGGGGACCGATGCCGACGGCCCCTACCAGGTCATCATCGCCAACATCCCCGAGGACGAGCTGTACCAGTACGCCACGTCCCTGCGGTCGTTCACCCAGGGGACGGGCATCTTCACCATGGAATTCTCGCATTACGCCGAGGTGCCGGGTGACGTGCAGAAGCGCCTGGTCGATGACTTCAGGAAGACCCAGACGGCCGAGGAATAGGGAGGGACCATGGCAGGACATTCAAAATGGGCGAACATCAAGCACCGGAAGGGCGCACAGGACGCCAAACGGGCCAAGATATTCACCCGGCTCATTCGTGAGATCACCGTCGCCGCCCGCCAGGGCGGCGGTGATCCCGAGTCCAACCCGCGGTTGCGAGCGGCCATGCTCACGGCTCGTGGTTCGAACATGCCCAACGACACCATCACCAAGGCCGTCAAACGCGGCACCGGTGAGATCGAGGGCATGGTCATCGAGGAGATCAACTACGAGGGCTACGGTCCCGGCGGGGTGGCCATCCTGGTCGAATGCCAGACGGACAACAAGAACCGCACCACGGCGGAAGTCCGGCACGTGTTCACCAAGTTCAACGGCAACCTGGGGGCCCACGGTTGCGTGTCCTATCTCTTCGAGCGCAAGGGCATGGTGGTCCTGGACGGCGAGCGCTGCGATCTGGAGGCGGCCATGGACGCGGCCATCGAGGCCGGCGCCGAAGACGTCGAAGAGGATGGCGGCATCATTTCGGTGACCACCGCCATGGAGGATCTCAACGCCGTGAGCGCGGCCCTGGACGAGGCGGGACTGCCGGTGAACTCCACCGAACTGGTGCAGGTGCCCAGCACCTCCATCACCGTGGAAAGATCCGACGCCCTGACGCTGATGAAACTCATCACCAACATGGACGACCTCGACGACGTGTCCCAGGTATCGGCCAATTTCGACATCTCCGACGAGGTGATGGCCGAGATCGAGGACAAGCTTTGACCGCGGGAGACCTCCAGTGATCATTCTGGGGGTTGATCCGGGATCCCACGCGACCGGTTACGGTGTGATCACCACCGAGCCGGTCGCCCGCATGTTGGGCGGAGGCGTCATCAGGACGCGCAAGAACGCACCGCTGGCCGAACGCCTGCTCGACATCCACACCGAACTGACCGCCGTGATCGACCGCTTCAACCCCACCGAGATGGCCGTCGAGGACCTGTTCAACGCCAAGAACGCCCGGAGCTCCCTGATTCTGGGCCATGCCCGGGGCGTGATTCTGCTGGCGGGCGCGTCGGCGGGCCTGGCGGTGGCCGAATACGCGCCGCGGGAAATCAAGAAGGCCCTGACCGGCAACGGGGCTTCCGCCAAGGAACAGGTCCGCTTCATGGTCATGCGGTTGCTCTGCCTCAAGGAATCCCCACCCCTGGATCAGAGCGACGCCCTGGCGGCCGCCCTGGCCCACGCGGGACGGTCGCGATTCTCGGGGCTGGCCTGATCCCGACTTCTATTGGATAATGGGCGGGACCGGATAGCGGGCCGGTGGCCGGCCCGACCTTCTTCGGCGAGAGAGTGGACGATGATCGCGTTTCTGGAAGGCACGCTGGTAACCGGAGGGACCGAAGCCGTGGTCTCGGTGGGCGGAGGTATCGGGCTGGATGTCCAGCTTTCCTCTCTTTCGGCGGAACAACTGCCCGCGCCGGGGGAGCCGGTGCGCCTGTGGACCCACCTGGCGGTCCGCGAGGACAACTGGTCCCTGTACGGATTCGTGGAAGCCGAGGAACGGTCCATGTTCCGTCTGCTGATATCGGTTTCGGGGGTGGGACCCAAGGTGGCCCTGGGCATGTTGTCACGGGCTTCGGGCCGTGACATCGCCTCCTACCTGCGCACCGGCGATGAAAAGTCGCTGACCCGATTGCCCGGAATCGGGAAAAAGAGCGCGGCCCGGCTGGTGGTCGAACTGGGGCAGAGAGTGCCCGAGGCCGACCTTGGCGAGGGTCCCGCCGGAATTTCCGCCGGTGGGGCGCCCGACGGCATGAGGCAGGCGCTGGCGGCCATGGGGGCCATGGGGCTGGCTCCGGCCCGCGCCGAACAGGCCCTGCTGCGGGCCCGTCAAGTCGACGATCAGATCGACCGGGACCTGGAACGGTGGGTCAAGGCGGCCCTGCAGAACCTGTAGCGGTCAAAGGAAAGGGATGGCGTGAACGAGCAACGGTGGACCGACCCCGCCGAACAGGCAGCCGATGGTGATCTGGATCTCAACCTGAGACCGCGGACCCTCGCCGATTTCGTGGGGCAGGAGAAGATCAAGGAGAATCTCCGGGTCTTCATCCAGGCCGCCCGGCAACGGGGCGAGGTCCTGGACCATGTCCTGCTGCACGGCCCTCCCGGCCTGGGCAAGACCACCCTGTCGCAGATCCTGGCCGCCGAAATGGATCTCGAAATCAGGCTGACCAGCGGACCGGCCTTCACCAACAGCGCCGAATTGATCGCCCTGCTCAGTGAACAGACCGACCGCCGGGCCATTTTCATCGACGAGATCCACCGGCTGGGGCGCGTCATCGAGGAACACCTCTACCCGGCCATGGAGGATTGGCGGGTCGAGCTGATCATCGACAAGGGTCCCAACGCCCGGCACTTCAATCTCCAGCTGGAACCCTTCACCCTGATCGGGGCCACCACCCGCGCGGGGTTGATCACGCCGGCCATGCGGAGCCGTTTCGGAATCGTCTGCCACCTGGATTTCTACCCTCCGGAGGAACTGGCGATCATCGTGACCCGCAGCGCGGGCATCCTGGGGATCGGCATCCAGCCCGACGGCGCCCTGGAAATCGCCCGCCGCAGCCGGGGCACCCCGCGGGCGGCCAACCGGCTGCTGCGCCGGGTGCGCGATTACGCCCAGGTCGACGGCCACGACATGATCGACAAGGCCGCCGCCGATTCGGGCCTGACGCGCCTGGGGGTCGATGCCCTGGGACTCGAACCCCTGGATCGTCGTTACCTGAAATTGATCATCGACCATTTCGGCGGCGGGCCGGTGGGGATCCAGAACATGTCCGTCAGCCTGGGTGAGGAGGCCGACACCCTGGAGGACATGGTGGAGCCCTTCCTGATCCAGTCCGGGTTGTTGAAGCGCACGCCCCGGGGACGCGAAGTCACAGCCGGCGCCTGGACGCACCTGGGCCTCGAGGCGCCTGCCGCCCGTAACGGTGAAACCTCTTCCGACGCGTCGCCCCGCCAGGGCGATCTCCTCTAGCGGGGCCTGTTGCCATGACCGACCCCTTGGCCGCCGGATCGTATGACTATGAACTTCCGGAGGAATTGATCGCCCAGGATCCCCCGCGGCGCCGGGGTGATTCCCGCCTGCTTCTGGTCGAGCCCGGACAGGGGGTGGCGGCCGAAAAAGTATTCCGGGACCTGCCCGGGATCCTGGGCCGGGACGATCTGCTGGTCCTCAACGAAAGCCGGGTTCTGCCTGCCCGCCTGTTGACCGTGCGGGAGGATACCGGCGGCCAGGTGGAGATCCTGCTGGTCCGGCCGGTGGCCGCCGAGCGGACCTGGCTGGCCCTGGCCAAACCCCAGCGGCGTCTGCGCGCGGGCATCCGGCTGGTTGTCGAGGACAGCGGCGGGGATACCGCGGGACCAAGACCGGTGCTGGAGATCACCGGGCGCCTGGACCAGGGCCAGGTCCTGGTCACCGGAACGATCGATCCCGGCGCCCTGGCGGAAAAGTGGGGGGTCATGCCGTTGCCTCCCTACATCCGACGCGATCCCGGGGATTTCGACGGTGAGCGGGGCCGGCGGGACACGAAAAGGTACCAGACCGTTTTTGCCTCCCGGGACGAAGGCGGGGCCGGTTCGGTGGCCGCACCCACGGCGGGGCTGCATTTTTCCGCGGCCACCCTGGAGGCGCTGGCCGCCAAAGGTGTCCAGACGACGCGAGTCTCCCTTCACGTCGGTCCGGGCACCTTTCGCGCGCCCAGTGAAGAACAACTGGCCGCCCGGCGGCTGCACCGGGAGTTTTTTCATCTCCCGGCCGCTGTTTCCGCCCGGATCGCCGCGGCTCGCCGGGCCGGTGGCCGCGTCATCGCCGTGGGCACGACCTCGTTGCGGGTCCTCGAAACGGCCGCGCGCCTGGATCTGCCTGAAGGGGGACCGGATCGACTTGTATTCGGATCCGGGAACAGGGATGAAGGGAAGCCGGATGAGCAGGCCGAATTCCGTGGTGAAGCCGCACGCCGCGACGGACACTGGGAAGTCTCCGGCCAGACGCGCCTGTTCCTGCGCCCACCCGACAGGGTCACCGCGGTGGACGGGTTGCTGACCAACTTTCATCTGCCCGGTTCGTCGCTGCTGATGCTCGTGGCCTCCGTCGCCGGTGAAACGACCTGGCCCGCAGTCTACGCCCACGCCGTGGCGCAGCGGATGCGTTTCTACAGTTACGGGGATTGCATGCTCATCCTGCCCGGCTTGTCCGGGCGGAAGGGATCTTGAAATCGTGACCGATAATCAACAGGCCCTCGATACTCCGTTCGGGTTCACGGTCACCGGCCGGGCGGACGACTGCGCAGCCCGCACGGGGTTGCTGACCACCGGGCACGGGATGGTGGAGACTCCGGTTTTCATGCCGGTGGGCACCGTGGGGTCGGTCAAGGCCGTCACCTTCGAACAGGTCTGGGACACCGGCGCCAGGTTGATCCTGGGCAACACCTACCATCTTTACCTGCGTCCCGGCCACGAACTGATCGGTCGCCAGGGAGGGCTCCACAGGTTCCAGGGCTGGGACGGCGCCCTGTTGACGGACAGCGCCGGCTTCCAGGTGTTTTCCCTCAACGAACTGAACCGCATCACCGAGGACGGCGTCGAATTCCGGTCCCACCTGGACGGCAGCAAACATTTTTTCAATCCCGAACTGAGCATGGAGGTGCAGCTGGCCCTGGGGTCGGACATCGTCATGGCCTTCGACCAGTGTGCCGCCTACGGGGCCGAACCCCGCGAGGTGGCCGCGGCCGTGGACCGCACCACCCGCTGGCTCAAGCGGTGCCGCGACGTCTTCGGGGGCCGCGCCTATCGTGACGGTTGGGAGCGGGTCCTGTTCGGGATCATGCAGGGGGGCGTCGACGAGGAACTGAGGCGCCGGTCGGCCGCCGAAATCGTGGAGCTGGACCTGCCCGGTTACGCCATCGGCGGCCTGTCGGTGGGGGAGCCGACGACAGCCATGCGCGAGATGACCGATCTGGCCGCGGGACTGCTGCCGGACGACCGGCCCCGCTACCTGATGGGTGTCGGTTTTCCCGACGACATCCTGGCCTCGGTCCTCGCGGGCGTCGACATGTTCGACTGCGTGCTGCCGACCCGGATGGCCCGCACCGGAACGGTGCTGACCCGCGACGGCCGGCTGGTCATCAAGAACCAGGAATTCGCCGAGGATTCCCGGCCCATCGACGCGGAGTGCGGCTGCCCGGTCTGCGCCCGCCACAGCCGGGCCTATGTCCGCCACCTATTCCAGGCCCGGGAGATTCTGGCCAGCACCCTGGCGACCATCCACAATCTCCATTTCTACCAGGAGCTGATGGCGGGAATCAGGTCGGCCATTAGCGAAGGACGCTACCCCGCCTACGCCGCCCGGATGTCCGCCCGCTGGCTGGAGGGGGAAAAGGCGCGCCTGGACCGGATCCACGGACCCCGCTAGACCCTGCGGTCCGGCGGTCTGCGCCACCCCCGCAGACCCGCTCCACGGGTGGGATTCCCGACCGGACGGTTCCAAAGTTGACCGCACCGGACCGGGGGACCATTTTGTAGGGGCGAGCTTTGACGATTCCCGGCCGCTGCTGGCGGTTTCGGGCCCTTCCCAACCCGAATAGCGAGGAGACGTTCATGCCTTTGATGAACTTGCTGGCCATGGCTTCCCCCAACGCAGGCGGCGAAGGCGGTGCCAGTTCCTTTCTCAGCTTCCTGCCCCTGATCCTGATCTTCATCGTTTTCTGGTTCATGATCATCCGGCCGCAGAAAAAGCAGCAGGACCAGCGCAAGACCATGATCGCCGCCGTCAAGCGCGGTGACCGGATCATCACCAGCGGCGGACTGTTCGCCACCGTGAAGGATGTCAAACAGGATCTGGTCGTGGCCACCATCGCCGAAGGCGTCAAGGTCGAGATCGCCAAGTCGGCCATCAACGGCGTGGTTGAAGAAAGCCAGTAGGCCATGAACGTTCGGGCGGCAAGGATTCGCCGCTACGGGCACGGTTGTCTGCGCCGCAGGGCGCGTCCGGTGGACCCGGCGGATCCGCGGACCGCCGAGCTGCTGGAGTTGTTGTGGACGACGCTGATGGCTGATGGCGGGGTCGGCCTGGCCGCGCCGCAGATAGGC
The DNA here is from genome assembly GCA_039714075.1 of Candidatus Krumholzibacteriota bacterium. Lineage (GTDB taxonomy): Bacteria > Krumholzibacteriota > Krumholzibacteriia > LZORAL124-64-63 > LZORAL124-64-63 > JAGLCY01. The sequence goes on along the minus strand of JBDLKA010000078.1, from coordinate 8,194 downwards.
CGCGCCGAGCGGGTGGCCGTCGTCGTCGATCCGGAAGAACAAGGGGAAGCGCGGAGAATCGAACTGGTGAACCCGGTCGTTCGCGAGACCTTCGGCCCCCGGGTTCCCTTCGAGGAGGGCTGCCTTTCCTTTCCCGGGTTGTATACCAGGGTGTGGCGCCCCCGGGGCGTGGAGGTCGAGTTCGACGGTCCGCAGGGAAAACGGATCCTGCGCAGCGATGCCCTGGCGGCCCGTATCATGCAGCACGAGATCGACCATCTTGACGGGGTCCTGTTCATCGACCACCTGCCGGTCCGGCGGCGCATCCTGTTGTTGCCGCGGCTCGTGGCGTATGTCGTGTCCGAGGTTTGGCGCAAGATTTCTGGCCAGGAAAGGGTCGGCTGATGAAGATCGTATTCATGGGGTCACCGGATTTCGCGGTGCCCAGCCTGGAAGCCCTGATCGAAGCCCGCTTCGAGGTCCAACTGGTCGTAACCCAGCCGGACCGGCCCGCCGGACGGGGCCGCAAGATGCTTCCGACCGCGGTGAAAGCCTGCGCCCAGGAACATAATCTTCCGGTCATCGATTTCCGCAAAGGGCAGGGCAAGGCCGTCAGCGCCGAGGTCATGGCCCTCGAACCGGACGCCGTGGTGGTGGCCGCTTTCGGGCACATCCTGCGCGAACCTTTGTTGAGCACTCCGCCCTTCGGCTGCATCAACGTCCACGCGAGCCTGCTGCCCCGTTGGCGGGGCGTGTCGCCGGTCCAGTATTCCATACTCCACGGCGACACCTGGTCCGGCGTGACCATCATGCAGATGGATGCGGGGGTGGACACCGGTCCCATCCTGGCCCAGCGGGCGGTGGCCATCGGTCCGGAGGACACGGGTGGGGAACTGCTGGACCGACTGGCCGGACAGGGAGCCGATCTGCTGATCCACACCCTGCGGGGACTGCAGAACGGCAGGATCGAGCAGGTTTCCCAGAGCACCGAAGGCGCCGTCTACGCGCCCAAGCTGACCAAGGCGCTGTCGGCCGTGCGCTGGGACCGCGACGTGGTCACGGTCCACAACCAGATCCGTTCCCTCATTCCCTGGCCGGGCACCATCACCTACCTGGGTGAAAAGCCGCTCAAGATCACCCAGGCGCGGCCCATGTCCTTCAACAGTCGCGACCAGGCTCCGGGGACCGTTCTGGACGTGGGGGCCGAGGGTGTGATCGTGGCCTGCGGGGAAGGCTCGCTGCTGTTGACCGGCCTGCAATGTCCCGGTCGCAAATCCCTGCGTGTGGACGAGTTCCTGCGCGGTTTCAAAATCGTCGCCGGGGATGTCCTGCGCTCATGAAAGCCGACCCGGTGCGGTTGCGGGCCCATGATGTCCTGATGGCCGTGGACCAGGGGCGGTCCCTGGATCAGGAACTGGCGCCCCGGTTGAATAACCTGGCCGATCCCCGGGACCGCGCCTTCCTGGCCGAACTGGTGCGGGGCACCCTGCAATGGCAGGGGCGGTACGATCATCTCATCCGGCATTTCGCAAGCCGGAAACCTCCTACCGATTCACCGACCCTGTGCCTGCTGCGCCTGTCCCTCCACCAGATGCTGGGCCTGGATTCCGTACCCGCCTTTGCGGCCATCCACCAGGCCGGAGAGCTTTGCCGTCGCCGGCCGGGCGCCCGCAAGGTGCCGTTCATCAACGGACTGCTGCGGAACGTGAAACGCCAGGTGATGCCCGACCGCCAGGACGAAAAAACTTCTGCCGCGGAACGGGAAAACCGCTTGCGCCGGATTTTCGAGGAGACCATCACCGATCGCGCGGCCCGGTTGGCCGCCTGGCAGTCACATCCCCTGTGGCTGGTCAGGAAATGGATCGCCGCGTACGGGTGGGAAACGGCCGAGGCCGTCTGTTCCTGGAACAATCGTCCCGTGCCCCTGGTATTCCATGTCCTGGCCCCGATGGATCCCGAAAAAGCGGTTGCGATCCTCGCGGAGGCGGGCTGCCGGATCAGTGACAGGCCGCGGGAAAGGGTGCTGGTGTCCGCGGAACGGATCGGGCGTGCCCGGCTGGACGAGATCCTGGGGCAAAATCCGTGGTTGATCGTGCAGGATCCAACGGTCCAGGCCGCCACCGCCTGGTTGGCCGGGCGGCCTGCGGATGAATCCGCAGGCGGGGATTTTCCCGTGTTGGACATGTGCGCCGCGCCGGGCGGCAAAACGGCGTTTCTGGCGGCCTCCTGGCCCGGGATCTGCAGAATCGTCGCCATGGACAACCGTCCCGGGCGGATCCGTTTGTTGACCTCCACCGTGAAAAGGATTGAGACGGACAGGGTGGACGTGTTATTAGCGGATGGGAGAAGACCTCCGTTCGGCCCCGGTACCTTCGGTGCGGTGCTGCTGGACGGGCCCTGCAGCGGGACCGGGGTCCTGCGGCATCATCCGGAGGGGCGCTGGAAGCTCAAGGCCGGGGTGCCGGCCCACAAGGGCGCCGTCCTGCGGGAACTGGCCGGCCGGGCGGCCGACCTGCTGGCCCCGGGCGGGCTATTGATGTACGCCACCTGCTCCCTGGAGCCGGAGGAAAACGAAGATGTCGTCGACCACCTGTTGGCACGGCGCGACGATCTGGAACCCGCTCCCGACGACGCCGGAAGATGGCGGCGTACCTGGATGCCCGGTGACCTGCGGGGCGACGGGTTCTTCGCCGCGCGGCTGAGAAAGAAGGGATGACCCCGTGAAGTTGTGGAAGCTCCTGCTGCTGTTTGCCTCCCTGGTCGTGGGCGGGGGTGTGCTTCTGCTGCTGGTGAATTTTCTGGTGCTGCCTTCCCTGGTCCACAGCAACAAGGTCGTGACCATGCCCGATGTCAGGGGCATGACCGTCACCGGCGCGGAAACGCAGCTGCGGAGCCTGCACCTGGAGGTGGATGTCGCCCGGCAGCGCGCCCACCCATCCATTCCCGAAGGAATGATCCTGGACCAGATCCCCGCTCCCGAAGCGCAGGTCAGGGGCGGGCGCACCGTGCGGGTCGTGACCAGCAGCGGACCTCCCGAAGGCTCCCTGCCCGACCTGACCGGGCTGAGCCAAAGGCAGGCGGAAATTACCCTGCAGAGGGAGAACTTCCGTTTGGGACGCGTGCTGAAGGTGCGCCGGCACGGGGTCACCGAACCGGTGGTGGCCTACCAGAATCCCGTGGCGGGGACCGACATTTACAAGGGCGCGGTCGTTGATCTGGTGGTTGCCCAACCTGCCGCCGCCGCCCTGTTGCGGATGCCGGACCTCAAGGGCATGCCTCTTTACAAGGCCCGGCAGGCCATATCGGACGCCGGATTCATCCTGGGTCCGGTGACCTATGAACGAACCTCCCGCTCGGCTCCCAACATGGTTTTGTCCCAGCATCCGCCCGCGGGCGAAAGGATCAGCAAAGGAGAGCGCCTTGAACTGGTTGCCTCGTCCCGCTGACGGCCGCGCCCATGTCGCGCCGTCCCTGCTGTCGGCCGATTTCACGGACCTGAAAGCCGATGTCGGGGACATGACCGCAGCCGGGGCCGACCTGCTCCACCTGGACGTCATGGACGGCCACTTCGTGCCCAACCTGACTTTCGGGCCTTTCATTTGCCGGGCCATCCGCCGGATCAGCGATCTGCCCCTGGACGCCCACCTGATGATCACCGACCCCGGCCGTTACCTCGACTCGTTCGCCAAGTCAGGGGTCGATGCGATCACCATCCACGTGGAAATCGACGGCGACGTGGGGGAGATCCTGGACCGGATCGGCGTCCTGGGTCTCAAGCGCGGGCTGTCACTCAAACCCGGAACCCCGGTGGAAACAGTCCTGCCCTGGCTCGACCGGACGGACCTGATCCTGGTCATGAGCGTGGAACCGGGCTTCGGGGGCCAGGAGTTCGACCCGGTCGCCCTGGAGAAGATCGCCGCCCTGGACAAACGGCGGCGAACCGAAGGGCACGGGTTCCTGATCTCCGTCGACGGGGGCATCAATGCCGAGACGGGTCCGCAATGCCGGGACGCGGGCGCGGACATCCTGGTGTCGGGATCCTGGCTGTTCGGCGCCAGTGACCGGGCCCGGAGGATCGCCCTGCTCGGTCATTCCGCATGAGAACCGGGTGGAAAGGGTCTCTTCCGGTTTCCGCCACCTTCCTGCTGCCTTTCCTGGTGGGGATGTCCGTTCACCGGCAGGGATTCAATCTCCTGGATGACGGGTTGTGGCTTCTGGGGACCCGCATCCTGGCCGAAGGCGGCACCCTGTACGGGGATGTTTTTTCGATCTACGGCCCCGCCCGTTATTTCCTGCTGATGCCCTTTTTCCTGATCCTGGGCAAGAGCGCCCTGGCCCTGGCGGTTTTCAAGGCCCTGCTTGACGGGTCGGCCTCCCTGTTCGGCTACCTGTACACCCGCCGGCTGGGAGCGGGCGCCTGGGCCTGGCTGGTGCCTCTGGGCGTGGTGGCCATCGGCCCGGTTCATCCCCGCTATCTGGCGGCTGCCCTCTTCGCCGCGTTTGTCGGCTGGATTCTCGTCAGACCGGTGACTTCGCGTTGGGCGGCGGCCTTGGGCCTGGCCTGGGGAGGGCTTTGCCTTTTCGGCCTGGACATGGCCGGCTACGGGGCGGCCATTCTCCTGGTGGGATGGATTGTTTTCCGGCGCAGGGTCGAGCGTGGCAAGGTGCGGCCCACCTTGCCGGCCGCCGGCATTGCCGTCGGTCTGGTGGTCGTGCTGGGAACCGCGACCCTGGTCTGCCTGGTGTCGGGTGTCCTGGGTGCGGCCTTCTGGGATACCGTCGTCTACCCGGTGACCCGGTTCGGGGACGCCATGGGGGTTTCCTGGTACGAGAGTTTCCTGCATGATTCCCTCCTGGACGACCCGTTCTCAGGTCATTTCACCGGGGAAGACCTGGCCCCCGCCTGGCCTGGCCACGGTTCTTTGCGGGCCTTGGGATTCCGAGCCATGTTCATTCTGGTCTGGCTGATTCCCCCGGCCTTCCTGTGGTCGTTGCGCCGGTCCGCCGACGCGCGGCAGGGCCCCCTGCTGGCGTTGGTCCTGGCGGGTTGGGTGACGCTGCTGGCCCGTGGGGATGTTTTTCACCTGCGGCTGGTCTGGTTCGGGACCTTGTTGGCGGTACCCTTGTTGATTGCACGCGCACCGGGTGGAAGGGTGGTGCGGGGCGCGCTGGCGGCTCTCTTTTGTCTGGTGGTGATAGGACCCTTGTTCGGCGAACAGGTCTGGCTGGCCACCCACCTGGGCCGACCGGGGCTGGTGCGGTGGGAGCGTCCGGCCGCTGATGTTCACCTGGAAAAAAACCGGGCCATGAAGTTGGAATCCCTTTGTTCGGAGTTGGACTGGGACGGAAGATCCCCCGTCCTGGTCTGGCCGGCCCAGCCAGGGCTGCAATTCGTGCTGGGGGCGCCGTTGCCGACGGCACAGGCCACTTTGCTCGGAGCAGAGGTGAGGAGCCCCGCCACGGTCATCGCCGACCTCGAGGAACACAAGCCGCCCGTGGCGATCCTGGGCCTCGGGCGGGGGTTGGTGGCCGGCGTGACCCACATCCAGGGGCTGGCCCCGACCTTGTGGTCCTATCTGCGGCGGCATTACCTCCTGGCAAACGAGTACGCCACCGAATATGAGAGGTATCAAACCGCCGTTCGCGCCCCGGAAACCGGAGCAGGGTCTCCGGGCCGAAAGATCGAGGCCCGCCTGCCGGGTGCCGCCCAGGAGAAGAAGAACAGCGCCAGTCCGGCCCTCGGTCCCGGCGTGGCCGTGGCCCAGTCCTTCAAGGTCGATGATTTCGATCTCGGGGGCCTGGCCTTGATGTTCAAGGCACCGGGCCCGTTTCCCTATCGCATATCACCGGTCATGACCATTTTTGAAAAGGTGGGGTTCGGGAAACCCCGGCTTTTGCGGCGTCTCGACTTGAACGTCACCCTGAACCAGGCGACCCAGAAAATCCTGTTTTCGTTCGAACCGGTGCCCGATACCGCAGGCAAGAAACTCCTGGTCGTTATTTCGGGCCACCCGGAAGGAACCCGGCCCTTCGGTCTGCTTTGGAACAAGTCCACCGGTGAGTCCGCCGAATTCGTGGACTACTATCCCGAAGGGCAGGCCTTTTTCAACCATCAGCCGGTCCAGGCGGACCTGTATTTCATTTCCTACTGACCAGTCCTACTGACCAGTCCTAATGACCGGGGGCCGGCAAGGCCCGGCAACCCCTCCAACCCGCTATTACTTGCTAATTTGAAGACAAAATGTTAGATTGCTTCTCCTGCGGAAAACCGTTGATCGGGCCAGGAATGGTCCAGGAATTCCGCAACTTGATGTAGTCCAACAGACTGCGCCTTCGAACCGGTGGGCCGGATGATTGATTTCCGCCTGTCGGTTCGGTGCGCCTGTGTGTGTTTGTTTGGTCGGATATACCCGGCCCGGAGCGGATTTTGTTTCAGGAACTGACCAGACGGCTCGACCGGACCATGAAAAAGCTGGCCGGACAGGACCGTCTGACCGAAGAAAACATCGCCGAAGCCCTGCGTGAAGTGCGCCTGGCCCTGCTCGAGGCCGATGTGAACTTCACGGTGGCCAAGAAACTCGTGGCCGCCATCAGGGAAAAGGCGACCGGCCAGGATGTCATCGGCAGCCTGACGCCGGCCCAACAGGTGGTCAAGATCGTCAACGAGGAGTTGACGGCGCTGCTGGGTGGGCAGGCGGCGGATCTCAACCTGGATCCGGCCAATGCCCAGGCCAAGGGCATCACCACGGTGATGGTCATGGGCCTGCAGGGATCGGGTAAGACGACCTTCTGCGGAAAGCTGGCTCACCGGCTCAAGAAAGAGGGTCGCAGCCCCATGCTGGTGGCGGCGGACATCTACCGCCCGGCCGCCATCGACCAGTTGCACGTGATCGCCGACGGCATCGGCGTTCCGGTGCACAGCGACCGCGAGCGCAAGAACGCCGCCCAGATCGTCAAGCTGGGCATGCGGCGCGCCAAGGACAACAAGTGCGACTGCCTGATCGTCGATACGGCGGGCCGTCTGCACATCGACGACACCTTGATGAGCGAGCTCGAGACCATCGTCAAGACGGTGCCGATGGACGAGAAACTGCTGGTGCTGGACGCGATGACCGGCCAGGAGGCCGTCAACATCGCCGAGACCTTCGCCGGACGCCTGGATTTCGACGGGGCGATCCTGACGAAGATGGACGGCGACGCCCGCGGCGGCGCGGCCCTGAGCGTGCTCGAGGTCACCGGCAAGCCCGTCAAGATGGTGGGTATCGGTGAAAAGATGGAGGACCTCGAGGTCTTCCATCCCGACCGCATGGCGGGTCGGATCCTGGGGATGGGGGACATGCTGACCCTCATCGAACAGGCCGAGGAGAAAATGGATCTGGGCGAGGCCGAGCATCTGGCCGGCCGGTTCGCCCAGGGTGAGTTCACCCTGGAGGACTTCCAGTCCCAGATCAAACAGATGAAGAAGATGGGTCCCCTCAAGGGGATCATGAAGATGCTGCCCGGCATGAACAGCGACATGCTCGACAAGGCCAAGGTGGACGACAAGCAGTTCGCCAAGGTCGAGGCGATCATCAACTCGATGACCATCGGGGAACGTCGCCGGCCGGACATCATCAACGGTTCGCGCCGCAAACGGATTGCGCGCGGAAGCGGGACCACGGTCTCGCAGGTCAACAAGCTGCTCAAGCAGTACCGGGACATGAAGCGGATGATGCGACAGATCAATTCCGCCGGCGGTCTCGAACAGTTCGGCAAGAACGTACTGGGTGGATAGCTTGATCATTGCACGCGGCGCGCATGGTGCGTGTCGCGACACCACACGAAGCGGAGGTTGATAGTGGCGACGACAATCAGATTGACCCGAATGGGCCGCAAGAAAAGGCCTTTCTACCGGTTGGTGGTCCTGGACAGCCGCAAGCGGCGCGACGGCGCCTATCTGGCGAACCTGGGTTTCTACAACCCGTTCACCGAACCCCATGAAATCAACATTCACTCCGACGAGATCATCGAGTGGCTGAGCAAGGGCGCCACCGTGAGCGAAACCGCCCGGAGCCTGCTCAGGACCGAAGGCATCCTCTACCGGTATTCCCTGGTCAAGCAGGGACTGGACGCCGCCGAGATCGACACCAAGGTGAATGAATGGCGCGCGAGCGCTGAGGCCAACAAGGCCAAGCGCGAGGAAGCCAAGGCCGCCCGCGAGGCCGCTGCCGCGGCC
>JBDLKA010000077.1:0-17877 GCA_039714075.1 Candidatus Krumholzibacteriota bacterium | reverse complement strand
CTATTGACAACATATTTATTGTCCCCAAATGCCCCCCGGGGGGCGTTTTTCGCAGTGATATCCAGTATGCCGGCGCGTGCCGAGCGGATCAGGGCCATTACCCTGTGGGCCACGCCCACCCCGAGCATGGCCACGAACCCGAAACCCACTGCAACAGCCACCCACCGCCCGGTCGCTGAATCCAGGGAATAACCCAGATGCTGGACCAAACCACCCAACAACCCCACCATTTTCCAGGGGAAAAATACTCCGATCATCAGCAGAAACGCAGCGTTGGTCAGCTGATACCCCACCAAAAATAGCCGTAGACCCTTTCCCGCAGGTTCGGCCGGCGGGCGGTCCAGGCTTTCCAGTCCCAGCAGATCGCACAGCAGCCAATAGCCGTCCGAATGGAGGAAGGGGAACAGGCTCCAGGAAATCGCCAGCAGGGCCGACGATCCGGCCAGGGTCAGGGCCGGGGTCCAGGCCCGGTCGGCGCCACCCCAGGCGGCCAGCGCCATGAGAAAACCTCCGGCCCCCAATTGGAAGATCATTCCGGAAACATCTACCCGGATCCGGCCGGCCCGCGGCAGAACGCCCATGGCCGTAACGTCGGCGAACAGGACCGGAATCACGAACAACACCCCGGCCCCGATGCCCCCCGGGGGGTATCCCGACCGGGCCAGGGCCGCGGCGTGACCCAGTTCGTGCCAGACCGCGGTCAAAAGAAACAGGCCGAGCCCGGCGGCCGCGGTTTCGAGGTCCCAGGAGAACCCGACCCGCCAGGACCCGGCCGCCATGTATCCCGCCGCCACGTACCCCGCCAAACCCAACGCGGCCACGAACACCAGGCCACGGTTTCCGGCCGGCACGCGCAGAATGCCCGCGAGACGGCGCACGACGGGGGCCGGAACCAGGGGAACGCGCAGGCGGATGGGACGGCCGACCCGGCGCAGCCCGGCCCGGCCCTTTGCCGGCGCGGGGTCGGGTGCCAGGGCGCGACCCAGTTCATCCACCCAGGTATCGATTTCAGGTTTTGACAGTTCATGGCCCCGCCGGACTTCGGCCAGGCAGTTGCGGATTTCCCGGCGGGCAGGCAACCGCCCCGCCAGGGGCCGCAACGCCCGGCCGAGCCGGGGAGGCACCGCGTACATGATGTTCCCCGCCTTCACCAACCAGGGCCCCGTGGGATGCGAAACGATTTCCAGGACCGGCGTCACCCTTCAACCGCCCAACCGGGCCATGCCCAGCAGGCAGAGCCGCAGGCCATGGAACCGGACCCAGGATTCCCCGTGGTAGGACGTCAATTCGGCCAGGGTGGGTTGGCCTTCGCGCAGGGGGTCGAGGTCCTCGTCGCTCATGCCGTCCGCCGGATAGAAACGGTCCTCGGTCAGATCGGCCAGCACATCACCCGTCCATATCTCAATCTCCTTTTCCAGGATCATCCGCACCGTTTCCGGCGATCCTTCCAGGCAGGCCACGAAGGATTTCCGGAAATCGGACCGCAGGCCCGCGGGAACGCGGATTTCATCGCCCAGGCCCTTGCCGAAACACGCGCTGGATTCCCGCAGCATGGCCCAGTACTGCCATTGCTCGGGCCGGGCCATGATCCGGCCGAAGCACCAGTCGAACAGCACCCGGGTCACCACGTCGGGATGATCGCTCCGGCCCCAGGTCAAGGTGGGGTCCCGGCGCCAGATCAGATCCCATTCATCGGACCAGTGAAGCGACACACGGTGTACGGGACAGCCGAGCCGGCACACCAGTTTGGCCAATCCCGTGCGGACCCTGATGTCGCGGCCGGGCAGGCTGTACTTCAAGCCGCGGTTGCGGGTTTCCTCCATCCCCTTTTCCCCGCTGTTGCCGTCGAGGTAAACCAGGACCGGACGGCCCGATCTGACGGCCCGCACCAGGGCACGGACAAATCCCCGGCCGCCCACTGGCACCCACTGGATCCTGGTGCGATACCCCAGATGGTGGACCAGGGCCCTGGTCCCCGGCTGGAAGGATTTCATGGCCTGGCTGTTGAGCAGGATCACCGGCTCCAGGCCCGCGGCCAGGAAGGGTTCCGCCAGAAGCTGGTAGGGGCCCAGGTGCATGGACACGGTCACCCCGGATTTCAGCTCCGGGTTCCGCTCCAGAAAGCCGTGGCCCGGGGCCAGGATGTCCCGGTCCCCGGTCCACAGACCGGCAAGAGCCTCCCGCTCTCTTGCCAGCACCAGTTCCTGCCGGAGCTTGATATCCAGCAGATCACCGCGGCAGGCATCGGGCAGCAGGGCCCGTAGATTCCATAACTCCCAGGTGAAGTCGGCCTCGCTCCACTGCCCGCGGATATCGGCCGCCGTTTTGCCGTCCCGCCGGCCGGGTCCGGAACTCCGCGAAGATCCGGACCGCGGCGGGCGGCTGTCACCGGAGGTCGGCACTACCACATCCCGTTGGGATTCGTGGGACCGGTGGGGCCGAGATCGATGGTGGGATAAGGCAGCGTCCCGTCCTTGCCGAAGGGATCGGGAATCTTGCAGGTACAGCAGATCGAAGGTACATCCGGATCGGTGGCCGTGGTGCCGGTATCGGTCAACAGCGGACTGATCTCCATGCGTTCCTCGAGCTCCCTGATGCCAAGCCTTCTGAGGCTCGCCTCAAGGTCGGGCTGCTGGTTGTCCTGGGGATTCGTTTTCTGATTCATTCTGTTTCCTCCTGTCGGGTGGCGTCCTTGCCTCGTGAACAGGCGGACCCTTTGCAGGGCGTATTCCGGAACCAGGTTTTGCCGCAGATTGTTAAAATGGAATGGGTTGTTTCCGAACTGGACATCCAGGAGTCAAAAAAAGAGGCTCCGCCCGGGGACGGGACGGGCCGATCGGTCAATCACCGGAGACACGAAAATCAGCCGGCCAGGATCTCCACCTTGTAACCGGCGTACTTGCGCAGGTTGATCACCCCGCCGTCGAAAATCAGGTACTGCCCCTTGATGCCCTGCAGCACGCCGCCGGCCTCGGGATCCTTGTCCAGGTTGAAGCTCTTGACCTTGGTCGGCCAGTCGAGCACCGGGTACTCGAACCGGTGTTCCCTTCTTTCGGATTCCGGCAGGATGCCCTCTTCGCCCCAATCCTCCAAACGGGCCACCACCCTGGCCACCGCCCCGGCCAGGTCGAAATCCTCGGGATTCCCCTTGAGCATGCGCGTCCAGTGGGTCTTGTCCGCAAAGCCCTCGCCGATGAGACGTTTTTCCACCAGGCCGACGGTGCGCCGGTCCGCCATGCGCGCCACGGGAATGGCCGCCACCGCCCCCTGGTCTATCCACCGCGAAGGCACGTTGGGTTCCCGCGTGATCCCCACCTTCACGCCACTGGTCATGGAACAGTACAGGATGTGCGGACGGAAGCACTGCGACCGGGCGAATTCCTCGTCGCGGCAGGGGTTGTCTTCCTGGCCGTAATGACACATCTCGGGTTTGATGATGCAGATGTCCGCCTCGGCCCGCGACATGGAACAGGGAAAACAGTAACCCTGGGCGAAGGTCTTCCTGGTCTTGCGGCCGCAGGCGGTGCAGTTGATCTCGCCGGAAAAGCGGATCACCAACTGCTTGCCCAGATGGTCGTTCACTCCGTGATCGGTCGCGCGGTTCTCTTTTTCCCACCAGCCGTCGGTGAAGTGGTATTCCACCGGAGCAGCGGCTTCCACCCGCATTTTCTTCAGTGTGCCTGCCCAAACGGTTTCCATTCCAAACGGCCTCTCATGTTGTTTCCGCCACAAGCCCACTGTAGCCACAGGCACCGAATCAAGCCACACCAATTGGGATTCCTGGGGTAAAACATTGTTGATGACAGTAAATCATTATGGCTGGTAAATTTCCTGCAGTCCCAATCGCCAAACAATTAATAAGGAGAAAAAGAATGAAGATTAAGGCTCTGTTTCTTACCACGGTATTGTTTCTGTTGGTGGCTCCCTTGACCGCCTCGGCGTTCGACGGGGACCGAAATGGGTTCATGCTGAACCTCGGGGCGGGGATGGGACAGGGTAAATTGTCAGCATCGGGATTCGGGGCCAGCGCCTCGTTCGATGCCATGGGATTCGGGACGGATTTAAAGATCGGCGGTGGACTCAGCAGCCAGGTCCTTCTCTACTACACCAACCGGGCCCTTTGGTACACCCCCGAGGTAGCCGGGATTGATTGGAAATTGACGAACGGCATGTCGGCGGCGGGTGTCAGTTACTTTCTGGAGCCCCAGGCCCCGTCCGTGTTCTTTTCGGGAGGCCTGGGCGTGGGTGTCGTCAATGACCGCGATGTCGATGAAACCATGTCGGGATTCGGAATTACACTCGGTGTCGGGTTCGAATTTGCCCGGAACGTCATCGCCGAACTCACCCTCATACACTCGGGAGTGTCGGGGGACAATGACATCGAGGGGATTGATTGGACCATTTCCAACGTGATGGTCACGGTCAGCTGGCTGGCCTATTGAGTCATTGGTCACCCACAGCTTCCGCTGATTGGGAATGACAGAAACCTGCGGCGGGGCTATGCTGGCCCCGCCGCAGGTTTTATTCAGCCATTCCGGCCCGAACCTGCCACCGTAAACCTGGAGAACGGATGCTCAACAGGATCTGGACCTTCTTCTTCATCGGAGGCTTCGCCGCCGCGATCGCGCGTGCCTTCATGGGCCACACCGAGGTCTGGCGCGACATTGTCGGCTCGACCTTCGACATGGCCGAAACCGCCTTCAAGATCGCCCTGGGCCTGACCGGCGTGATGTGCCTGTGGCTGGGCATCATGCGCATCGGCGAAAAGGGCGGCGCGGTTGATTTCCTGGCCAGAATCTTCGGCCCGCTGCTGCGCAAACTCTTCCCCGGCATCCCCGCAGGGCACCCCGCCAGCGGCAGCATCGTCATGAACATGGCCGCCAACATGCTGGGACTGGACAACGCCGCCACGCCGCTGGGCCTGAAGGCGATGGGCGAACTGCAGGAACTCAACCCCGAGAAGGAAACCGCTTCCGACGACCAGATCCTGTTCCTGGTGATCAACACCTCGGCGGTGACGATCGTGCCGGTGACCATCTTCACCTTCCGCGCGCAGATGGGCGCGGCCGATCCGACGGACATCTTCCTGCCGATCCTGATCGCCACCTACTGCAGCACCCTGGCCGGGCTGCTGATCACCAGCCTGTTCCAGAAGATCCGCCTGTACGATCCGGTCGTCCTCGGCTACCTCGGAGGCATGACCGCGCTGATCGCGGGTCTGGTCGTATGGTTCAGCCGCCTGGACCGGGCCGCCATGGAAACCCAGTCCTCGATCCTGGCGAACTTCCTGATCTTCGCGGTGATCATCGCGTTCATGGCCGGGGGCATCAAACGCGGGATCAACCTCTACGAGACCTTCGTCGAGGGCGCCAAGGACGGGTTCAAGGTCGCCGTCGGCATCATCCCCTATCTGGTGGCGATGCTGGTCGCGATCGGGGTGTTCCGAGCCAGCGGCGCGCTCGACCTGGTCCTGGACGGGCTGCGATCGGCGGCCGGAGGAATCGGCATCGACACCCGCTTCATCGACGGGCTGCCCACCGCCTTCATGAAACCCCTGTCGGGCAGCGGGGCGCGCGGCATGATGGTCGAAGCCATGCAGACCCACGGCGCCGACTCGTTCGCCGGCCGCCTGGCCAGTATCATCCAGGGCAGCACCGAAACGACCTTCTACGTCCTTGCCGTGTACTTCGGAGCGGTGGGGATAAAGCGCAGTCGCCACGCCGTGATCTGCGGACTGGCCGCGGACCTGGCCGGCGTGACGGCCGCGATCCTGGTGTGCTATCTCTTCTTCGGCCAATAGAGGGTTTGCAACCCTTGTCCCTGTGCTAATGTCATAGGCTGCGGGCTTGCCGGGGATCTGCTCACTGAGGCACAAACCGGCGATGATCCCGCGAAGAGACCAGGCCCTGCAGTCAACAGGATGATGTGGAACAATGAATAGCTCGCCCTTTGCCCGGTTCGTCGTTCAGGTGCTGTTCGCGGTGGTCTTCGCTTTTGGCTGCGGAGACCCGGCGCGGTCGTGCCCCTTCACCGAGATAGGCGTGGCGCCATCCCATGTGAACGGCACATCGGTCGACTCGTTGTTCACCTCCTATTCCCAGTGGTCCACGGTCGCGGATCAAATCGATTTTTTCAAATACTACGGGTGCATGTATTCCTGGTGCGGGCCGATCGATACCGCGGGCATGGTGGCCTTCATGGATCAGCATGGAATCGACATCGCCTGCGAATACGGCGATTTCCCTTCAGGTGATAACGCAGCCTACAACTTCGGCATCGCCGAGCAGCAGCTGGATCCGGTCTTTTCCGCCGGTGGACAAGTCACCGCCATACATCTGGATGGTCCCATTCGGCGGCTGATGATGATCGCGAATCCGACGGTCGATCTCGAACAGGCCGCGGCCGAGATCGTCGAGTTCTGGGGGATGTGCCGAGCCAAGTACCCGAACGCCCGCATCGGGCTCATCTCGAACCTTCCCAACTGGGACTTCACCCCCGAACTGCCTGGTTATCAGCCTTTTCCCAACTTCACCGACCAGACCGGAGTTTATTACCTGGATGCGTTGAACACCGTATATACGGCCTTGGTCGATGCCGGATATACGCTGGATTTTTTCGAGGTAGACTGTCCGTATCAATACTACATCGCCAACAGGACGCATAACAACGACGCGGATGTCGATAATCCGACGAAGTTCAGAAGCATACAGGGCTGGTGTCGGGACCGAGGAATCGCCTTTCACCTCGTGGTGAATGCGGAACCGCGCTCTGGATACTGGCAGTTCTACACGGGGACGATTTCCTACATGAACCGTCTTGTCCAGGATTCGATCTTCCCGGATGTCATCACGATCCAGTCCTGGTACACGACTCCAACCGCCAATCTACCGGAGGCGACGTCGTATACGTTCATGAACACTGCTCGCGATGCGTTCGACACCTATTGCTCCAGTGTATCGGGAGCCCGGGATTCGACCGGCGAACCCCTTGGATCGCCCTTCGCCTCCACCTGGCCGAATCCGGCCCAATCAAGCACCCGAATAGCCTTCCGGTTGGCGACAGCGGAGAATGTCACGCTGGAGATCTTCGATGTCTCCGGACGGCGTGTTCGTCGGTTGCTGAACGAGATTCGAAGTGCGGGTCCCCATGAGATCATCTGGGACGGCGGCGACGACCGGGGGCTGGAAGTCGGCTCCGGGGTCTTTTTCTATCGCCTGAGGTCCGAATCGTTCGAGCAGAACGGCCGCATTACCTTGATTCGGTAGCGATCACGTCACCTCCTGATCCGTGCCTGGCCCATGTTGAAGTATCCTTTACCCAAAGTGGAGAAGTAATGAGTGCCCAATTGCCGCGCCGCCGATTCCTCGAGCTGCTGGCCCTCACCGCGGGTGCCGTCGGTAGCTGGAACCTGTCCGGCTGCCAGATGCTTCCCTCCACCGGTTCGCGCCGAAACATGTGCGGCTTCACCGCACCTGCCATGGAAAAAGTGCGCGTAGGCGTGGTGGGCCTGGGCATGCGCGGACCCGGCGCCGTCGAGCGGCTGATCAAGATTCGGGGGGTGGACATCGTCGCCCTATGCGATATCCGGCCCGACCGCGTGGACCACACCCAAAACATCCTGAAAGACCATGGCCGGCCTTTGGCCCAGGGGTTCACCGCCGGACCCGAGGACTGGCGCAATCTCTGCCAGCTGGACCTGGATCTGGTCTACATCGTCACCCCCTGGGAGTGGCACGTACCCATGGCCGTGGGCGCCATGGAAAACGGCAAGCACGCAGCGGTCGAGGTGCCGGCAGCCACCACCATCGACGATTGCTGGCGCCTGGTCGACACCAGCGAACGCACCGGCAAGCACTGCATGATGCTGGAGAACTGCTGCTATGATTTTTTCGAGCTGATGACCTTCAACATGGTGCGCCAGGGCGTGTTCGGCGAGCTGACCCACGCCGAGGGCGCCTACATCCACTCGCTGGTGGACTACATGCAGCCGAAAGACGACCGGGAGATCTACCAGGGAAACTGGCGCATCAAGCACAATCTCCGCTTCAACGGCAACCTCTATCCCACCCATGGGCTGGGGCCCGTGGCCCAGTGTCTGGACATAAACCGGGGCAACACGTTCGACTACCTGACCAGCATGTCCAGCCAGGAGGCGGCGTTCACCGAACACGCCCGGCAGACGGGCAACACCGAGTTCAGTGATCTGCCCACCTACCGCGGTGACATGAACACTACCCTGATAAAGTGTGCCAATGGCCAAACCGTGATGGTGCAGCACGACACGAGCACCCCCCGCGCGTATAGCCGAATCCACCTGTTGCAGGGTTCGTTGGGCATGGCTCGCAAGTGGCCCCGCAAGGGCATCTGCCTGCACGAACATGGCCACCGCTGGGTCGATGACGAGATCTTCGCCCAACTCGAGGAGAAGTACCGGCACCCCTTGACCCGGACCATCGGTGACATCGCCAGGAAGGTTGGCGGCCACGGCGGCATGGACTTCATCATGGACTACAGGCTGATCTACTGTCTGAAGAACGGGCTGCCGCTGGATCAGGACGTGTACGACGCGGCGGCGTGGAGCGCGGTGGTGCCACTGAGCATCGCGTCGGTGGGTCATCGATCAAACTCCCAGCGGATACCGGATTTCACCCGCGGCCGCTGGCAGACCAACCAACCGCTTCAGGTGGTCGATGTGGATCCGGCACTGCTGCCCGTTCATGAGATCGAAGCGGCACGCCGGCAGCTCGAGGTGAGATGAACGCCGGCAAAACAGGGCTACCGGACAATTCCTCTCAGCCTCGGGGAACCGCCGACCTGGAGGTTGTTGTTCTTGCCGGAGGCGTCGGCCATCGCTTCGGAGGCGCCAAGCAGCTGGTGCCGGTTGCTCCGGACGGTGCGACGCTCCTGGAAGTCACGCTGCGCGACGCCCATCGTGCCGGCTGCCGCCACGCCGTGATCGTCACGGCCCCGCAGCTGGAGCGTGACATTCGCTCACTCTTTGCAGCGCGTCCGATTCGGGATCTCCAGCTCGACGTCGTCCTGCAGATACCCGACGACCTGCCCTCGCCATCCCCGGTTTGTCGGACCAGACCCTGGGGAACCGCTCACGCGGCCTGGTCGGTCCGCCGCGCCGTGACGGGCCCGTTCCTGTTGTTCAACGCCGACGACCACTACGGTCCGAATGCTCCGACCGCTCTGGCCGCCGCCCTGACGGAAACCGATTCCGAGGCGGTCGCCGGTCCCATTTTCGCCATGCTTGGTTATCCCCTCGCCTCGACCCTGTCCAGGGAAGGGACGGTCTCACGGGCCGTCTGTGAGGTGGACGATGACGGTTGGCTTATTGCCCTCGAAGAACACCTGGCCATCGACGGCGAAGGACGTATCACGACCGGGCCGGAACGCGGGTCGAGCCTGCCCCAGGACAAGCCCGTGTCGATGAATGCCTGGGCCTTCACGCCCGACATCTTCCCCTTGCTCGAGGACTGCCTGACGGACTTCCTGGCCACCGCGAATCTCGAGACCGACGAGTGCCATCTCCCGGCGGCGGTCGATCGCGCCATCAGATCCGGGAAGGCCGGAGTGCGCGTAAGGACGGCTCCGGATTCCTGGTGCGGAATGACCTGGCCCCGGGACCGCCAGCGTGTGGCCAGGCGCCTGGAGAAGCTGGAGAGCCCCTTGCGTATCATCCGGCAATTCGGCCTCGATGTGGCCGATTCCCCGGCCCGGCCCTTCGGCAAAGGCCTGATCCACACCACCTGGCGTGTGGACACGGTGCAGGGCCCGCATCTGGTGCAACGCCTGAACCATCGTGTTTTCCCCGACCCGATCGCCGTGGCCGAGAACGCCGCCGTGGCCGCCCGGCGCGTGGACGAAGCCTTGCGCCGGCGCGGCGAAGCCGACCCCCGGAAACGCCTTACCTTCCGCGAAGGGTCTGAAGATCGTCCCTGGCTGCGCGACGACGACGGCGACGTCTGGCGCGTAGCCGCCCTGATCCCCGACTCCCGCCCGCCCCTTTGCACGAATTCCGCCGAGATATTCGACGCGGCCAGACTCCTCGGTCAATTCCTGGAACTGGTCAACGAGGGACCAGGGCCGAGACCGCGGGAAATCCTGCCCGGTTTTCACGACACGCCGAGCCGGTTGGCGGCCCTCCGATCCAGCGCGGAATCCGACAATCACGGTCGGCTCGGGACCTGCCGCCCGGAGTATGATCGCCTCGTCGCCCTGGCGTCGCTGGCCGGTTCCCTGCCGCGGGAAAGCCTGCCTGTGCGCCTGGTCCATAACGACGCCAAACTCGATAACGTTCTCGTCGATACCGAGACGGGCAAAGCGCTTTGCGTGGTTGATCTCGACACGGTCATGCCGGGTTGCGCTGTCTTCGATTTCGGCGACCTCGTGCGCTCTTCGGTCACAGGTCGGCCCGAAGACGAACCTGATCCGGACCTTATCACCATACGGGAGGATATCTTTCACGATCTGGCCTCGGGTTATCTGGAAGGCGCCGACGGTTGGATCAGCAGACCGGAGCGGTTTCAACTGGTTGCCGGCGCCATTGTGATCACCTACGAACAGTCACTACGCTTCCTGGCAGACCATCTGGGGGGCGATATCTACTATCCGGTCGACGAGCCCGGGCACAATCTGAGGCGAGCTCGAGCTCAACTGTCCCTGCTGGAAGCCCTGCTGGCTTCCCGGGAGGCGATGCAACACGTGATCGACACTATCTGACCCGGATCCCTGGGGGTTGGTCCTTGGGTCCCCTCGAAAACCGGTTCAACGCAAGGAAGGCCACGACGGCCAGCACACCGAGGGAAGAGCCCCTTGCCGTATACCCGTAGAGGAAACTGCCGATTGCGAACAGCGCCGCATAGATGGACAGGCAGCCCAGGGACCAGGAGAGCAGGGCGCGCGGCAGGTTGTCGGCCGGTAGCGAATCGTCGCTCGTGAATCCCGGCCAACCGGGCCCCGCCGGGCGGACGCGGCGGACGAACGCGGCGAGAGTGGTTCGATCGACGGGCGGCGTCATAAAAGTCACGGCCAGCCAGACAAAGGTGGTGATCCCGACCGTCCAGAGCAGGGTCGCGTCCGACCCCAGCCTGATGACATCGGCCCGCCCGAGCAGATGTATCGAGATCGTGACCAGGAATGACACGATCATGGCCGAAATCTCGCTCCAGGCGTTGATACGCCACCAGTACCAGCGCAACAGGTAGATCAGGCCGGTGCCCGCGCCGAAGGAGAGAAGCAGGCGAAAGGCCTCCCCCGCCGTCTCAAGAAGAAGAGTGAACCCCGCGGCGCAGCCCATGAGACCGACCGTCACCAGACGCGACATCCGCACCAAGTGGCGTTCATCAGCGTCCGGACGGAGAAAACGGCGATACAGGTCGTTCACCAGGTATGAAGCGCCCCAGTTCAGATGGGTGCTCATGGTGGAGACATACGCCGACGTGAGTGAAGCCACCAGCAGACCCAGCAGTCCGTGGGGCAAGAGCGTCAGCATGGCCGGATAGGCGATGTCATTCCCGAGCAGCGCGGGGTCGACATGCGGTAGAGCGGCACGGATGTCGGACAGTTCCGGAAAAACCAACAGCGAGGCCAGAGCAACCAGGATCCAGGGCCACGGGCGCAGGGCATAGTGGGCCACGTTGAACCAGAGAACCGCCTTCAGGGCGTGGTTTTCATCGCGGGCCGCCAGCATGCGCTGGGCGATGTAACTGCCGCCGCCCGGTTCCGCCCCGGGATACCACACCGCCCACCACTGGACCGCAAGAGGCACGACCAATACCGATACGAACACCGTTCCGTCACCCGGGTCGGGGAAAAAGGCCAGAGTCTGCGGATCAAGTCGATCGACCAGACCAGTCAGCCCTCCCACCTGAGGCGCCTGCAGGGCGGCCCGCGCCGCTGCAATAACGCCAATCATGGCGATGGCGAACTGTACCAGGTCCGCCACGAGCACGCCCCAGAGGCCGGCCAGTGCTGAAAAGCCCACGCTCAACAGGAAACAAACGACGAGTGTCGTACCCCGATCCCAGCCAAGCAGAACATGGGCGATCTTCACGGCGGCCAGGGTAACGGTCGCCATGATCACGGCGTTGAACACGAGACCGAGATATACGGCGCGCACACCGCGAACGACAGCAGCGAGTCGGCCGCTATATCGCATCTCGTAAAATTCGAGGTCGGTAAGAGCGCCGCTGCGCCGCCACAGGCGGGCGTAGAGGAACACCGTCGCCATCCCTGTAATCAGGAAAGCCCACCAGCTCCAATTTGCGGCCACACCGTTTGACCGTACAAGATCGGTGACCAGGTTGGGCGTGTCGGTACTGAAGGTGGTCGCCACCATGCTCGTGCCGATCAACCACCAGGGAGCCGTGCGGCCGCTGGCGAAGAACTCGGCCGTGCCGCGACTGGCACGACGGGCAAACCACAACGCCGGCGCAAAGGCCGCAACGAGGCAAACAACCACGACCAGCCAGTCAAGAGAGTCGAGTTGCACGATATTACCGGATCCTTCTTGTTCGAACCTTGCCCTACCGGAGCGGACCAACTAAACCATGGAATCTCGAACCAGCCAACCATCCGTTCTTCGGGTAGCGGAGATCCTGCATCTGTAATTTTATAGACATTTACGGTTAGCGGGGGGCTAGCTGGGGGGTTTGTTCACTAATCTACCCCCCTGGGTAGGGGGATTAAAACCTGCCAGGAAAGCTTGACTCGAAGTTCGGCCGTGAAATGGTATCCTGAATTGTCTGCAGGAAAACCGGGTACGAAGACCATCATGGTTCCCGTTGAACCGCTGAATCAATGAAACGGGGTACGTCTTGAGGCTTGTATCGCTGGTCATTGCGTTGATTATCGCGGCGGTATTGCACTGGTCTCGCGCCGACGCCCGGACGATAGAATACTTCGTGATTCATGTAGTCGACCAAGAGACAGGCCGCGGCGTACCGCTGGTTGAGTTGAGGTTTCCAAACGAGGTCAAGTACTGGACCGACAGCGCCGGCGTGGCTGCAATCGACGAGCCATCGTTCATCGAACGTGAGGTGTTCATCGCCATCCGAAGCCACGGCTATGAATATTCGGATGAAACACCCCTTGGACGGGGAGTGAACGCAAGAATCGAACCCGGCGGAGTATTGGAACTGCGCGTCCATCGCACGATGATCGCCGAACGACTGTATCGTCTGACTGGAGAGGGTATCTACCGTGACAGCAAGATGGCAGGTTTGCCGGTGGCGCTGGAAGAACCGATGATGAATGCTCTGGTGCTCGGCCAGGATACGGTCTCCGCCGCAGTGTACAAGGGCGCGATCTTCTGGATCTGGGGCGACACTGTTGGGCCTTCATACTGGAACTTCAGTGTTACGGCGGCAACCAGCGATCTTGGCGATAATCCTGACGTAGCGGTGAACTACGACTACTTCACGGATCCGAAAGGGCGCGTGAAGCGAATGCTCCCTTTACCGAGCAAAGGCTTGGTGTGGATCGAGGGCTTGATCCCGATGATTGATCCGAATGGCGAGGAGCGGCTGATCGCTACATATACGAGGCAGGATGGTCTGAAATTTCCCGACGAGTGTGGTTTGGCACTGTTCGATGACCGGACGGGAGTATTTCAGCCCTGGGTGCAACTGCCTTGCCGCGATCACCATGTCTCCTCTCACCCCTTCCAGCATGACGGCTACTGGTATCTCTATCCGTGGCTGCGCGTGCCGGACGACTGGAACGCGATTCAGGATTCAAGCCGATGGGAAGCGCGCGATGTTCTGCTGCCTGCGAGCGGCGCGCGGCCGTCCTGTGTTGTCTGGAACGAGTACCGGAAACGCTGGATCATGCTTATGGAAGATACCGGCGATGTCTATTACTCCGAGGCGACACAACCGGAAGGTCCGTACGGCGAGGCCGTGAAGATCATTCATCACGATCGGTACAATTTCTATAATGTTGCCACACACACGTTCTTCAACCAAGAGGGTGGCCGTATCATCTACTTGGAGGGAACCTATACAGATTCGTTCAGTGGGGCCCCAGAGAAAACCCCGCGCTACAACTACAATCAAGTGATGTACCGCTTGCGCCTCGACAACCCGCGTTTGCATGCGGCACAAGAATGAAGCCCGTCTAATTCCCAGTTCATTTCGACATGCTATCTGACCTAAGTCAGCCGCAGACGGTAGCTGCCACCCCGTCGCCTATCCCGGATCGGTCGCCCACTTCCGGTACTCCCTCAACATCATCCGATAGCTCCCGGCCGGCATGCCGTCGAAGATGCAGTTGCTGGTCGAAAAGACGTACCTCTTCCCCACGCCCCCGTGCTCCATGCAGTAGTCCACCGACTCGCGGATCTTCTCCTCGTCGGTGAACTGCAGCATGCCCGAGTTCACGTTGCCCATCAGGATCCAGTCCGGGAACCTCTCGCGCACCGCCCGGATGTCCATGTTCCCCTGGGGGTCGACCGACTGGTAGCCGTCGATGCCGGTGGCGTGGATCCTGTCGAGCAGCAGGTTCAGGTCGCCGTCCGAGTGCAGCAGCGCCTTCTTGCCCGTGTCGTGAACGGCGGCGACGATCTCGTCCAGGTAGGGCGCCACGAATTCACCGAACTGCGTCGGCGAGATGAAGGGGCCGTTGTTGAAACCGAAGTCGTAGGCCAGCAGGAAGAAGTCCGCTCCGGCGTCGGCCTGCTGCGCCAGGCGCAGCTTGGCTGCGTCGCACTTGGTGCGCGCTTCCGCGTGCATCTCGTCCGGACGCAGGTACATCCGCTCGACGAACTGCATGATCTCGTTGCCGCCCGGCATCCAGAACACCCCGTCCCAGTCGTGCGGCGCGACCAGCGCCCGCTCCCCCACCGCCCTCTTCGTCTTCTCTATGCCCGCCAGGCTGTTCGGGGGCTGCACGGCCGCGTAGTCGAACTCCTCGATCAACCGCAGCTGGAGCTCGATGTGGAAATCCTCGAGGGCCTCCGTCCGGGCCGCTTCCGATGCATACGGCGCCTCGTTCACCTGCTGCCAATCCATGTCGAAGAACTCTTTGCCCAGTTGGAAAGTGATCTCGAAATGGGGCGGGAAGTCGGGCACCCCTCCCTCGAGAATCGTGACCAGGCGGTCCCTGTTGCTGATGTTGTTATCGGGTCGCTTCACGATGGACCTTCTCCCACTCGTCGAAAATCACCATCACGGTTTCCGGGTTCGCCCCGGCTCCGAATTCGAACTGCGCGATGATCCCGCCGGCCGGATCGTACAGGTGCCGCGCCACCTCGCGCACCGCCGCGCGGCCGTCCTCGGGGTTCTCCGAGGTCAACACCTTCTGCCTGTCGATCTCGCCCCAGAAGGTGATCCTGCCCTTGCCTATCCGGGCCAGCTCGCCCATGTCCATGCAGAAGAGCTGGGAGTTGACCGCATCGATGCCGATCTCGATGAGATCCTCGTAGATGTCGGTGACGAAGCCGTCCGAATGCAGGAACACGAACTTCCCGTGGGCCCTGGCCATCTCGCAGTACTCGCGGTACAGCGGCTTGAAATGCTCGCGCCAGAGATCAGGGTTGATCAGCAGGTTGGATTGCGTCCCCCAGTCGTCGGCCAGGGGAATGGCGTCGACATCCGCGGCGCACCAGAACTCCAGCTCCCGGAGGTAGAACCCGTGGATCTTCTGCAGCAGATCGGTCATTCCAGACTCGGGCATCAGTACATCGACAAGGGCGTTCTCCGTGCCGCGCAGGAACTGGTACCGCTCCCAGGGCCGGGTATCGATATTGGCGAAGACGAACCTGTCGGTCCCGGCGTGGAAGCGGCTGATCACGTCCTGCGCCTCCGACCACTCACGGCTTCCGGCCTTGGGCAACTGCTCGCAGGGAGGCCGGTAGGCCGCGGCATCGGCCATGTTTGCCAGGATGGGCTCGTCCACCTCGCCGATCATTCCGGGCTGGATGTTCCTGAACACGCAGCCCCACGCGTCGGTGCTCGTGCCGACCCGGTAGGGGTCGCCCTCGGCGCGTTGCGAGGGCCGGTAGAAGTACTGGCAGATCTCGATGTCCGCAGGGTAGCGCCGTTCCAACTCCGCCACCGTCCCGGGATGGTGGATATTCGCCCAGGGCAGCGTCCAGAGTTGGCGCGGCAGGCGCTCCGGGTGCTCGAACCGCAACGCGCGCCGGACGAGTTCACGCGAGGATTGCGACATGCCGCTAGTCCCCGCCTTCGGTATCAGCCGGCCCGCGCAGATGTTTCGCGAACTTCTGCGGATCCTGGAAATATCCGCTCGCGCCGATCTTCGCGCAGAACTCATCGGACAGCGGCGCCCCTCCCACGAAGACCGGCGTACCGGGATATTTTACCTGGATCTCGGCCGTGGTCCTTTCCATGTTGATCATGGTTGTCGTCAACAGGGCGCTCAGGCCGACCAGGCTGCCGGGATTCCCGGCCAACGTGTCGAGAAACTGCTCGGTGGTCACGTCCACGCCCAGGTCTATCACTTCCCAGCCGTCGCCCTCGAGCACCATCCGCACGATGTTCTTGCCGATGTCGTGCAGGTCGCCGGCCACCGTGCCCAGGATGACCTTGCCCCGGTACTCGATGTCCCCGCTTTCGAAATAGGGCTTGAGCAGTTCCATCGACGCGGTCATGGCCCGGGCGGCGATCAGCAGTTCGGGGATGAAGGCCTCGCCCTTCTCGAAGCGGTCTCCCACGCGCCCCATGCCGGTCATCAGGCCGCCGGCGAGCACTTCCCGGGGCGGGCAGCCGGCGGCCAGGGCCCGTCTCGTCAATTCGGTCGCCCCCTCCTGTCCCTTCAATTCCGGTGGATAGGGAGAATCGGCGTCGACCTTGCCGTGCTCGATGCAGACCGCGAGTCTTTCCAGCAGTTCTTCCATGGGTGCTCCTCAGTCGATCCCGGGATCGACCCGCTTGTTGTACTCGTCCACGATGTCGCCCACGACCCGCAGCCGCTCGATGTCCCCGGTCGATGATATCTCATCCGAGATCCCCAGCACCAGCCTGGGCGCGAACAGTTCGATCAGCTTCTCCGTGCATTCGATGAGCGTCTCCACCGGGTAGGTGTCGTCGAAGTAGATGGCCGGGATCCCGTCCAGAAGAAAGATCTCGTCCCCCAGGGCATCCTTCATCTCCTCGAGCGTCACGTCCCCCTGCGGGTAGGGAGTGATCGCCTCGATGCCGTCCAGCCCCGTTTCCCTGGCGAAGGGCAGCAGCGGTTTCGTGTCGCCATCCCAGTGGGAAGTGACGAACTTCCCGGCGCCGTGGAGCTTCTCGCACCGCCGCCGGCAGGCCGGCAGGTGATAGCCCCGGAACAGGTCCGGCGAGAGCGTTCCCGCGTGGATGTTCTCGCCGAAGTTGATTATCTCGACGGGCGAAGGGTTGATGACGTCGATCAACCGGTCGTGGCTCTCGTCCAGGACGCCGAAGAAGGTCTCGATCTCCGTCGGCCATTCGAACATGGCGTACACGCCCTTCTCCACCCCCATCTTCTCGATGTACAGGCACTGGACGTTCATCCGCGGCATGAACATGGTGGGGGCGCCCAGGTCGCCGCAGGTGCGCATGTGGCGGTCGAATTCCTCCTGGTCCCACTCCCACGCGGCGTTCTCCTCGCGCCAGGTGGCAACCTTCAATTCCTCGAGCGTTTCGACCTCCCACTTCAACGTGATCCCGTGGGGGCTGTTGAGGGATTTCCGGTGCACGGCGGTCTGTGTGCCCACCGGTGTCTCGACCACCGTTTCCACATCCGTCTCGTTCAGGTCGCGCCGGACGAAGCGCACCCCGGGATGCTCGATGCGCCGGAAACAGGAATTGTACTCGTACAGGCGGGCCAAGCAACCGAGGGAGCGATAGACCTCATAGGGGTTCATGCCGGTGTAGGGTTCGGGCA